>JAEZKA010000052.1 GCA_023436225.1 Bacillota bacterium
ACTTATAAATCTACCTTCTTTCAATTATGTTGGTCGCAGAACGGAAAGTAGGCAGGCTGGTTATAAGTGCATTTTAATGTAAAAAAATATCGGGGTAAAGTACCACCCCAATATTTATTATAGAACCGGTAATTTCTATAATATGTGATTGGTTTACATGGATTTTACAGAAACTATACAGAATCATGGTATCTGGTTATCCGGTATCATGATATTTTTGTATTGTAGACAGTAGGAAAAGAGTTAGGAGAGAATTGAATGATTAGATTAAGAAGATTAGCAGCATTTTTATTGATCAGTTTATTGATGTTAGCTGCATTAAGTGCTTGTGGTAAACAAAACGAAGATAATTCAGGTAATGATACAGGAAATAATCAAGCGGACAACGGCACAGGGGCAAGCCCAGATTTGAGTGGAACAATAACAATGGCTGGTTCAACCTCAATGGAGAAGCTTTCTAACGTAATTGCAGAAGCTTTCATGGATAAGTATCCGAAGGTTACAGTATCCGCAGAATTCATTGGTTCCTCCGCAGGGGTGGAGGCGGTATTAGCCGGAACCGTTAATATCGGTAACGCATCCAGACATTTAAAGGATACGGAGAAGAGCTCAGGAGCTGTAGAAAATATCGTTGCAATAGACGGGATTGCCGTAGTTCTTGATAAAGAGAATATAGTGACTAATCTTACAAAGGATCAGTTAATACAGATCTACACCGGACAGATTAATAACTGGAGCAAAATTGGAGGTTTAAACCAGCCAATTGTAGTAGTCGGTAGAGAGGCCGGTTCCGGTACCAGAGGTGCATTTGAAGAGCTGTTAGGGATTGAAGATCTCGGTAAGTATTCAAATGAAATCAACAGTACCGGAGGTGTCATGGCAAAGGTCACTTCAACACCCGGGGCAATCGGATATGTCTCCCTTGATATTGTAGATGATACGGTAACAGCTGTAAAGGTAGATGGTGTAGAACCCACGGAAGAGAATATCAAGGCAGGTACCTATCTGTTAAGCCGCCCATTTGTAATGAGTACGATGGGTGAAATTACTACTCAGAGCAAAGAGGTTCAGGCATTATTTGATTTTCTCAAATCTGACCAGGGTAAAGAATTAATAAAGAGTATCGGCTTAATCACAGTTGATTAAATGAGAGGTAATAGGAAAGCAATAATAAACGTTTCTTTATTAGGAGAGCATAGTATAGTACTCCTTATAGGGAAGAATTGCTCCGATATAAAGTCATTAATTATAGATATAAAAGAAATTAATTTTGGAAGGGGTCAGTATGAGTGAAAAAAATTATTCCATCATAGGAAGCTATAATACGAAAAACACAGTGGAAAAAATTGCAGCTGCAGTATTCATAGTCTGTGCCTTTTTTGCTGTATTAGCAGTATTTTCAATCTCCTTATATATGATTATCAGCGGAACGCCTGCGATCTTTGAGGTTGGTCTGGTTGATATTCTTTTTAGCACAAAATGGGCGCCAACAGCTGCTGAGCCCAGTTATGGTATCCTTTATGTTATACTTACATCCATTATCGGTACTTCGTTGGCCATCCTGATTGGGGTCCCGATCGGCGTGATGACGGCAGTGTTTTTAGCTGAGACAGCACCAAAGCGTCTAGCCGGGATTGTTAAGCCAGCTGTTGAGTTACTAGCTGGTGTGCCCTCTGTAGTTTATGGTCTGCTTGGTATTTTGATCCTAAACCCATTTATCTATAAGCTAGAGATGGCAATATTTAAAGATGATCCGACGCATCAATTTACCGGAGGCTCTAATTTGATATCCGCTGTATTGGTATTAGCGATTATGATCCTACCCACTGTAATTAATATTAGTGAAGCAGCCCTAAGAGCTGTGCCAAAGCATTATAAGCAGGCATCACTGGCATTAGGTGCAACACATATTCAGACTATATTTAAAATACTTATCCCTGCAGCAAAATCCGGTATTGTTACAGCAATTGTCCTTGGAGTGGGCAGGGCCATTGGGGAAGCCATGGCAATTAGCTTGGTTGCAGGAAATGGAGCAAATATCCCATTGCCCTTTAATTCGGTTCGCTTCTTAACCACAGCAGTGGTAAGTGAAATGTCTTACTCGGCAGATACCCATAAGAGAGTCCTATTTACGATAGGTTTAGTATTGTTTACCTTCATTATGATTATCAATCTGGTACTAAACAGAGTCATGAAGGGAGGAAAAAAGGATGCTGATAGCTAATAGTATTTATATAAAGAAAAGAAAGCCATTGGATGCCTTTGCACATACCATCATCTACTTCTGTGCCTCGGTTTCGATCTTATTATTAGCGGGTATCGTTGGCTATGTTACTTATCGAGGTATTTCCTATATCAGCTGGTCCTTTCTGACTACGGTACCAAGTGCTATCAAGGGAACCTTCGGTATCGCAGGAAATATCGTAAACACCCTGTATATCATCCTAATAACCTTACTTATTGCAGTTCCCTTTGGTGTAGGAGCAGCCATTTATCTGAACGAATATGCTAGGCCCGGAAGGCTGGTCAGCCTGATTGAGTTCACGACAGAGACTTTGGCAGGTATCCCTTCCATCGTCTTTGGTCTTTTCGGTTATGTATTCTTTGGAATAACCTTAAAGCTGGGCTATTCAATACTAACGGGTGCATTGACACTATCACTTATGGTATTGCCGTTAATCACCAGAAATACTCAGGAAGCATTAAAGACAGTTCCGGTAAGCTATCGCAGCGGTGCGTTGGGAATTGGAGCTACAAAATGGTATATGATACGAACAATTCTCCTACCTTCCGCCATGCCTGGTATAATAACCGGTATCATCTTATCCATCGGTCGTATCGTAGGTGAATCGGCAGCTCTTTTATTCACTGCTGGAAGCGGATATCTGCTACCCAAGCTTGGACAATACGGTGAAGGCTTACTTGAGAAGGTGGTTCAACCTGGTGGAACCCTAACGATACAGCTTTTCCTCAGCATGGAGAAAGCGCAGTATGACGCAGCTTTTGGTATAGCGCTGGTATTATTGGTGATAGTATTCGGAATAAATTTGCTTACGAAGTATCTTTCTAATAAATTCAATGTAAATAAATAGTGAATGCTTGAACGGCAGAACGGAGAAATATATGTTAATGGATAAGATTAGTACGAAGGCTTTACATCTTTATTATGGTACGAACCATGCATTAAAAGGAATTGATATGAATATAAAGGAAAAGGCTATCACTGCATTTATCGGCCCCTCCGGATGTGGTAAATCAACCTTTTTAAAGACGCTGAACCGTATGAATGATCTCATTTCTGATGTTAAGATAGAAGGTCTTGTGACCCTGGATGGCGAGAACATCTATGATCCTAGAGTAGATACCACTTTACTACGCAAGAAAATCGGTATGGTATTCCAGCAGCCTAATCCATTTCCGATGTCAATCTATGATAATGTGGCTTATGGACCAAGAATTCATGGGATCAAGTCGAAAGTGAAGCTGGATCAGATTGTGGAGGAAAGTCTTCGGGGAGCGGCACTCTTTGACGAGGTGAAGGATCGACTTAGGAAGTCTGCTCTCGGTTTGTCAGGAGGACAGCAGCAAAGGCTTTGTATAGCCAGAGCCCTGGCGGTAGAACCGGAGGTAATCCTGATGGATGAGCCAACCTCCGCACTTGACCCAATTTCAACTTTGAAGATAGAGGATCTGATGTCGGAGCTGAAGGAAAAATATACGGTTGCTATTGTTACTCACAATATGCAACAGGCAGCAAGAATCTCTGATTATACGGCATTCTTTCTTGTTGGGGAGGTTATTGAGTTTGCCCCGACAGATACCCTATTCACCAGACCGGTTGATAAGAGAACAGAGGATTATATTACCGGTAGATTCGGTTGATGCCAAGATTTGACACAGGAAAATACATCAATTATAATTATACTTATAAGGAGGTATTATTATGACCGCACGGCTAAGCTTTGAGCATGAGCTTCAATTATTAAAAGAGAACCTCGTGGAAATGGGGCATCTCATCGAAGTTGCAATAGAAAAAACCTTAGCAGCCTTTGAAGAACAGAATGAAGTATTGGCAAATGAAATAATACAAGAAGATAGAAATGTTAATGATATTGAAAAAACAATAGAAGCAAGATGTTTATCCCTGATTCTGAAACAACAGCCGGTAGCCAGAGACTTAAGAATTGTTACAACAGCATTAAAGGTTGTTACAGATATGGAGCGTATCGGAGATCATGCTGCGGATATCGCGGAGCTTATAATCCGCGAGAAACGGGATATGGTCTATAATCTGGTAAAGCATATTCCGGAAATGGGTATTGTTGCAAAAACCATGGTTCATGATGCGGTTCGTGCATTTACCATGGTGAATGTAGAGGAAGCGAGGGAAATCATTAAACGAGATGATGTTGTTGATGATTTGTTTGATAAGGTGAAGGTGGAGGTTGCATCTCTGTTAAGATCTTCTTCTGAGCATGTAGATCAATGCGTCGATATACTTATGATTGCAAAGTATTTTGAGCGTATCGGGGACCATGCGGTAAACATCTGTGAATGGACTGAATTCCATGAGACTGGCTCTGTTAATAATGTAAGGATACTATAGGCTGTATATTATTAGAATGGAGATTAGAATGGAACGAATATATATTATAGAAGATGATGAGAGTATCAGAGAATTGCTTAAAATAGCGCTGGAAGGCTTCGGATATGCCATTAAAGCGTATGAAGCAGCAGAGCCAGCATTACGGGATATGAAAGAGGAGCATCCGGACCTTGCGATATTTGATCTGATGCTGCCAGGAATGGATGGTCTATCAGCGATTCGAATATTGAGACAGGATATTCAGCTTAAAAATACTCCTGTTATCTGCCTCACAGCAAAGGATAAGGAATTAGACAAGGTAATGGGTCTGGATGTCGGTGCTGATGATTATATTACAAAGCCCTTTGGTGTGCTGGAGCTTGCCGCTAGAATCCGTTCTCTGCTTCGCAGAGCGAAGAATGAGGATGTAAGTGATATTGTTATCATTGATACCTTGAAGATTAATCCTCAGACAAGAGAGGTAACCAACAATGGTATCCCTGTTGAGCTTACTTATAAGGAATATGAGCTATTAATGTATCTAATTGATCATGATGTAAGGGTAGTTAGCAGAGATGAGCTACTCAATCAAATCTGGGGTTATGAATACGACGGTGAATCCAGAACACTGGATATTCATATTCGAACCTTACGTCAGAAGCTAGGTACGATTGGGGTTGAACACATAAAGACAGTTCGGAGTGTAGGTTATCGATTTTCAAGAACTTAAAGCAATAATGGAGGTTATGTGAAACGAGCAATATTTCAAAAGTTCATACTGGTAGTATCACTGGCGCTTGTCCTAAGCGGCAGTATTTTTAGTGCAGCCATCAGTAAGATTATACTTGAACGGACAGAGGAAAATATGCTATATACCGTAAGAATTACAGATCATAGCTTGAACTATGAGGGCGATCTTAAATCTCAGGTAGATGAACTCAAGCTAGTGGAAGGAAATGAGCAGACTCGTTTCACGGTAATTGATCTAAACGGAAAGGTCATTGCTGATAGTGAGATAGAAGACATTACCATTATGGAGAATCATAGTGATCGTGAAGAAGTGAAGGAAGCACTGGGAGATGGTCTTGGTTTTGCAACCCGTGAATCGGAAACCTTAATGCTTCCGATGCTGTATGTAGCCAGTGTTTCTCACAATGATAATTATATAATCCGTATGGCAATTCCGTTCTCTGGGGTAGAGCAGTATGCCGGTTTATTAATTCCTGCAATTGTAATTAGTATTGGTATAACGTTGATTGTTTCCATCTTTATTTCAAACCGTTTTGCAGGCTCTGTAACAAAGCCGTTAAATGAGATTGCTGAGGAGCTGAATAAGCTATCACAGGATCAGCCGGAATTTCATTTTAAGAGATATAAATATGATGAGATGAACGTGATAGCCGATACCACAATGAAGATGTCACAGTCGGTTAAGGAATCTATGAATCGCATTGAATTCGAACGTATGGTTCGTCAAGAATTCTTCTCCAATGCATCACATGAACTTAAGACTCCACTTACCTCAGTGCGCGGCTATCTGGAGCTATTGGAGAACAATATGGTGTCCGATGAGAATAAGAAGAAGGAATTTCTTTCGAGAATAAAGAAGGAAACCATCAACATGACAAGTCTGATTAATGATATTCTGATGATATCAAGACTGGAGACGAAGGAAGCAGAGGTTACCTTATCGGATGTACGGCTTGCTCCTCTAGTAAAGGAGGTCTGCACTTCACTAGAGCCACTTGCTAAGGAATATCAGGTAAGCATCAGCACCAATTGCAGACCGCTCATGATGTTCGCTAACATACAGCAGCTTCGAGAGCTTTTCAATAACCTGATCATTAATGCCATAAAGTATAACAAACCGGAGGGGAAGGTAGAAGTTACGGTAACCTCTGAACAAAATGAAATTATTATCATAGTAGAAGATACCGGAGTAGGAATACCGGAGGATGCTAAGGTAAGAATTTTTGAACGCTTTTATCGTGTGGATAAGGGACGTAGTAAAAAAGTAGGCGGAACAGGTCTCGGATTATCCATCGTAAAGCATATAGTGAATTATTATAATGGTTCCATTGAGTTACAAAGTAAGATAGGTGAGGGCTCAAAGTTTACGGTAAGACTACCAAAGCATTCCGAGCAGCTTCCTAAGCAGGTAGATAAGGCAGAATAAGCAGCAGTAAATTTATTTTAGTATATCAGAGAGTTCGATGAAGATATGCAATCCCCTTATTGTAAACAGAGTTATTTTATCTGGATTCTAGAAGGGAAGCATATCATTACATTGAGCTCTTTTCTAATGTTATACTGCTGTTCGTCCTATACACAGAAAATGGGTTAAGTGGATTCTAACCGAAGCACCCACATATTCAAAAATAAAACTTTAGTCCTAGACATAAACTTTTTAAAGTGTTATGACGATATATAATAAAATATGACAAAAGTCGAAAAATAAATTGAAGTCGCTGTTAAAGCGAGGATAGGGGCATATTGGATATGAAGAAGAGGTTAAGTATAGTTTTTTTTAGTTTATGTTTTCTAGGCTCTATAATAGCAGAGGCATATTTTATACAGGAAGGAGCAGGTAATCTCTTCAGTATAGTAGCTCTTGGTGCAGTTGTTTTAATAACAGGATACCTTTTATTGGATTCTATTCGAAGTAAGCTATCGGAAAGAAGCAAAGAAATTAGAAATTATATAGACCAGATGTACATTGAGGAAACTGGGCGTTGGAATGAACGCTTTACTGAAGTTCAGAATCTGCAAAAGGCAACCTATACCGCGACAAAAAAGAACACAGCGACGCTATCAAATAAGTTGGATGAGCTCGTAAATAGAATAGATTCTTTGGATGTGAGTAATACCAAGGGGCTTCAACGACTTACGGATTTACAGATGAAGGTCTTAGAAGGACAGAAGAAGGCTCTTACTCTTGAGATCAATTATAATAAAGAGAATACAAGGCAGTTGATGAAAGCCATTGGAGAGATAGGAAATCAAACAGAGGTAGGAGAACAAAAAGAGGTAGTAGAACAGCTTGGTAGGATAGCAGAGCGTATTGAGAATAGTACGCAGGTGCTAGTTCAGGAGCTTCAGAATCTGAGTACTGCGCTTCAGGCTCCATCGGTCAGTAATCAATATTCTGAGGGCAGCTGGAATATGAATGCTGAACCAAGAATAGAGAACCTTACTGAGACAGGGTGGGATGTAGAGGCTGAGGTTGTTGTGCTACAGGATCCAATTGATGACTGGACACTAGCTACAGTACCGGATTCATTCGATGCTATTACCGATAATGCCGAGGAATCGACTGACGAGACAGCTGAGAGTGGCACCAATTGGAATAGTATTGATACAGAATTGAATAAACTGATTGAGAGTTGGGACGAAGAGCCCGCTGATGAAAAAACCCCGGATATCTTGCCCTCTGAGAAAGGGGTTATAATACCCGAGGTAATGGAAGCATTAGACAAACAGGATACGGATGAAACTCAAAAACAGGAAATTAAGCCTTTATATGAGGATCAAAATAAGGCATTATCTGCGGATGAAATTGCAGCCCTATTCGCATCCTTTGGACAATAATTATAGGTCCAGATAATTATCATCTTTAAATGATTTACGCCTTGCTCGCTTTTTATAATAAGCCTTTCTTCTTTTCAGACGTGGAGCTTCCACAAATACAAAATATAGAATAATAACTAATACGAATAGCCCTATTATACCACCCAAAATCACCGGGCGAAGGCTTGTATTCGCCTTTGCAGTAGAAGATTCCTTAGGTGTAGAGGTAGGGTTATTTTTTTGTGCATTGGTATGTTTTAATTGCAGGAGTTGATCATGGTGATATAGAATATCTGCACCGCCGACATATTTTCCGTTATAGGTATATGAAATTTTCCCTACAACTGTATTATTCTGGGGAGTCGTAGCCTGTTCCGATGCTGAGTAAAAGGTAACATCCTTTATAGCATCTTTAAAGGAAGCAGTGTTCGGTAATATAAGGTAACCCTTCTCATCGGTAGAGATGGGTGAAGTATTCTCGCTTAATAAGGGGTTATAACGGGTAAACATCGGTGATTCAGCCAATGCTTGTGACGATTCTAAATCAGCGATTGGGTAGATTGAGAAATTGTCAAAGGCATAATCGAATAGCTTCTGGGTGTCCGTATATTGATGCTCGGTGCTATCATCTTTCATGATAACGCAGATTAGTTCGAGATCACCACGCTTTGCAGCAGATACCAGAGTAAACTTTGAATTTGAGGTATAACCGGTCTTGCCACCAATGCAATCGTCATAACGATAATCTTGCCGAAGAACGAACTTATGATGATTTCTCAGATATCTGGTTTCGGATTGAATATTAGTGGGAGGAATCTGGTAGGTCCGAGAAGCAAAAATCTTGCGAAAGGTATCGTTTTTCATCGCTTCTCTTGTGATCAGTGCCATATCATAGCTTGAGGTATAATGATTTTCATCATGTAAACCATGAGGGTTTGTAAAATTGGTATTAAGGCAGCCCAGATCTTTCGCCCTCTTGGTCATCATTTTCGCAAATTCTTCTGCACTGCCGGCAACATGCTCAGCCACAGCATAAGAAACCTCATTAGCTGATTCTAATAAAATTCCATATAGGCATTGCTGCATCGTTAATTGCTCACCGACATCAATACCGATTCGGCTGCTGTCTAAATCAACATCAAATACGGCATTCTTAGAAAAAGTTACGATTTCGCCCATATTTGAATTCTCTATTGCAAGTAATGCTGTCATGATTTTCGTGATACTTGCAGGGTAATGAACTTTATTAATATTCTTCTCATAAAGAATCAGTCCAGTAGAGGCTTCCATAACTATTGCTGATTCTGCAAAGACATTTGGCCCGTCCGGCCAGGCTTTAGCATCGTCTGTAGCAGTAGCTTGTACAGGTACAGTAGTTAATATTGGTGATAAAAATAATATAAGAATGCTTAAAAAAGCAATTAATTTTCGTTTCATTATTAAAACCATGCCTTTCTCAAAACCAATTACTCCGGGACAGCCATCCATAACCGATTATGGACGGCTGTTATAGTCTTTACAATTGTACTATAGGAGATGTTCAATTGTAAACCCAAAAAGGGTAATACATGTGAATTTTATCTGATAAAATTCGTCCATTCTCGCGGCATTGGATCAGGAACAGGAAAGGAATCCTTACTGTATTCCTTAATCTTAAGCATCCATGCCATATTATTTGCCAGATTCTTCAGAACACTGATACCCTCATTGTCCTGGGTTACCTCTCCAGGTAAACAACCATGAATTACATTCCAGTAATAAGAAGGGGTAACCATCATATCTGAAATTAAGAAATAATTATTAAGCTGATCGAAGGTTGTAACTCCACCGGAGCGACGTGGAACGGCGATGGAGGCACCAACCTTTAAGCGAAGCTGTCCACGGTTCGCGAAGAATAAGCGGTCTAAGAAGCATTTCATTGTTCCAGCAATGCTTGCATAATAGACAGGACTTCCTAGAAGAAGACCATCAGCAGCATGTACTTGGTCTACAATCCTGCGCAGATTTTCATCCGAGAAGGCACAATGCCCCTCGATGCAGCGACCGCACCCAATACAGTCTTTCATTTCCAAATTTCCCACATGAAGTATCTCTGTCTCAATACCCTGATTTTCCAATTCATCACATACGGTCTTAAGTGCCATATAGGTATTACCCTCTGGCTTTGGACTTCCATTAATAGCAATAACCTTCATTCTCAAATCTCCTCTCATATTGAACTATGTCCCGTTCAGTATACTATATAGGTTGAGGAAAAGAAATGTTTTTTTACAAGGAATGGAAAAATTGATACAAAAAAGGACCAATTGACGAAAATAGTGAATGAATTTATAATTGGAACAATGATACTATTAATGCTGCATATAGAACAGTATAAACTGATATAAGAAGAATATTCAAGGAGGAATTTATGAGACTTAGGAATATTAAAGGCTCTAGAGAGATTGTTGCTGCAAACGATAATGTAGTTCAAGAGCCGGAGAAATGGAAGGGACAATGGAAGAGCCTGTTTGGTAATGATAACCCGCTGCATATTGAGATCGGTATGGGGAAGGGGCGCTTCATCATGGAAATGGCTGCGAGAAACCCGCAGATAAACTTTATTGGTATTGAAAAATACTCTAGTGTGCTTCTCCGTGCATTGGAGAAAAACAAGGAAACAGAATTGACCAACCTATTTTTCATCCGCTTTGATGCGGAATACCTAAATGATATCTTTGGAAGCGATGAGCTTGACCGCATCTATCTTAACTTTTCCGATCCCTGGCCAAAGGACCGCCATGCCAAGCGAAGATTGACCAGCAAGGAATTTCTGGCGAAGTATAATCAGTGTCTTAAGAAAGAGGGTGAGGTCATATTTAAGACAGATAACCGCCTACTATTTGATTTCTCCGTGGAGGAAGCGGGTATTGCAGGTTGGCAGCTACGCGAGGTCACCTATGATCTTCATCATAGCGAATATGTAGAGGGAAATGTCATGACAGAGTATGAAGAGCGGTTCTCAGCGATGGGTAACCCGATTCATCGACTGGTGGCATATCGGAAATAAGCTTTTTGACACTCCAATCTAGATAATCTATTTGAAAAGACAGGGACTAAACTGACAGCTTTATCATAGAATATTAATAAAGATGGTCGGAGGATTGATTGAAAAATTAAGGATTTTTCGATCGGCAAATTTGTACTTCCGCCCAAAGTATGCTGGCTATGAAGAAAGGCTAGGTTATTAATATGAAAAGCAATTGGAAATCACAGGTCGCCAAGGTTACAGGGACGAATCCGAAGTTCGACCGGAAGGTTCTAAAGATGAAGAAATCCTGGGATGAGGTGTCGAACCTGTTAAATAGCAGTGTGAAGAAGAAAAAGAAAAAATAGACACAATAATTCCAACTTGTTTTTTTATATCAATTGATATAATATTATTTTGTAATCACATAAAAAAGGTGTTAATTGAGATACTAAACACCGATAGGATAAATTCTTGTTCCGTAAAGCAAATCATCGGCTTCAAGAAAAGAATGGAGGAAATCGAATGGCATTACAATTTACAGATGTAAATTTTCAAAAAGAAGCTTTGGAATCAGAGATTCCTGTATTAGTAGATTTTTATGCTGACTGGTGTGGCCCCTGTAAGATGATAGCACCTATCGTTGCAGAACTGGCAACAGAATATGAGGGTGTATTCAAAATCGGTAAACTGAATGTGGATCAGGAGCCTAATACCGCAGAGAAATATCGCGTTATGTCAATTCCGACCTTGATTATCTTCAAAAATGGAGAAGTAGTGGACAAGGTTGTCGGACTGGTATCCAAGCAAGTGCTTCAGGACAAGCTTGATGCTCATAAGTAAGATTGAAATAGGTAATACAATTTATAGGTCATTATGCAGGAACTCCCTTCCGCAAGGAAGAAACTGAGAATACATGTATAAATTAGAACAAAAAGGAAGAAAAACCCGAAAAACTAGGGTTTTTCTTCTAAAAAAAGCTGTTATAAAAGCAAATTAAATATTTTTTAAAAAAATTTAAAAAAACACTTGCATTTTGGTTCTAGACCATATATAATAACTTTTGCGTTCGGTAATTAAAACAAGCAAATAAAACACACCAAACGACAAATAAGCGTTTCTAGCTCAGTTGGTAGAGCACCTGACTCTTAATCAGGGTGTCCAGGGTTCGAGCCCCTGGAGACGCACTATAAAAGTATCTATTTTGAAGACATAGGAGCTTCGGGGTGGGTGCTTTTTTGTTGCGTGGAAATATTTTGGGAAGGGCAGGCGGTGCTTACGGAAACATATATTGGCATGAGTTGTGGTCTGGTCAGTCGAGCAAAACAATTCGACATGTGATGATTATCGGTGAAGTTGAACACAGAGATTTAGCGGGGAGCGGAAATATCAGTGAGTGGAACTTTGAGGAAGTAAAAGGAATGCATAGGAATAAAGTGGAGGTTATTTGGTCGCCCGATTGAACGCCATGAAATAAATAGTATTAATAACGATAACAGAATTAACTAGTCTATATCAGGTTATATTAATGCCTATACTTTTTGTTGAATTACTTGTAATTAAAATGTAAATAGACAAATGTATTGATTTGATTTGAATACTATAATTTATAATGATATAATATCAAATAAGCAGATTTACTATGAAATATACCTTATTTCTGATTAAGTTGGATGGAGATCAATATGAAAGCAGAAGCTGTTAGTTTTTTAGAAGACTTTATAAGGAAAAGTGTTGGAGCACAATATATTATTCCAGTATACCAGAGAAATTATAACTGGAAAAAGGACGCTCAAGTCAAGAAATTATTAGTCGATATAGAAAAACTAATAACTAATAGTAAGTATGAACATTTTATTGGATCAATTGTTTATATTGTCACTAAAGATGGTTTGACAGGACAAGAAAGGTCTGTTGTTGATGGTCAGCAACGCCTGACTACGGTTTTTTTGATACTTTATGCACTGAGGGATTTAGCACTTGATCAAAAACAAGAATCTATTGCAAAAATCATAACTACTTGGTATTTAGAAAACTCAACAGATGAAGACAAATATAAGTTGAGACTTAAACCATCTGTTTCTGATGATGATACATTTGAGGCAATAGCAAATAGAAAACATGATGAAATAAGTAATGTGAATTCAAACGTTTATATTAATTATTTATATATCAAAGAGTTCTTCTTTAAGATGCTTGAAAGCTATTCGTTTGATAATATAATTGAGGCAATGCGCAGACTAAATATTGTGTATATCATGTTATCTGAAGAAGATAATGCTCAGTTGATCTTTGAAAGTATAAATTCTACGGGAATGGAACTAACTTCGGCTGACTTAATAAGAAATTATGTTTTAATGATCAAGGATAATGATACGCAAGAAAGAATTTACAATAAATACTGGAAGAAGCTTGACAATATATTCACGGACTCAAAAAGAATGGAAATGTTCTTTAGGATATATCTTGCAGTAAAACAGAATTCTTTAATAAATAAAAACAAAGTATATACGGGTTTTATAGAGTATTGGCTAGAGGAAATTAAAACAAAGAGCAATGAGATTATCATGGAGGAAATTCTCTGTTATGCACGTCATTATGAGAAACTCCGCCTAGATAAAATTAGTGGAGACTATGCAAAAGAAATATCAGATTTTCGTAATATAAATTCAGATATCCCTTTACCAGTAGCATTAGAAATATTGGAGTTAAAAAGAAAAGAGATACTGACAATCAATCAAGTAAAAGACTCCCTACATGTTATTAATACCTATATGGTAAGAAGATATTTAGTTGAAAAGCAGACAAAAGAAATTTCCCGGACGTTTCCGACCTGTTTAAAAAATGTATTAGATTATTGTAATAAGAATGACTACGGTAACTTTACGGAAGTGCTTAAGAAATTTCTGATTGATAATAATGCACAGAATACAGCATATATGCCATCGGACAATGAGATAGAACAGTATTTATTGACAGCTAATGCATACGTAATGAAAAATATTCGATGGTTACTAGAAAGAATAGAAATGAATGATAACCTAGCAGTAGTGGATTTCTCAAATCTAAGTATAGAACACATAATGCCACAAACTAGGAGCAATGAATGGATAGAAATAATTGATGTTTCTGATGAAGATTATGATAGTTATAAAAACAGAATTGGAAATCTTACACTTGCCACTGGACGTGATAATTCACAAATGGGTAATAAGTTTTTTGATTATAAAAAAAATGTTTTATCCAAAACTTCACACATTCGCCTTAATCAAGGAATTTTAGAAAAGGATACATGGAGACTGGAGGAGATAACAGAACGAACAGAGAAAATGATTAGTATAATATTAGAGTTATTTTCATACATGAAATCAACATTAGAGGTTTCCGAAAATAGAGAAATATCACTTCAAATAAGAGGAGAAATAGTAGCAAGTGGAAGGTTAAATGAAGATAATTCAATAACTGTTTACGCAGACAGTAAAATAAGAATGGATATAGTTCCGCTAACAATTGTTGCTAAAGATAAACGAGAAGAATTATTAGCAAATGAAATAATTTCCGAGGAAGATGGAGAATTTATTTTAACAGAAAATCAGGATTTTAACTCACCTAGTACTGCAGCAGAATTTCTATTAGGTGGGAGCGTTAATGGATGGGAAATTTGGAGAGGACATAATGGCGATAACATTGATAAGTTATTTAGAAGAACTGAGCTCTAAAATTAACTTGAGTTTGCGTATTTATAATAAATATAAAAATATATTATATAATTGAAGACCTATTGATAATAGGAGCCAATACATTGAAAAAGGTATTGGCTTTTTTCATACCATCAAATTGAAAAAGTGAGGATCATTATAGGATATAGTTATGGGAAATTTATATGAAGTCAGTTCCATTGATATATAAATGAAATATATTCTATATCTGTAGAAACCAACATCAAATATAAGTAATATCTGTAGAATATATATTGATAATATTTCAAAGTTCTACAGAAATAAACCATATAAATGGTGTTATTTCGGTTTAAAGCGCATAAATGTGAAATATTTCTGCAGATAGTATTGACATGTTCTGTAGAAAGAGTATAATAAAACCTGTAGCAAATAACTTTCATACAGGAGGTATTATATGGCAAAGGCACATTTTGTAATGCAAGGTCAAAAATGTAATGAAAATCACAGATTAATCATTGAGCAGTTTAAGGATTTAGATAGTGTGAAAGAAGTTTTAATAAGTACAGCATTTTTAAGAAGCGAAGGGGTTGAGCTTATTAAAGAGATGCTTAATGGCTTAAAAGAGAATATTACAATCTATATTGGAATAAGAAATGGGATTACTTCAATACAGGGGATAGATGGCTTACTTGATATCGGAATAAAGCCATATATTGTCGATACGGCATCAAATACTTTCATTTTTCATCCAAAGACATATATGATAAGCAATGATATCAAAGCAATAGCTATAGTGGGTAGTGCAAATTTAACGATGGGAGGTTTAGTTAAAAATATAGAAGCAAGTAATGTAGTAGAACTGGATTTGCTTAATAATCCAGATGATAAAAACTACGTTGATAGTATGAAGGATTCTTTCACATATTTTAGAGATAAATATACTAAAAACATCATAAGGATTACTAGCAAAGAAGAATCTGAAAAATTGTACAAAGAAGGAAAACTTGAGGATGAAAATCGTAGAGTTCATCGCAGTATCAGAGAGAACGCATCCCCAGATAAAACAATAACACCTTCTATGAAAATAGAAGTGGAAGATATCAAAGACAAAATAAAAGCAAATGTTAAAAAAGGACTCTCTGATAAAACAATTATTAAAAAGGCAATTGAGCACAAGATTAGTATTGATACATCTACATCCATTGAAAATATAAATGTTTATACAATGGAAAAAGTTTGGGAAAGTAAGGCTTTGAAAGAAAGAGACTTGAATATACCGACTGGAGAAAACACACATGCAACGGGTTCTATGACCCTTAAAAAAGGAGCCTATGATGATATTGACCAGCGAACATATTTCAGAAATGTTGTTTTTAATGAATTGACATGGGTTAATGAAAAGAATAATTATCTTGAATATGCAGAAGCTTATTTCTATGTTATAGTAGAAGGAATTAATTATGGCAAATACAAGTTAAAGCTGAAACATGATATAAGAACTAATACAAAGTCATATGAGCAAAGAAATTCGATGACACATCTTGTATGGAATGACGCTAAGCAATTCATCGCAAATAGAGGTCTAATAGGTAAAACGCTTAAGATTTATGCTATAAAACCATCTGATTCAGAATTTGTCATTGAAATAAATGATATAAATGATGATGATACGATAGAAATTATCAAGGAGTAAAACTGAATATAATAGGTTTAAGCACACATAGCGTGTGCTTTTTCTATTTAATAAAGATATCCGAAAATACTGTAGTAAAGAGAAAATGAATAAAGGGACCTCAAAAAGTTAGAACTAATTCACAAGAATCGAATTTATGTTCTGAAAAATATTTTATATTTTATGTTTTTATGTTAATATTATAATTACATTTGTAGCAATACATTAAAATGATAATAACAGGGGTATGTTATAAAAGATGAACTAGAAAGGAATACGAAATGAGGCTGAAAGAGAACGCTACTGATGAAAAATTACGAGGTGGATATTATACACCTGAGAGACTAGCAAGTTTTATAGTTGACTGGGGTTTTAGTGAAACCAAGATCAAGTCGATATTAGAACCTAGTTGTGGAGATGGAGTTTTCCTAGGATGCTTATTAGATAAGTCAAGCCAATATCAATGTACGGCAATTGAACTTGATGATAACGAAGCAAAGAAAGCCTCTAGTTCGATTAATAATTCAAAAAAGATTTCAATTATAAATGATGATTTTTATAATGTATATGAGCAAACAATAAAGGATAAAACATTTGATTTGGTAATTGGCAACCCACCATATATTCGTTATCAATATTTGACAGAACAACAGCGAAAAAATCAAAGTTCAATCTTATCTACAAATGGATTGAAACCAAACAAGCTAATAAATTCTTGGGTATCATTTGTAGTCGCTTGTACACAAGTTCTGAGTGATAATGGAAAAATAGGATTTGTTATACCCGCTGAGCTTTTACAAGTAGCTTATGCAAAAGATCTGAGAAAATATCTTATGAAAAAACTTCAAAGAATAACAATAGTGACATTTAAAGAATTAGTGTTTCCAAATGTTCAACAAGAAATAGTTTTATTACTTGGAGAAAAGTATTCCAATCATGATCAAGAACATCAAATCCGTATTTTAGAGTATCAAGATATTGAGGAATTAATAGATAATTTTCGGTTAGAAAGAACAGCATTTCAAAACATTAAGTATAATGATTCGAAATGGACAAGGTATTTCCTGAGAGATATTGAAAACGATCTAATTGATACAATAAAAAAAGATGATCGATTTGTAAGATTTGATAAAATAGCAGAGGCGGATATAGGAATAACTACTGGGAATAATGACTTCTTTTGTGCGGATAAAAACACAGTGCTGAAATACAATTTAGAAAGTGTAGTACGCCCTCTTATCGCTAGAAGTGTTAGCATTAGGGGAATTCGATTTACATATGATGATTGGATCTATAACATCGACAAGGGAGCGAAAGCTTATTTGATTGACTTCCCTGAGAATCCATATGAAGAGTATCCAGATGGATATAAAGAATATATTAAAATGGGGGAAGAAAGCGGACAAAATATAGGATTTAAATGTAGTGTTAGAGATAGATGGTATAGAGTACCATCTATATGGCAACCAGACGCATTCTTTTTGCGGAGAAATCACTTGTATCCTAAATTTATACTTAACACTGATTTGCGTGCAGTTAGTACGGACACCATGCATAGAATCAGATTTAAAACAGACGTTAATCCAGAACGTGTATTAATATCATATTATAATAGTATAGCGTTGGCGTTCACAGAGATCGAAGGTAGAAGTTATGGAGGTGGTGTATTAGAAATACTTCCTGGAGAACTAGAAAGAATTATTATGCCTAAGATATCTGGAGATGTTCTGAGTGAAAAAGAAGTTGAATATTTTGTTCAGTTAATAGATATGTATGAGCGTAACGATGACCGTGATATTTTAGGATTACTTGAGATAATTGACGAAGAGTTGTTGGTAGGCAAGTTGAACATAAGTAGAGATATTGTATTGGATTTCAGAAAAATGTGGATTACTTTAAGAGATCGAAGATTAAAACGAGGAAAAAAGTGATTAATCTTTTGGATAAGTAATAAAGAATAAAGAAGATATATATTATAATTTTGTGATGAGCTAATACTTGAGAAAACAGGTATTAGCTCATTTTTTGTATATCAAAATAAGACAGGAGAAAAGCAAATGGAATACAAAGAATTTTTACAAGTTATCCGAGATGAATTAAGAAAGATAGTACCAACATCGTATAAGGTAATGTTGAGTACAGTTATTAAAAACAACGATAACAAGCTAGCAGCACTATCAATTTTACCAACAGGAGGAACAGTAGCACCCAATATTTATTTAAACCAGTATTACGATGAGTATTTATCAGGCAGAGAGTTAAGTTCAATTGTACAGTCAATTTTGAAGCAATATAAAGACAGTAAAAAAAGAGAAAGAGAAAGTATTCCAGACATATCAGACTTCAACTCGATAGCGGATCTTATTACATATCGGCTTGTTAATTGGAATATGAATTTAGACCGTTTACGCAAGCTCCCCTATAAAGACATTGAGGATTTAGTAGTCATCTATTACCTCGTAGTTAAATGCGATTCCAGTGGTATAGAATCTATAGCAATCACTGATGAATTATTAGAGAAGTGGAATGTCAGTGTGGACGAAATAGATAAGCATGCTAGTAAAAACACCCAGATACTTTTTCCGGCATATATAAGAGGTATGAAAGAGGTAATTAATGAATTAGTGTGCAATGGTATGCCGGATAAAGATATTAATGATTTATCACAGGATGATTATGGCGAATTCATGAATATGTTCAACGCAAATCAAAAAACCGAGGATTTGAATATTTTGACTAACGATAAATCAATCTATGGAGCTAGTTCACTTCTGTATCCTAACGTACTACACGATTTTGCCGTAAGTGTGAATACGAATATATATATACTGCCTTCATCAGTGCATGAATGCATACTAGTTCCTGATAATGGGAGGATGAATAAAGAGGTATTAAAAGAGATGGTAAAAGAAGTTAATTGTAGTCAAGTGTCAGCTGAGGAGGTACTTTCCAACGAGATCTATTATTATAATAGATTTACTGATGAATTCCATATTGCGTAGGATGGAGAAGCAGAAATGGAAGATAAAAGTTATAATAGCGAAGTCTTCATGTCTTTAAGAAAATTTACTGATATCAAATTACCTGTTCTCACAGAGTTTCCAAAGAAGCGAGTTCAAATAGTTGAGACAAGATTAATTCGTAAAACGTCAATGTTATACGAGAGAAGAACTATATGTGATCCGGCAACGGCTGCGGAGCTAGGAAAGCAATTATTTGAAGACTATGACAAAGAGTATTTGTATGCAGTATTCCTATCCACTAAATGTGAGCCAATAGCTATTGAACTCATGAGTATTGGTACATTAGACGCTACAATTATATCGCCCAAAGATATATTAAAGACTGCGCTATTATGTAGTGCGAATGGCTTTATTATTTATCATAACCATCCTTCGGGCGGTGAAATTTTTCCAAGCAAGGAAGACGTAAATACTACTAAGAGATTGAAAGAAGCAAGTGCTCTTATGGGAATTAATATGATAGATCATATCATTATATCAGATATGGGCTATGTGTCACTAAAAGAGAGAGAAATTCTATAAAGATATTTCTTTGATAAGCATCTGGAAATTAAATGGATAACTAAGAAATACAGCGTTAGCAATCAGCTCTATATAATTTTTGATATAGGGCTTATTGTTGTTTAACTATTATGATTTAGAAATGACAATATCGAATGGAGAGAAGAGGAGTACCCTCGCCCAAAGAAAGGTTGTGTGTATATGGACGATATAGTTAAAGAGACAGTAATACTTGAAACAACTGGGGTCTTTTCAGAAGACCAAACAAAGCGCTATGAGCTCACGAAAGAGTATATACCATCTGTAGATGGAAGAAGAATTTCGGTTATTATGTTAAATCCGGCTTCGAAGAAAATACAAGAAACTGATACTACAGTTAATAATTTGATAAACAGATTGAGCGGAGAAGGGTACACAACTATTACAATATTAAATCTTGTCCCGGATATTATGAGTAAGCTGAAACCGTCAAAGGTAGACAATCTGGAAGCAAACTTTGAATATATCGAAGAGGTGCTTAAACGGAATTTTGATAAGATTCTAATAGGATATGGAAATAGCTTTATCGGAAACGAAGTGGTTGAACGAGCGAAATATCGGTTGAATCAAATACTAAAGGAATATGAAGATAGCTTAGTGGAAATTAGTGATGAATTTGATACTTTCGAATGTTCAGCCATGCATCCATTGTTTGCATCCTTAAGGCTAGATAAATGGATACTTAAGCCTTACAGATTACCCAAACAAGAACTGGAACCTGCAAAGGGAAAAGCGAAAATCGAAGAGAAACAGTTAAAGAGTGGTTTGCAAAGACGACACGTAAAGGAAAACGATAAAGATCAAGCTAAAAATAAGGAGTAAGCAAAATCTGAGGAGATGAAAATATGATAAAGCTATGGAATAGAGCTCAAGTAGATTTGGAGATACAAAAGAATCAATCATTAGATAATAAGAAACTACCTGATGAGGTCTTTCTGGCTGCCAAGGATGCTATAGACATATTAGATAAGTACTACGGTAGCAAAAGAGACCCTGAAAAAGATCTCGGTGGAGTTATTTATATTTGCAATACCAAAGAAGAGCATAAATCTTTGTTGGATAAGTATGGAACCACAGAAGATATGGTAGAATTTACTGATATAATTATAGTGAATGAAAACCAATTGGAAAAGCAAAGATATCAATGGTTCCAGAAGCTGTACATTATTTCCAATGACTATTCGCTAGTTATAATTTATAAAGATGATATTTAGAGGTACTTGATACCACAGGCACATAAAACGATGAAACATATATAAAACCATAAGTACATAGAGAGGATATGTTAACATGATTTTAACAGGTTGTAAACTAGTGAAAGAGGTAAGGCAGATGTGGGTTAGCAAAAAACAGCAGAAAGAGTTAAGGGGATTATTACGGTTGTTTCAAAAACAGTTTGTGTAGTAAGTGAATAACTTAGAAAAAATGTCTATAAAGTATTTAAAAATTACAATGCCTGTGGAAATCATTCCTCAGGCATTATTTTTACAGTACAGATTGAAGGAGGGTAAATATGATTCAAATAATTTTTACTAATATTATTCTTTCGGGCGTAGTGATTGGATTTATTTTCAGTCTTTTGAATAGAATAGGTGTAATACCGATCGTAAGGTTTAAAAGCATGATTATAGCACTCGTCGTACTAACAATATTAATCACAATTATGCGAGCTATATCTTAAATGTTGAAATACCATAAAAATGAGAGTACGATTAAGCCGAGTTAGATAATCGTAGAGAATTATTGCAACTTTTCTTCTTGATGAAATACTGAAGAAAAGCAATACAACCAACTAATACCAGCTGGTAATAATTAATATTACTAATGCGACTTAAAGCATTTTTAAAACATTTAATATAACTATAGGAGCACATTGATACATGATTAATAGTACCCTAGGAACAAAGAAAAGGAACGAAGAAAAACTATCAAATTAGGAACAATCAATGGCATGTCAGCATCTGCTCGAAAACAATGAGCAGATGTTGCTTAGCCTTAAGTTAAATCTCTAATAATATTATTTTTTTATATTAATACACAAATACATCTTAACAATAAATTAAATCGACGTCGATATTGACATCGACATCGACGTCGACATCGTATTGAATAAAAAACGAGATAAGGAGAGTATTAATATGAACGAAGATTTAAAGCCGGGAGATTACGGTTTCCGAAGAAAACGGGAGATACATTTTAGAAATGGTCATACGAATGATAGTACAGGCATAAACTGGGATAAACCAAGAGTACCATATGAAATGGAGTATAACTTGGACGATGATGATAAACAAGTATTTCATGCTGTTAGAGATATGCCAGAATATCATGAAAGCGATGAAGAGATAGAAGGTAGTGCACAGGAGGAAGAAAAAACAGACACATTAATAAAGGGTTTCAGTACTGACAAATTTAAGATGAAAGTACAATTAGCAGAGCCTAAGAAAGTAACAATTTATCTGGATGAAGATATATTAGAAACACTTAAAGTGTTAAAAACTGAGAAAAGAATCAACAGCTATAGTGATTGTATAAAAAATGCCTTGGTCCAATATTTGACTACATAGCGGCATGATACTAAAAGAGAGCTAATTCCAATTGTGGAATTGGCTCTCTTTAGAATGAATTAAGAATATTTTTATACATTATAATCCAAGATTACATATAACAATTAAACCAAATGGGAAGCATAGACTGCCGAATAGAAGAAAGCAAGAAAAAACAGAGGAGAAAAACGCAAAATGCTTGTAAAGTTGCCTATTGACAGCGCTAGATCTGACTGTTATATTGTATTCATAAATGAATATTAGTTGGATGAAGGAAGCTTCTACTGGTTTTCCATGTATGCTTACTCAAGTCACTATTCACGAATCTTATAAATAAGAAAATCGTGTTACAGACGCCTTAGCTCAACAAAGATTTCTTCATAGAAGGAAAGCAATACCCATTCTATGAAATCTTTGATGATGCTTCGACGTCTTTTTTGTTGCCTAAAAACGGTCGGGTCAAATTAATATACATTCTTTATTACACGAAGAAAAATACAAGAAAGCAAAGGAGTGATATTAATGCATGACTTGAATCAACTTGATGACTTGTTAACTGTACAGGAAGTGGCCGGGTACCTTAAGCGAAGTTACAAAACGACATTAAAAATAATTAAGCTAGGTAAACTTAAGGTTACGAATGATGGATGTAGGGGATACAGAGTCAGTAAATTCGATTTATTTAATTATTTAGGATATGCCACAGAAGAAAAGAAGCCAGAACTAAATAATCTAAAAAAGAAACGTCGCAGTAAGTAGATTGTCACAAATAGTAACACAGATTAGCAATGCATAGGAAACCATATGATACATTTCTATAAAACAATAATGAACCATAAAAGAAAGGAAATATGAAAAATGTATACTAAAACAAAAGCACCAGCAGGTCATATTGAACCTAGAAAAAATACCAAAGGTGAGATAACGCACTATAGGGCTGTAATAAATTATACAGACGAAAATGGAATCAAAAGAAAACCATATAAGAAGGCAGCTACAAAGGATGAAGCGGAGGCATTGCTAATTCAAATGAAAGCTGAATTTATGAATGGTGAATTTACCGAACCTAATGAAATGCGAACGAGTGAATATCTGGAGACATGGTATAATGCCTATGTTGTTAATCAGAGAAGTGAAAGTACGGTCTTGGATTACAGAGAGATTATTGATAGATATTTAATACCAACCTGGGGCAATATCAAATTGCAGGCTTTAAAAACGATAAGTATTCAGATGTTATTTAATACATGGAGTGTGAAATCTCCTTTAAGCGATAAACCTTTAGCGGTTGAGACACTTAAGCATATTAGGAGAGTATTCAATACTGCACTTAACAAAGCAGTGGAAATAGAGTTGCTAAAACGTAACCCATTAAAAGGTGTAACAATCGGTAGAGATAATAGTAAGAAAGAAATCGAGGTTTTTTCAGAGGAAGAAATTCAGAAGTTGTTTCAAGCAATTAAGGGTACAGACAATGAATTAATCGTAGCGTTTCTCTTCGATACGCTTGCAAGAAGATCAGAAGCATTAGGAGCAAGATGGAGTGATTTAAATATGAAAACGGGTACATTGACGATTCAACATACTTACATACGAACCCTTGATGGATGCAAATTCAAGGATGGAACCAAATCCCAAAGCAGTAAGAGAAGTATGGTCTTAACAGATTATACCTTAGAACTATTGCGTAAAGAGAAGTTTGTACAAATGCAAAACAAGTTAAAGCTAGGTGAGGATTATGAAGATAATGATCTTATTATCTGTCAACCGAACGGTAAGCCGTATCAAGGTAATTCTTTTACGCAAAAATGGAGCCGTCTGCTTAAAAAGAATGGTATCAGGCATATCAAATTACATGGTAGCAGACACTCTGCCATATCAATGATGGTATCAAAAGGAATCTTTCCCAAATACGTCCAGGAACGAGCAGGACACAAGAGCTGTGATATTACTATGAATATTTACACACACGTAAGTAATGATCAAAAGATTAAGACAGCAAAAACGATAAACGACGAGTTCTTTAAGATTGTTGTAAATAACTGAAAGGAGAAAAAGATACTTTATCATTAGGATAAGGTATCTTTTTTTTTTCTAAGTATAAATTATATGAATTAACTATACAAGATGTAATTTTAAGAATTAACTTTTATATTTACAAAATTAAACAGTTTGATGTTTTTTAATAAATAGAAGATATTGTTAAATATACTTGAAAAAACTGTAAAAGTAGTGGATAATTTGTAGTATTAAAGGGAGGGGAAATATGGATGCTATTTATTTAGATTTACATATACACACATCGAGTAATCCTAACAGTCTTAATACTAATTATGATGTGAATACATTAATACAAAACATAAAAAAGGTATCTTCTAATTCTAGATATCTTATATCATTAACTGATCATAACACCATCAATAAACAAGCTTATATGAATTTATTAGCTGAAACACAAGATGTTTTATTGGGGACGGAATTACATATCAAAAATTATCAAGATAGACCACCTTATCATTGTCATATCCTTTTTAAAGTAGATATACTTACTTCAATTGATGAGATAAATGAAATTTTAGATGTTTTGTACCCTGAAAAAGAAATTACACCTAGCTTAGATAATGTACCAACTTTAGAGGGAATAACAAAAGCTTTTGATAAGTATGAGTATATGCTTTTACCTCACGGAGGACAATCACATTCAACATTTGATGTATCCATATCGAAAGGGGTAAAGTTTGATACAACCTTAGAAAGAAATATATATTTTAATCAGTTTGATGGATTTACGGCTAGAAGTGATGGTGGACTTGAAGAAACGATTAATTATTTCAAGAGATTAGGAATTAATGAATTTGTAAATTTAATAACGTGTACCGATAATTATGATCCATATCGTTACCCAGAAGCAAAAGACCCAAAGGCAAGTTTGTTTATACCTACGTGGATGTTAGCACAACCAACATTTGATGGATTACGACTTTCGTTATCCGAATCTTCTAGACTAATATATTCGCAAATAAAACCAAATAGTTGGTGTGAGTATATTGGAAATGTAGAGTTACACAACGAAAGTATAGATATATCTGTAAACTTAATGCCTGGTTTAAATGTTGTCATAGGAGGATCATCGAGTGGAAAAACGTTATTTGTTGACTCTCTTTATAGAAAAATTCATGATAAGATGAACGATAGCGTATATTTGAAATATGGTGTAAGTGATTTGATAATTTATAATCCCGCTAAATGTTTACCACATTATATCTCACAAAATTTTATAATGAAAGTTGCAGATTCGAATAATGATGAATATAGTCTGGACAAAATTGAAATAGTTAAGAAAGTATTTCCACAAGATAGGGATATTTTTGAAATTGTAAATGCTTCGTTAGCCAAATTGAAAAGCGATTTAAACAAATTGATTGATTTTGTGAAGGAAATAGAAGATGAAGAAGCAAAGCTTTCTCATATCCCAATACTGACGAGATTGATTGTCAATGGAGTTGTAAAGGAGAATATACTTGGAAGAGTATTACCTTCAAATAATGAAATCGTAAAAATGGATTACACTGAAACATCATTTAATCAACAGATTAGTATATTAAATGATATCGACAAGTTTGTAAAAGATAATCCATTTGTTGACAGTGTGTCTGCTGAAGTGCAAAAGATAAAGGATGTATTGCAAAAAGCATATGAATCATCGACTTTTGAACTGACAGTAAGAGATATTGTTAAAAAAAGTAAGGGCCAGTTGGACATTGAAATGACTCGTCAAGGGGCTGAACTACAGACAAAGAGGCAGAACTATGACAATTTAATACAAAGTATTACTATCTACAGTAAAGCCTTAAAGGGATTTTATGATACCTTAGACTCAATATCAAAATACAACATTAATTGTGCAAGCAAAACGATAGAGTCAATGGGACATCAACTGTATATTCAAAATACATTCACTATGAGCAAGGAAAAGTTTATTGAAGTCATTAATAAATATTTGAAAACTGAAAACAAAATAGAAAATTTTGATACTATAGAACCAAAAAATTTATTTATAGATAATTATAGAAAAATTAGTCCAAAGGTTCGAGACTATAGTGACTTGGTAGCTAAAGTGTATTCAGATTTTGAAAAACTCAATGTAAGAAAAAGTAGAATTACAACAAATGATGGACGAAATTTCGATGATTTAAGTGCTGGGTGGAAAACATCAGTTATATTAGACTTAATTTTAGGATATACAGGTGATATAGCACCGCTTATTATTGATCAACCTGAAGATAATCTAGCAACTAATTATATAAATACAGGTTTAATCAGAGCAATAAAAGAGACGAAATCAAGAAAGCAAGTTATATTAGTTTCGCACAATGCAACTATCCCCATGCTTGGTGACGCTCAAAATATAATATTATGTACAAATAATAATAAGCTTAGCATCAGATCAGCTCCAATGGAAGACTATCTTGATAATAAAAGTATGGTTGATCATATTGCAGAAATCACAGATGGTGGAAAACCTGCGATTAAGAAGCGTGTTAAAAAATATAATTTAAAGTCATTTAGGGAGGAAGAGTAGTGAAAATAGCAATTCAAAGAACTAATACAAATGATATCAATATATTTTTCTATGATGGACAGAAGTATTATACGTTTGATTATGTGTATATGATAAAGTATCTCTATTCAAATAAGAAATTTGAAGATATAGTTTATATGGACAACATCTCTGAAGAAGAACAGAATAAAATAAATGCTATGTTCAATGAGATTTATAATGCAGTAGAGTCTGCATAAAAAATCTATTATTTTCAATTGGAGAAAAAAGAAAAATGCTCCTTTCTTAATGCTACGGTGAGCCGTATCATAAATAAATGCAAAATCAACTAAAAATGTAATCGTTTTAAGTAAAATAGAATATACGGCAGAAATTATAGATGAATTTAGCTTATCATATAAGAAACGGGTAGCCAATATAGCTAGCTGCTAATAAGCATTAATTAATGGGTGTAAAACATATTAACATAATCATAGCGATAAAATCAGTTTAGTATATGGCGCAATAGGATGTACCATAACATAAAAATTTTTCAGAAATATTTTTATGTATATATATATCAAAATTGCTAATGGGAAGCATGTGCTTGCGATTAGGTGAAAGTCAACTAAAAACAAGTTATAATCGAACCTAAATGTATATAAAATGCTTAAAAATTAGTGTTGACAGAGATAAAAACAGGTGATATATTAGGAGTACAAATTGAATGTTAAGAGAAATCTTGGAGTATTCAATGGTAAATTGTTAGGGAAGCTTCTGCTGGGTTAACCCATATGCATGCTTACTCAAGTCATTATTCATAGGAAACTGAACAAAGTGGAATATGTTACAGACGCCCTGGCATCAACGTAAAATATTATAGAATTTAGGACAAATTATATTGTTCTATTCCTTAATTTTACGTTGACGCCTAGGCGTCTTTTTTGTTGTATAAAAATCCGTCTAGGCATAACTAATTAATCCAAAAATTAAAAGAAAAAGGAGAGTTATTATGAGCGAGATGGAAAGCAGAGAGTTACAAATGAACAATGATTATGAGGTAAATGAAAATGAGGAATTAAATGTTGGTACAGAACGGGACGTCGAAGTAGATCTAAGTGAATTGGAAGGGTTGGACGAGGAAGCAGATCAAAGCGAATGGGAAGAGCCAGACGAGGAAGCAGATCAGAGCGAATGGGAAGAGCCAGATGACGAGGCAGACCAAAGCGAATGGGAAGAGACAGACGACGAGGCAGATCAAGGCGAGTGGGAAGAACCAGACGACGAAGCAGACCAAAACGAGTGGGAAGAACCAGACGACGAAGCAGACCAAAGCGAAATGGAAGAGTCAGACGACGAAGCAGACCAGAGCGAGTGGGAAGAACCAGACGACGAAGCAGACCAAGTCGAGTGGGAAGAGCCAGACGACGAAGCAGACCAAAGCTTGGATATCCAAACAGATTTTGAAGTAGATGAATTTCTTAATATAAGCGATTTTGAAGATGTAGAGACAAAGCCTGCGAGTAAATGTACATGGGATCCCGGTATACTCACAATAATAAACTCAAAGGGAAATGGAAAAAGAATTAGCATTGCTAATCAAGTTTGGGATAAGTTTCAAAAAACAGATAAATTGCAAGTGATCTGTTATAGGAATGGTATTGCAATCGGTAAAGAAGTGCCAAATTCAACAAAATTCTTTAATGTTAAAAAAAGTGGAGCGAAAGGGGTTATTTATTCATACGGATTAGTTGATGAGATTACAAGAAAATTTAACCTTGATTTCTCTAATCGAGTAAGTATTACGTTTCAGAAGGTTGTTTTTAAACAAGTAAAGGGTTACAACTTAGCGATGATTGAGTTAACGAAATAATTATATTCATATTACTGCAAAATTAAAGGGAAAAAGGGAAAAGTAAAATAATTACTGGAGGTGTAGATGATTATTGAATGTATGTAATCGTATTAGCGCAATTCAAGATTATTTAACAGCAACAAAAGAATTAACGATCATAAGCGCTGAAACTCGATTTAATGAATCGGATTTCAATGATTATGAAAAAGAAATCGTTATAAAGTTCCAGACGGATGATGGAATAATATTTACACAGAAGTTTAAAACAGAGTATGAAGAGGATCTACATAGAATAATTGAAACAATCAATTTGGATAAGGAATGTAATGATATAGTTTCTGAGGATTTGATTGATAAACGGTTCAAAGCCGTGATTGCAACTAAAAAGAATTGGAAGAGAGCTTTTATAGTTGCTTCTTTTTAGGGGTTAGAAATGAGACTGGATTGATAAGAAATCCAGTCTCAATTAAACACAATAAGGAGGGGAATTATGAATATACCGTATCCAGGTATAGATCTATCTAACGATAGAAAGACCGTAGTGAAACAAAAATTTAATAAAAATAATAATAAATGGCAGGAAGTAAGGGTTTGTGATGCAATATGGATTGAGGAAACTTATAGAAATATAGATGATGACAACGTTTCCGCTAAAATTGGATTCTCATTTTCCGGTAGGGAAAATTATCTTACTGCGAATAGAGATGACTATTTGAATTTGCAGAATATTCTTAAATTCCAAAAGCAAGGACTTGACGTATTACATACGAATGTTAAAGACGTAATAACTCATTTAAGAAATGAAGAATATATGGCACCACAAAAAAATCACCACTTAAAGCTCGGATTTGATACATTTGATTCAAAAACTGTTTTTAAGCATTATAAAATTTTAGGCAGTAACTTAAAATCAGATTATGTTGGCAAATATGAGATTAAGCCAAAAGGTAGTAGAGATAAGTGGATGAAAATGTATCAAGAACAAGTGCAAGGATGCACTACCCTGGAATTAATTTGTATCATTTCACTGTCTGCAACAGTTCTAGGATATATCGGTGAAGATTTGGGGTTGGATAGCATAATCTGTCATCTGGCAGGCGACTCCAGTACAGGGAAAAGCACAGCAATGAAGTTGGCAATCTCTATGTTTGGATATCCAGATGTAAAGGAGAACGGGTTATTTACCAGTTATAACAGTACAGCTAATGCTTTAATAAAGGCATTAGCTGGTATCAAAGGCGTTCCAGTAGCATTTGATGAGATTTCTATGGCGAATGATAAAGATTTGTGTAATTTGGTATATAAATTATCGAATGGAGCAGATAAGAGCCGTATGAATAAGAACTCTGAGTTAAGAAGCAAAGAAACGTGGCTTACCACAATATTATCAAATGGCGAGGAACCAATCATACAATCATCACATAACACAGGTGTATATAACCGAGTTTTTGAATTCGACAATATTACTTGGACAAAGGATGCAAAGAATGCAGAAAGTATTAAGAAAGTGATAATAAAAAATTACGGTTTCATTGGTACGGAATTTGTTGAATATATAATGAAGCAAGGAAAGAATCAGGTATACAAAATATACCAAGAAAATAAAAGAATTTTAAAGGAGATTTTTAGTCAGCGAAAAGTACAGGATAATTTTACGGATAGAAGAATAAATAACCATGCTATCTTAACGACTACAGCATTATTGTTTGAACAAGCTTTTGGCATTCAGGTTTGTAAGGATGAAATGCTTGAAATCCTAATTGATGTTGAAAAAGAATCAATTGAAAAAAGGAACTTTGATAAAACGGCTATTGACTTTATATATGATTTTATAACCATCAATATTAATAAATTTAGCCTTAGTTATAAACCCGAAGGATTAATAAAACCTAAAGAACCACAGGCTGAGTATTGGGGAAAAATAATGGTAAGCGAAAGTAATATTGAAGTTGAAATAAATCCCGTAATTCTTGATATAGCTCTTACTAAGGGTAACTTTAAGAATGCAATTGTAGTACTGAAGCAATTAAAGGATAGTGGTCATCTTGATCATGAGGATAACAAACTATACAGAAAAAGGAAAAATCAATTTGGCAAGTTAGCTAAGGTTTATGTAGTAATTATAAATAATGAGGATGAGGATGAAAGATTTGAAGAAATCAATAAACTACTTGATGAAATCAGAGACTCAAACAAAAGGACGCTGTTATTAAAAGAAAAAAACCGAATGAAAGATGAATTAAAGGACAGTGAGGAGAGATAGTATGGGAAATAAACCAGAAGAGGCATCAGTAAATGAAATCATTAAGACATTAGCTGATATTATTAATGAGATAATAACCAATAATAGTTATAAGGAGACTAATGAGGATGAATAAAATAGTAGCAATATATTGTAGGGTTAGTACGGTAGAGCAATCGGAAGAGGGGTATAATATTCAAGAACAAGAACGCTTACTAAGGGAGTATTGCCAAAATAATATGTATTCTATATATAAAGTATACTCGGATAAGGGTATAAGTGGTAAATCTATTGATGCTAGACCCGGTATTATTGCTCTGTTAAATGATGCAGACGGAATCAAGTATGACTTAGTCCTTGTATGGAAGATAGATAGAATAGCAAGAAAAACTTTAGATCTGCTGAATATGGTGGATTTGTTAGAAAAAAGAAATATAGGTTTCAGATCATACTCCGAAAATATTGACACAGATACAATCACCGGGAAATTACTGTTACAGGTATTGGGATCGTTTGGAGAGCTGGAACGAGGTACTATGGCTCAGAATGTTAGGATGGGTATGCTTGCTAGAGCAAAAGAAGGTAGATGGAATGGAGGAGTGGTATATGGATATGATTTGATACAAAAAGATAACTCCATCCATAGGAAGCGAAAAGATACAGAGTTAATAGTAAACGATGAGGAATCAAAGGTAGTAAAAATGATATTTAAGATGTATGAAGAGGGAAACGGATACAGATTAATATCAAATCATTTGAATAGGGGTGGCTATACAACTAAAAAGGGGAATCTATTCACGGCAGTATCAGTAAAAGATATTTTGACTAATCCTGTTTATGTTGGAAAAATCAGATATAATGTTAAGCAAAAATCGGATAAACAAACTAAAAATATAAATCCAGATCCAATAATTGTAGATGGGATTCATAAACCCATAATAGAGGAAGAATTATGGAATAAGACGCAAAGCCGATTGCAATCAATGCTAGGGAGACCGTCAAGAATACATGATGGATACTATCTACTCACAGGAATATTAAGATGCCCAGTGTGTGGAGCAGGAATGGTAGTAACAAAAAGTGTAAGAAAAAAGAGGGACGGGACAAAGGAAACAATAGAATACTATTCCTGTGGAGCCTGGAAGAACGGGGGGACAAAGGTCTGCCATAGTAATTCCATTAGGGTTGATAAAGCGAATGAATTTGTATTCGCTAAGTTATCTAAATTACTAAATAATGATAAGTTGATTAAAGATGTAGTAAAAATCGTAAATATATCACGAAATTCTTTGATAAATACTTCAAAGGATGAGTTATATAGAATTGAAAAGGAATTGAGTAAAATTAAAGCCAAGAAGAAAAAAGTATTTGATGCATATGAGGATGAGATGATAAGCAAAAATAATTTTTCCGAGAGACTGGAACTTCTAAGCTTATATGAAAGTAGACTTCAACAAGAGGTAAACAGTCAGAGAAATAATGTGGTGACTGACAACATTCAAGAGATTTCTTATGAGTTTATTAAAAGTATTCTATCAAAAATAGATAGGATGATAAAAGTATCCTCCGTAGGCAAACTACAAAAGGATTTACTATATATGATTATCTCCAAAATCACAATAAACAAAGCAAGAGATATTGAATCTATAGAACTACATATCAATAATAACCTAATAATTTATTTATATAATGGAGGAGAACCAAGTCCAGACGGAGGCGGTTCTCCTCTTTCTGATGCAACAAGAGTATTATGGACCCTGAAACAAGAAACTTTAATATTCATAAAATTCTTAGGAGTTAAAACTGATGAATGGGTGAATGAATAAAAGCTGGCTGAACAAAACAAACAAAATATGTAATTTAACGCAGAAACAGGAGGAAAAATATTGTATTTTCTGTTATAATAAGGTAGAATTTACTATATAATACAATATGTAGTAACAGAGGAGAAAACACATTATGGAAACAATAGGTACCTCGATGATCGGATCGTTTTTTATCATAGGATTTTTGACAGCTCTTCTAAACAAAATAGGCATTATTCCCATTGTTAGATTTAAATCTATATTTAAAGCATTTGTTGTATTAACTATTATCTTGTTTATTTTACTTAAAATCACCAGCTAAAAGTTTGGTTGAAAAATAGTTTGATTTATATAATTTGAAGCTGATACATTGATATATGATGGTCTTATAAATGACTGTAAACTGAAGCGTGAAAGGACAAAATATGCAAGAATTTAATATAGTAGGACATAACATACAACTATCTACGGAAAGAACAAATTTCTATAAGCTAGAAATGAAATATAATAAGTTAGCAGAAGAAGCTGAATTTAAGTTAAGAGCAGCTTGGAAGAGATTGGGTGGATTTAAAGCAGTTGCAGAAAAGCTTGATAATGATGCGAAAATTATCTTCTGGAGTTTAATTGATGAATCTATTAAATACCTACAATTACAGAAAGTATTTTCAGTAGACGAAAATTTACTGGCAAAAAGGTGTGAGCAATTCTTCTATGATGAATTTGGTGAAGACTTTGAAACGAGTGTAATAGAGGCATATTATGAGGTAATGAGCTCAAAAGCCGAAGCTGAGCAATACCGAAGAGATCGGAAGGCTAGTCGTAGCAAAATGGTTGGGTATGGATTTGGCATATCTGGCGCACTAAAAGCATCTGCGCAAGCAGGAGCATTTAATGCTGTAACAGGAATGGGGCATTCAGTTGCAAATATATTAGGTAATGTAGGATCAAGTATTGATGCATCTTCAAAACTGGAGAGTCTTTATAAAGATAAAAATAGGTTAGATAAATTGGCAAATGGAATGAAGAATGTAGCATATAAGATTGGTAATGAGGTGATGCTAGTAGTAGAAAAGAACACCAACATTAGATATGATGGACCGGCTAAGTCTGACCGGGAAGAAGCTATTTCTATTATAAGAAATCTTCAGAATAACAAAATTCCTAGTGAAAATGTTATAGAGTACATAGTTAAAGCTCTAATATTAAATCCATTTAATCCTACTTTGTATGAGTTTGCCATTACTAAGTATGGTGATAAAGAAATTGAAATAGAAAGAATGGCAGCTTTCTTTGGTTATGATATGAAACCTTTTAAGACTACATTTGTTGAAAAACTTTATGGTGGTATTGAGAAAAAAACATTTTCGTCAGAAGAAGAATTACTAAGTTTAAAAAAGCAGATTATTGAGAAATGTAGTTTTTATGGTGTAGAACATATCAAATATACTTCTGTTTTGGATGATAAATGGATAATGATAGATGAGGAATTAAGAACTGTTGAAGGAGTTATGTATGATACCAGAACTATAGCTAATAATGTTAAACTAGATATATTAGTATATAATGATTATGTTTCTGGGAAGAACTTTGATGAAATTAATTTGTTGGATCAACATCAGTTACAAGAAACTATCGAACAAGTTAAAAATTTAAAGTATCAAACCACACAATTCTTAGAGATTGTAGAAAATCGTATTAGGAGTACAATAGCACCTTTTATTGAGAAACAAATAGTAATTAGTCGTCTATCAAATCCGAATACATTTATTTATGAATTGAAAGACATTGTTACTAAATCAAGTTTTTATGAGAAAATGGCTAATAGAATTAAGTTTAGTGATTTTTATAATGATAAAAAGAATAAGGCTCCAAGTCTTTTTACTATGGTAGGTAAACCATTACTATATGAAGACAATACTTTGTTGGTAAGTTGGAAGAAGGGAATTATCATTACTACTCGACAGCTCATTTTATTTGATAAGTCGACAATAGAGAAAACAATTGAACTTTCTGAAATAAAGCGAGTAAGAAGGAATAGAGATGATATTGTTATCGAAACTAGGGGGAATACACCGGGAATTGAAGTTGGGAAAATTAGTGGATTAAATGCAAATATAGCAGATAATTATGTTACTGTAATTTCAAACATAATAGCTGGAATTTCACACGCAAATTCTGAAAGTATTGAAACAAAGCTCAATGACATTATACAAGTAATAAATTACCAGAGCGTAAACAATATTGATGTTCAAGATAAATCATCAGTTAATCACGATGAGATTATAGATGAGGTAGAAAAGAGTAATACACCAGTAACTCATATAGATGGAAAAAAAGACAATATACTAAAAAAGACGGTTATTGTTATTTCTCACATATTGCGTTGGATTGTATTTGGTATTATGGCATTATTAACATTGGGAGCGTTTATAAACTCAGTTAAATCCGGAGTAATAATGCTAATATCCTTGGTATTTATGTGTCCCATTACATTTAGATTAATAAAAATTAAAATACCAGCTGCAGTACAAATAATTGTGTCGATTGTTGTAATGATCATTGCGCTTTCAATTTGACCTTAATATATGCTTTAATGACGATTGCGGTATTTGCATTTTTGGCATAAAAATTCTATAAATATTAATAGAAAATAACATTGCTTAAGTGGAGAATACCGCAATAAACATTATAAAGAATAATCGGTCGCCCAAATGGTCGCCCTGACGTAAGGAATACACGTTTGAGAACCTATCTTGGGATACGAAGCCTCCCAAGGACATGAATCCTAGATCATTAGGAGAGAAGTCCTCTTAATCAGGGTGTCCAGGGTTCGAGCCCCTGGAGACGCACTTATAAAGTATCAATTTTGAAGACTTAGGAGCTTCGGGGTTGGTGCTTTTTTGTTGTGTTAAAAAATCGAGACCTATACAAAACGAGGGTAGATACACGACTGCGAACAAACCATGTCGAGTATTTACCCTCGTTTTGGTATGGGCGGGACTTACATGCCGAAGTGGCTGTCTCATGATCTCGAATATAATAATTGTCATGAAAAAAATATGAAACAAATGAAACATTGATGAAACAAATGTAAATATACTGTCTATATTGACTTAATATTGACTATATATTAAGATTTATTATACAAATCACATAAAATTATACAAATTGGAAATAAGACTACTAAAAATGGAAAATGATATGTTTCAGAAAAAACTGAAAGAGGTGAAGTGGATGCCGTTGACAGTAAGAGAAATTGCACAAGCAGCAGGTGTTTCTCCGGCTACTGTATCGAGATACTTTTCAGGTAGTAATGTTGTTAGTACAGAAGTAGCCAGAAAAATCGAAAGTGTTGTGGATGAGTATGGCTATAAACCAAAATCAAAAAAGTTCAAAGATAATGGGGTAATCGCTGTCTTGCTTCCTGATTTACAACTAGGTTTTTATAGTGAAATGATAAAGCTCTTAATCGATGAGATCCCTAAGTATAATTATCGGATCGTCTTTATTCCAATTATTGAAGGAAGTGAAGGCTATAAATTATTTTTTAAGGAGATGAATATTGTAGGGGTTATCTTTCTAGATGAAGCAATGGATAAAGATATTTTTAACTATATTTCATCGAAGAATGTTAAGAGAGTGATGTGTGCAGGTGCAACCCTTGCTGACAAAACACAGATGGTACATATTAATGATATGGCTGCGGCATATGAAGGAACGAAATACTTAATAAGTTTAGGGCATGAGAAAATTATATTCCTTTCGGATTTCATAAAAAATATTGGTTCATCATTTCAACGCTATGCTGGATGCAAGCGGGCACTTGAGGAGATTGGGATTAGTTTAAATGATAATGAGATGTTAGGGTTAGGGAAAGTTACATATGAAAGTGGTTATCGTTTAACGAAGCAATTTCTAGAGAAGAAAACAGAATTTACTGCTATCTTTGCATTTAGTGATGAAATGGCAATTGGTGCCATTTCTGCATTAAGTGATTTTGGTCTAAAGGTACCAGAGGATGTATCTGTTCTTGGATTTGATGATATATCACTGGCGAGTCGGGTTGTCCCGCGATTAACTACAGTACACCAGCCACTAAAGGAATTTGTAGTAAAGACATTAGAAATGTTTCAAGTACTGGATAACAGTAATGATATTGTAGAACTTACACTACCATATAAGCTAATTATTAGGGAAACATGCTCGGAGAATAGAGGAGTAAAAATTTATGAAAAATAAGAAAACTCTAAACGGGATTTCATTTATATTGAGATGGTTATATTTATCCTTCTTCATACTAGTATCAACTGGTCCATTGCTATGGATCATAATGTCATCTTTCAAAACCAACAAAGAAATCTTGGCTTCTGCGTTTGCCTTACCTTCTAAATTGGGGTTAAGTGGTTATATAGCGGCTCTTGAATTTGCCCCTATTTTTAAATTTTATGGAAATAGTTTGATTATCGCAATCGCCAGTACCTTACTAAATATTCTTATCGTATCGATGGCGGCTTATATCTTAGCAAGATGCAAATTTAGGGGAAAGACATTTTTAACCTTAATACTATCCTCTTCCTTGTTAATACCGGTATCTGCATTACTCATGCCTATTTATATTATTATGACAAGGATTGGATTATACGATACCAAAACAGGACTCATCCTTGTATATGCGGCATTAGGATTACCAACCTCATTATTTGTTATAAAGAGCTATTTTCAGGGAATTCCAGTCGAGCTGGAAGAGGCTGCTTATCTAGATGGTGCCGGATTTATCAGAACTTATTTTACAATTATATTTCCAATTGCAAAATCGGGTTTAGTTACGGCAGCAATACTACAGTTTTTAACTTCATGGAATGAATTTATGTTTGCACTTATACTAACAAAAAGTAATTCGGCTAGGACATTACCAATGGCATTAAATTATTTTACTGCCCAGTTTTCATTTAATTACACGGCGATGTTTGCGGCATTAGCAATGGTAATTATACCCAGTATATTGATCTATACTATCTTGCAAGAGCAAATAACAGAGAGTATGGTAGCTGGATCGGTAAAAGGTTAGATTAATTAGAATTTTTGACACTGCAGGGTCTAAAAAATATATAATGTTAAAAGGAGCTTACTTATGAAAAAAAGATTTAAGAAAGTCACTAGCGTACTATTAGTCGGAGTAATGGCAATGAGTATGTTAACAGGTTGTGGAGCAAAAAGTGATACAAAGGAAACACAAACAAGTGGGACAGAGGTTGCAAGTAATGTAGAAGTAAAAGAGGAGAATAATAGCAATGAAATAATTGAGATAAATTTTCCTACCTCTTGGGTTGGTGTTAGTACCAGTACGGAATGGTTTAAAGACCGTCTTGAAGCGTTCAATAGTCAATATTCTGATAAGTATAAAGTCGTAGTAGAGGAGATTGCTGGTGATCAGGCTTATGTAGATAAGCTTAAGGTTTTATATTCCTCCAATTCATTACCTGATGTTATCAGCGCGGGAGGATACAATGTGATTGATTCCATGAAGGATCAGATACTTGATTTAACTCCATACGTAGATGATACTTGGAAGGCTACGATGAATGATGTATGCTGGGATGTGAATTCTAGAGATGGCAGCATATATGGTATTCCATACAGCAGACAGGTAATCGGATATTTCTATAATAAAGAATTATTTAATCAAGCGGGAATTAATGAGCCAGCTAAGACATGGGATGAGTTCTTTGAGCAATGTGATAAATTATTAGCTGCAGGCATTACACCAATCTCAATGGATACCGCGGATTCCGGCTGGTTAACTTCTCTGTTTTTAGGTGCAATGATCGCATCTACTGATGCAGGCGAAGAATTTATGAACACAACACTTCCCACCGATTATAATACCAAAGAATTTATTGAAGCTGCCACTAAAATTCAAACAATGTTTCAAAAGTATACGACCTCAGATGCAGTCGGTGGAAAATATGAGAATGGCGCAAGTAATTTCTTCATGGAAGAAACAGCAATTATAGCAAATGGACCATGGATGGTTAGTGACTTTTATGATGCCAATATGGTAGAAGAAGGATTTGCCGATAAGATAGGAACAGCAATTTTCCCCGGTGATGTAATGTATAATAGCGGAAAAATCGGATTTAATATTGCAGCGAAAACGGATGAGAAAATTGAAGCATCTTTAGAATTTGTTAAATTTATGACTTCACAAGAAAGTCAACAAAAGCTATTAGAAATGACAGGTGATATCCCGGCCGATATTAATGTAAAATCAGATAATATCTATCCTGTTATTAATGAAATTTTAGAAAATGGTAATAAAGCAACCAGAAGTATTAATGATTTCCAAAGCTTATGGTATTCCAATGTAGTGGATGAAATTAGTATTCAGTACCCATTGCTTGCTCAAGGGCAGATTACACCTGAGGAATTTGCAACTGCTTTAACTGAGGCAGCAAAGAAAAACTAACGAAGAACATCACTTCTTTCCTCTATTCTATGGATAGAGGAAAGAAGAAATGAGGTGACAAAATTGCGTGTTAAAAAAAGAATGATAGTGTTATTTTTATTACCTTGCATTATATTATTTGCTTTGATTTATTTAATACCTATGGGAGTTGTTTTGGTAACCTCATTATTTGAATGGAGATCCGGTGGAGTATTCCGTTTTGTAGGCTTGAGAAATTATATTGAAGCATTTGTAAATGATACGAGAATGCATCAAGCACTTAAAAATACAGGTATTTGGGCTTTACTGCAATCTGTTATCCATGTGGGAATCGGTACTATTACAGCTCTAATATTGGCTAGAAGAAGAAGGGGTTGGAAAGTAATTAGAACCATTATGATGATTCCTAATGTAATATCAGCAGCAGCGCTAGGTGTTATCTTTTTAAATGTATTCAATCCGAAATATGGATTACTTAATTCATTAATAAGTGCAATTACAGGGAACGATTTTTCGAAGAATTGGTATTTTGATCAAAATACGGCTTTCATTACTGTGACTTGGAGCTGGTTGCTATATGCTGGCTTAGTTATGATCATTGTGCTTGCTGGTGTTATGTCCGTACCCAATGATATCATAGAGGCAGCAAATATCGATGGAGCTACCGGTCTAAAGATTGATTTCAGCATACGGTTACCTCTAATTCGTACCACGCTAGGAACTTGTGTAATCATATCAGCGACAAGTATGTTAAGAGAATTTGAGCTAATTTATCTAACCACCAATGGCGGACCTGGAGTGACCACACTTAATTTGCCGCTATATCTTTACAAAACATCCATGACGGATAATAACTATGGATATGCAAATATGATGGGTGTTTTATTGATTATATTAGGAATCATTGTAGTGTTTGCAATTAATAAATTATTTAAAATGAATGAAGCAGATTACTAATAATTTCATAAGAAATATGTAGGAGGATTAGAATGAAGATTACAGTAATAGGTGGTGGGGGAGTACGCTCGATGTTTCTTGCAAAAAGCCTTGCTCACAGTGGAAAAAGATTAGGAATTACTGAAATTGTTTTCATGGATGATAATGAAGAAAAGTTAAATATATATGGAAGAATGGCGAAGGAAGTTGCAAAACGAATTGACCCATCCATTTTATTTGAATTAACAACGGATCCAATTGAAGCGGTAAAGGATGCTAATTATGTAATAACGACAATTCGTGTCGGTGAAGATGGTATGAGGGTGAGAGATGAAAGAATCGCTTTATCTTATCATCTGTTAGGACAGGAGACAACCGGTGCAGCAGGATTTTCTTTTGCAATGCGCTCTGTTCCTGTATTAGCTAGTTATTGTGAATTAATAAAGCAATATGCGAAGAAAGATGTTAAAGTATTTAATTTTACTAATCCAGCAGGTGTTGTATCACAAACCTTAAGAGATATGGGATATGATTTTACGTATGGTATTTGTGATGCACCAAGTGGATTGCTGCATTCGATTGCAAAGGTGTATGGTGTTAGCCCGGATGAAATTACAGGTGAATGCTATGGTTTGAACCATCTATCGTATTTTAGAAGCGTTAAACTGAATGGTAAGGAGATTATGCAGGATTTACTACAGGATGATCGCATTTACCAGGAAACAGATATGCGCTTTTTCGATAAGGAGCTAGTTTTACATATGGGAGGTCTCCTGAATGAGTATCTGTATTACTTTTACTATCCCGAAGAGGCAATTAACAATATATTGAATGCCAAGGTGACAAGGGGTGAAGTAATTCAGGAAATTAATAGCGAGATGACCAAAGAATTATCTTTGATGGACATTGAAAATGACTTTGATCAATGCCTCAAGGTTTATGAGAAATGGTATAATAAACGTGAGATGGCTTATATGGCGAATGAGACAGGAATTCAAAGTCATAAAGCACCATTTCAATTCAATATTCATGAGAAAGACAACGGAGGCTATGCAGGGGTAGCTTTAAAATATATTGAAACTATCTTATCCGGAGAACCCAATGAAATGATTCTTTGTGTGCCAAATAACGGTGCAATCGAAGGGTTAATGGACACAGATGTAGTGGAAGTAAGTTGTACGATAACAAAGGATGGCCATATTCCACATAAGATAGAAAATCCAGGCGAGCTACAGATGGAATTAATTCGACGTGTAAAAGCCTATGAAAGACATGCATCAGCAGCGCTGAGAAATAGAAGTAGAGAAGAAGCTGTGGATTGTCTTATGTTACATCCACTGGTGAATTCGTATTCATTAGCGAAAGCATTGGTTGATCAATACATAAGCTTAAATTCAGATTATATTCAGGGGTGGAAGTAGAATGGGATTTGTATCAGGAATAGGAATGCTTAACGTGGATTTACTTTATTCTGGAATGGATCGAATCCCAAATGAAGGAGAGGAATTATTCTCCAATAGCTTTGATGTTCAATTGGGTGGAGGAATGCCGGCGACATTGATTAATTTAACGCGACTTGGCATACCTACAGCGTTCTGTACCTTTTTAGGAAAAGATATATTTTCTAATTTTATCAAGGAACAATTAGAACATTATAATGCGAAATATTACAACTTGTATAGTGGAGAAGGAATTCCACTAACGATAACCTCCATTATAACGACAAAGAGAGACCGTACATTTATATCCTATTGTGAGAATCCTTGTCTAAATGAAGCACATATGGAAGAGATCTATCAGAAGTTAAAAGGGTCTAAGATTGTCGATATGCAGCTTGGATACCTAGAAGTATACAGAAAATTGAAGAAGGATGGCGCAAAACTGGTTTTTGATATAGGGTGGGATGAAGATATGTCCTTAGAGAAATATTCTGAGTACCTGGAGATTGCGGACTATTTTACACCCAATCAAAAAGAGGCATTAATGATTACTAAAACCAGTAATATTCAGGATGCAGCAAATAAATTAAAACAATATTTTAAGCAGGTGGTAATTAAATTAGACAAAGACGGATGTTTCTATACAGATGGTGATGAATCCTATATTATACCTCCTTTAGAGAATGTGATTGCCGTTGATTCAACAGGAGCGGGAGATGCATTTTTGAGCGGCTTCATTTATGGCTTGTATCATGATTATGATATTGAGGATGCCATTCTTTTTGGAAATATCACAGGAGGTACCTGCGTTCAAGGGATTGGATGCCTTACCAAATATGTGAATGAGCAGGAGCTATTAGAGCTTGCAAAAAGCTGTCGAAGGAAGATAGCATGGAATTAGCCTAGCAGCATAAAGATTGTCAGGTTATAACTTATTATAACAAACAGGAATGAAAGTTTGGTAGAATAAATGAAATAGTAAGTTTCTTACGATAAGCTTCAATGATAACGTTGAAAAAGCCTTTAAATCCTATGAAATAGGAAATAAGGCTTTTTTACATGTTATTTTGCTTGGATTGAAGCTTAATCATAGTTCCTTTGCGGTATCTATCGCTGTCATCAGCGTATGCCAAGGCATGGTAGCACATTTCACTCTCGCTGGCATATTGGATACATTAGCTAGGGCAATTGCTTCCTCCAGTCGTTCTATTTCCTCGTCGGAAAGTGGGGATTGGCGGATCATACGAAGGAAAAGCTGGCACAAATCTTTGGCCTCTTGCAGTGTTTTTCCTCTTACCTGATCGATCATAATGGAAACAGAGGCTTGTGAGATAGCACAGCCATCACCAGTATAGGAAGCATCCTCAATGACACCATCGGCTAATTTTAAAAATAGCTTGATATCATCCCCACAGCTAGGGTTTTTGCCTGGTATTTCTATGCTTGCCTCCTCCAGTTCATGTCTGTTATGGTGGTATAAATTATGCTCTTTGATTGTATCTGAATATAATTCATTAATATTCAAGGCCAAGGACTCCTTTCACTGTCTTCAATGCATTAACCAGGCGATCGATATCCTCTTCGGTATTATAGAAGTACAGGCTCATTCGACAGGTGGCATTGACACCCATATGAGCCATCAGAGGCTGGGCACAGTGATGACCGGCTCGTATAGCGACCCCGTGAGAGGCAAGAATGGTAGCGGTATCATGTGGATGAACGGACCTGACATTAAAGGAAAGAATTCCGGTTCCATGTGATACGCCGTTATTACCGTATATTTCAATTTCAGGAAGAGAGGAAAGCCTTTTGTAAGCATATTCCATAAGGTGCTGCTCTATTTTTTCAATGGTAGGCATGCCTACTGTATTCAGATAATCGATGGCAGCCCCTAATCCAATGACGCCTTCTGAATTCTGGGTTCCTGCTTCAAACCTCCAAGGGGAATCCATATAAGTTACGCTTTGCTGAGTTACCTCTTCTACAATCCCACCGCCGATACGAAGTGGCTCCATGGAGCGAAGATATTCTTTCTTTCCATAGAGGATACCAATTCCCGCCGGCGCCAGCATCTTATGACCGGAAAATGCCATAAAGTCTACATTGAGGTCACGGACATTAACCTGCATATGAGGTATGCTTTGCGCGGCGTCCAACAGGACAACAGCGCCCTGTTGATGGGCCATATCGGCTATTTCACGTATTGGATTGACAAACCCAAGCACATTGGAGACATGAGTGATTGCCACAATTTTTGTTCGAGGAGTAAGCTTTTTTTGGACCTCTTCCAAGGAAATGTGCCCATTTTTATCAGGTAATAGATAATTTAGCTTTGCTTTTTTACGCTGAGCGAGACGTTGCCAAGGCAACAGATTACTGTGGTGCTCTAACACGGAAATAAGAATTTCATCTCCAGCTTCCAGGATTTGTTCCCCGAAACTTTGCGCCACTAGATTAATGGAATCCGTAGTGCCAGAAGTAAAGACAATTTCTTCCGGATCATCGCATCCGATGAATGCAGCAACCTTCCTCCGAACCTGTTCATACATTTCAGTCACACGGATGCTGATATCATACGTTCCTCGGTGAGGGTTTGAATTATAGGTTTGGTAGTATTCACCAATCGCAGATATCACCTGATTTGGTTTTTGGGTAGTAGCTGCATTATCCAGATAGGCAAGGGCAGGTTCCCCACTATTTTTATGTAATAGCAGGGGGAAATCCTTTTTATAGTCCGCTTTTATTATATTCTTCAGAGGAACAACAGGTTTAGGTTGTTCTGTACTCTTTAGCATTCTAAGACCTCCCGAATTCGTTCATTCACGGCATTCTTTAAATTCTCGGATAAAAGCTTAGCAAGAATAGGTGTGAAGGAAGCTTCTACAAGAAGTCGTTTGGCTTCTTTTTCAGACAATCCTCTGCTCATAAGATAAAAGAGCTTGGAAGCACTTGGCTTTCCGCTGGTAGTAGCATGGGAGCCTTCCACATTATCCTCTCCACAAAGCAGCAGTGGTACGGAAAGATTGACGGCACGATCACTTAAAGTGAGAACCGTTTCCTCCTCACTGCCTTTTGCACCGGATGCACCTCGAATAAAATCAAGATTACTCTTCATCGTTTTTTTAGCGCTTCCGGCAAGGGCACCCCTCGCAATTATTTTTCCATCCGATGCCTTACCCCTTAGCTCCATTCGATAATTAAAGTCCAGCTTACTTTCACCGTCACAAAGATAAAGGGAAGATAGCTCACTGCGGCTTTCAGAGCCGGAAAGAACGATATTACAGCCTGCACTCAATTGGCAGCTGCCCAGTTCACAAAAGAGTACGTCACCCTGACCGTTCTCATCAACATGAACCGCATTGTTGTCAATATGTGTATCGTTTTCGCCTAACATTTGTACCTTTGTTAGGGTTATTTTCGAATCCTTTGCAGCTTGTAGGTAGGCAAAGCCATTATGAAAATAGGTTCCCTTGCCGGTTGAACGGTAGCTGACAATGACCTCTGCAAGGCTTCCTTCCTCTGCAATAATATGGAGGAAGTCAATCAGTTCAGGAGATGTTTCATCCAGTTCAAATTCTAGTAGTATTGGCTCGGTAAGCTTTCGTCCTGCCGGAATGGTCAAAGTTAGACCGTAATTCTTATTGTTAAGTACAAATTCACTCATGCGTCGCACATCATCAGGAACATACTCGATGGATTGTAGATCCACATGATTTTCAATTTTTATCTGGGTTTCATCTGCCGACAAAACACCACCCTGATAGGGAATATCAATTTCCGCATCTACCTCAAGCTCGGATGAGTTCATGTGAAGCCATCGCCATGTGGGTATTTGCAGTTCATTAAGCTTTGTAAATTTCATGGTATCTTCCTCCTAACCTATGGTACCTTCCAGCTCCAATCCGATCAGCCGGTTCATCTCAACGGCATATTCCAGTGGTAGCTCTTTAGTCAATGGTTCAACAAATCCACGTACGATTAAGGCCTTTGCTTCTTCCTCACTTAATCCGCGGCTCATCAGGTAGAAGATGGAGCCCTCACTAATCCGTCCGATTTTAGCCTCATGACCGATGTCAACCTCGTCATTACGTATATCCATACTTGGAATGGTGTCGGAACGAGAGAGATTATCTAACATCAAAGCTTCGCAAATTACGCTTGATTTGGAATTCTTAGCTGCGGGAAGCACTTTGACCGAAGTACGAGTGGTGGTGTTACCACCATCCCTCGAAATAGACTTGGAGGACATGGTAGAGGAGGTATTGGGTGCAGCATGAATTACCTTGGTTCCGGTATCTAGAATCTGCCCTTTATTGGCAAAGCTTACACCGATATACTCACTGCGGGCATTCTCACCCTTTAAAATACTGCTGGGATAAAGCATTGTGATGTGGGAACCAAAGGTACCGGATAACCACTCAATCGCGCCATCCTTTTCCACTGTTGCACGCTTGGTGTTAAGGTTTAACATATTCTTTGACCAATTTTCTATGGTAGAGTATTGGAGCTTTGCACCTTCTCCTACATATAGCTCAACACCACCGGCGTGAAGATTTAACACATTATATTTTGGTGCAGAGCAGCCTTCGATAAAGTGAAGCTTAGAGCCCTTTTCACAGATAATCAGAGTATGTTCAAATTGTCCGGCGCCCGGAGCGTTTAAGCGGAAGTAAGATTGAAGGGGTTTATCCACCTCTACTCCTTCGGGAACATATACAAAGGAACCACCTGACCATACAGCGCCATGGAGTGCCAAAAACTTATGCTCGTTTGGAGGAAGTTGTCTCATAAAATATTGCTTTACGATATCCTCATGCTCTCTAAGTGCTGTTTGCATATCGGTATAGATAACGCCCATTTCCTTCATTTGCTCTTTCATGTTGTGGTATACCACCTCGGAATCATATTGGGCTCCAACACCGCCAAGAGATTCCTGTTCTGCTTTTGGTATTCCAAGTCGATTGAAGGTAGCAGTGATATCTTCGGGTAGCTTTTTCCAATCGTCTGTCTTCTGTGTATTTGGTCGTACAAATGTAACGATTTTACTCATATCAAGTTCATGGAGCGACGGTCCCCAAGTGGGCATGTTCAATTGATTAAAGAGCTCAAAGCTCCTTAGACGTAATTGAAGCATCCAATCCGGTTCATTTTGACGAGCAGATATTTCACGTACAATGCTCTCTGTTAAACCTGGTGATACCTGCTCACTATCATGGGAGGTATCTCGTATGTCATAAATACCTCTTTCCATTTCTTCCAGTTGTGTTTTCTTTCTTTCCATAATTACCTCCATAATGGTGGGTTGCACCATCAAAAAAATGTTGCCAGTGAAGTTTCCTTTATGACTACAATGTTTCAGCTTGAATAAAACGAGCAAAGCCGTCTGTATTGATTTCATCAATCAATTCACGGCTTCCGATGCTGACAAATTTTCCATTGGAGAGTATATGTACATAATCCACGGGCAGACCTTCTAGCAGTCTGGGGCTGTGGGATATGATTAGCAACGAGTTATCTTCATTTTTATAGCTTAAAATGCCCTTGGTAACAACACGAACAGCATCCACATCGAGCCCGGAATCGGTCTCATCTAATATTGCCAGCTTCGGTTGAAGGGTAAGAAGCTGTAGAATTTCGCTTTTCTTTTTTTCTCCACCGGAAAAGCCTACATTTACGTATCGGTTGGCATAAGAGTTATCCAATTGCAGTACATCCAATGCTTCCGTTATTTGATTTCTAAACTGCGATAATTTTTTGGGATTTTTCTTCTGAGCAACCTGAGCGGTCTTGATAAAATCAGTTACAGTGATACCGTCAATTTCTTCCGGTGCTTGAAATGCCATAAATATTCCCTTTTTTGCACGTACATCGGTTTTGGCTTCTGTAATATTTTCTCCATCAAATTCCATACTGCCTTCCGTTATATGGTAAACCGGATTGCCCATAATGGCATTAGCTAGGGTAGACTTACCGGAGCCGTTAGGCCCCATAATTACATGAACTTCTCCCTTTTTTATCGTTAAATCCACACCTCGTAAGATCTCTTCTCCAGATTCAAGCGCGACGTGTAAGTCTTGAACATTCAATAGTATTTGATTCATCTTGGTTATCCTCCTTGTTGTTTCTATTATCTTGCATACATATACATGGAAATTCGCTAAAGGGTGCGCATTGCTTCAAATGTTCCAGAAAACGAAAAACAGCGCCTACCTCATTCGGATTCAATGTTCCAATGAAGCTGCATAGACTTTCATTGGACTGTTGGTGAAGCTGCTGATAACCCTGTATCGACGTTTTGCCCTTCTTGGTTAGGAGGAAGAATTTTTCTTTCTTATTATCCTCACGTTTTTCTACCTCAATTAATTCCTTTTGGTTAAGCTTCTCCACCATTTGGGTAATAGCACCCTTTGTAATTCCGAGTCGATCGGAGAGTGCACTGACATTTTCGCCAGGATATCGTGCTATGGTATCCAAAAAGAGGATTTCAGCATGAGAGAGTAAAACCCCACTGCCATAGTCCTTCGGCTTCTTTCTTTCGTCCTCCAGGAGGCGAATAACTCCAAATACCTGCTCTGTCACTTTACAATACATCACCAGTTCCACCTTTTTATATCATTAAGATTGATATTGCTATTAATATTTATTGTTTAGGAGCTAAACAATAAATATTGTAACTTAGTATTCCTATAATGTCAATATGATTTCTATAATTTGATTAAAATTAGGTATGTATTTAATGTCAAAATTGGAAGGAGTAACAAAGCAAGAAAAAGGGATGCGGATGCAGTGCAGGTAACCATATGGACATCGCCTATGGTTATAATGTAAATGAGGTAATTAATATAAATTTGATAGAATCAAATCTTCATATCTGCTATAATTTATCAGTGTATGTATAAAGGGACAAAGGGTATATTAACAGAAGAATTACGTAATAATGCAGATATAATTCAGGAGAAATTATGGACAGGTGGTATTACTCATAATGAGTATATACGTAAAATCAGGAGAGGGGGGTATAATGAGGAAAAATAATAAAACAAGTATAAACATAAATAGAAGAGCTAGAGTAGCAGTAATGATTGTTGTATGTATTTTTTCGGTATGTAATACAATGCCAATTGCTGCTCAGGCAAAGAGCCAAAGCTTAGTTTATACCATTACGACCAAAAGTAAGCCTTGTGATAAGTCGGCTAATTATACCACTTATAATAAGTACACCAGGTATTACTATACGATTATGTCCTACCTAAAAGAATTAGAAAATAAAGGTGGCGGTACCCTGATATTAGAAAAGGGTGTCTATAAAATTACGAATACGCTCTATATTCCTAGTAATGTTACTATTAAATTAAAGGACGGAGTAAAGATAATTAAGGGAACAAAGACGGGAACAAGTAAGTGTGGAGCTTCTCATTCTATTTTTCAAATGTGCTCCAACCGTAACAGTGCTAAAAAGGGTGCCTATAGTAAGTATGAGGGAGAAGCTGGTATTGCTATCATTGGAGAGGGTAAGGCCGAAATCGATCTCAATTATGATAAAGATACCATTGGGATTATGATGGGCCATAATAACAATATCACAATTAGCAACATAATATTTAGCAATATGTATGGTGGGCATTTTATTGAACTAGATGCTTCTAAGGATGTTACGATTACCAAGTGTACCTTTCAGAATCATAAGGATTCTGCTAATAATAATAAAGAAGCAATCAATTTAGATACACCAGATAAGGTTACGAATGGTTTTCATGCTGATTGGTCATCTTATGATAAGACACCAAACAATAATATTACAATCTCCGATTGTACCTTTGAGAATTTGGAACGAGCAATCGGAACACATAAGTATTCAGAAAATAAGTTACATGAGAAGGTACAAATACTTAATAATGTAATAAGCAATTGTGATCAAGATGCAATCCGTGTAATGAACTGGGAGAAGCCTGTTATCAAAGGAAACACCATTAGTAATGTAGCAGACAAAAAGGCCGGTATGAGAGCAATATTAATTAGTGGAGTTATCGATCCGCAGATTTCGGAGAATGTATTCAAAAAGGTATCTCGACCGATACAGATTATACCGTGGAAAAATGCTGGAGATGGAAGTGAATATAATATCATCTATAGCGTCATCAGTGCAGAATGTATCGAACAAATGAAAAACAATGTGTCAGAAGAATGTGATGAGTATTTTATTCGCTATAATAAAACCTACAATGAATACAAGGAAAATACGGAGAAAATACCAGTAGGTATTCATTAATCGGTATGGAAATAAGGAATATAACTGGTAATATACGATTCCTTGAAATATTACAACTTCAATATCATAAACGGAGATGTTATCATGTATGATAAAATAACGAAAAAAGATGTGGAACGAATGCAGGAAGAGATCGAGCATCGTAAGCTTGTCGTCAGAAAAGAAGCAATAAAAGATGTGCAGGAAGCAAGAGCGCATGGTGACTTGAGTGAGAATTTTGAATATAAGGTAGCGAAACAATTTAAGAATCAAAATGAGAGTCGCATACGATATCTGGAGAGAATGATTAAGACAGCAAAGATCATTTCTGAGGATTCCAATGTGGATGAAGTGGGTCTTAATGACAGGGTGACCTTCTATCTACCTGAGGATAATGAGGAAGAGACGCTTAAGATTGTAACTACGGTAAGAGCGAACGCAACCAAGGGGAGGATCAGTATTGATTCTCCTCTTGGTAAAGCGATGTTGCATCATAAAGTGAACGACAGAGTGAATGTAAAGGTTAATGATAATTATTCCTACGAGGTAATCATTCGAAAGATTGAGAAATTAGAGGATGATGGAACGGATGAGATGCGAAAGTATTAGACCTTGGGCTAAGCTTTCTACATATTTAATAATTTTATGCTAATCCTATTCTTGAGTGCGCCTGTTTGCTTGTGATTGAAATCTGCAATGGGTGATGCAATGGAAGATACAAGGAGGTAGCTTATGATACAAGGAAGAAAGTTAACAAACAGCTATTTTCAAGGCTGGTATTTTAAGAATCAGAGTGCAATGGATATCATATCTTTCATACCTGCCTATCATCGGAACGAACATGGAATGCCCCAGGCATCAATTCAGGTGATTATGCCAAAAAAAGCTCACCAGATTTTCTATCCTTTTGATGAGTTTAGAACCTCTAAGGATAAGCTTGCAATTCGTGTTGGGGAGAATCTCTTTACCTCACAGGGAATACGTTTGAATATACTGACCGAGAAGTTAACAATAACCGGTAAGCTGAATTACTATGAATTGACACCGCCAAAACACGATATGATGGGCCTTTTTCGGTATCTTCCCTGGATGCCCTGCCAACATAATATCTATAGCCTGGTACATGGAATCGAAGGAGAGCTTAAGGTAAATGGGAAGCGGATCGCTTTTAAACATGGACAAGGATATATTGAGGGAGATCAGGGGAATAGCTTCCCGAGGGACTATCTGTGGACCCAGTGCTGTTGGAAGGACGGGGATTATAATTCTCTGATGCTTTCCGTTGCCGATTTGCAGCTGGGACCAATCAGCTTTACAGGGTGCATGGGGGTAGTCTATTATAAAAGGAGAGAATATCGCTTTGCCACTTATCTGGGTGTGAAAATTAAGAGAATGAGTCCTGACAAGATATGGGTGCAACAGGGGAAGTATGAGCTGCAGGTGAGGATACTGGATCAGGAAGAGAATATACTTCTCGCACCGGTTAAGGGAAGCATGGTTCGTAGGGTTTATGAAAGTGTCAATAGCAAGATACACTATCGATTCCTGGTAGACGGCAAGGTTCTTTTTGATTTTATCGGAAAGGGCTGCTTTGAACGTGGACGGTAAATGCTTAATATGTGATTAACAGAAGCTCATGAAGGCAAGGGAAAACCTTATTCATGGGCTTCTCTTGCCTTTATGACAATAAAAATTGGAAATAGACGTAGCGTATTACATGCGGTTTTGTTACGTATATTCGAAGAGCTTCCCTAACCGTAGAGGCTCACAGCGCATACTACTATTTGCCTATGATAGGTGCTTTCTATTGTTGACGGTTATTTTAATATTAGGTAAGATGAAAGTAATTGATTACGTACCAAGAAAAATCCGATCTTAGGGGGTAGAAAGATGCCGGAGTATTTGAAAAAATACGCAGGAGTGATATCTGCAGCAAAGAAATTAGTAAGAAGTGAACAGAATGATTCGTTACTGCAGATTGGGTCTATTTCTGCAATTAAGAGAATTGTTCTGACCTTTCAAGTGGCTGGAATCGACCCAATTGTCATTATTACAGGCTATGACTCGGATGTGATTGAACGAGAGATTTGTGATTACGGGGTTATTTTTCTACATAAGGACAATTATGAGCATTGTCAATTATTCCAGCTTGCGAAGCTAGGAATGGAATATCTTCAGGGTAAATGCGACGGGGTTATGTTTACACCGGTCGATATCCCGCTATTTAGTCCAGATACGTTAAGAAAAATGATGGAATGTGAGGAAAAAGCGGTATCTCCCTCCTATCAGCAGCAAATTGGACATCCAACATTGATCACAGCAGATATTATCCCTATGCTTCTTAATTATCAGGGAGAGGGAGGGATGCCGGGAGCTTTGATGGAGAATGGGATTAATAGATGTATCCTTGAGGTTGAAGATGCTGGAATTATTGAAGATACTGATCAGCTGGAATATAAATCGGATATAATCCGTAAGCATAATAGTGATCTTTTTCATCCGTTCCTACGGTTAAGTCTGGAACAGGATAATCTGTTTTTTAATGCCAGGACAAAACTGTTATTAACACTGATTCAGGAGACAAACTCAGTGAAAAGTGCCTGCAAATACATGGCGCTCTCCTATAGTAAAGCATGGCATATGTTAAACAACTTGGAGGAAGCGGTGCAGTATAAGGTAATCACAAGACAACAGGGCGGAAGTCGTGGCGGCAAGACAGAGCTTACGATTGAGGGGGCACGTCTATTGCAGAATTATGAGCTGCTTGAGAATCGGATAAAAGAATATGCAAGAGAAGAATTTCATAAGATTTTCTTAAAGGAAAGCCCATAGCGAGTTGTTTTATCAAACAATTTGAAAGCTTTCCCAAATCATCTTAAAATAGAATAAAGTGACAGGTTTGATAACAGGAAGACGTTCAGTGGAATGGAGTTTATTATGCATAAGATATTGGTTGTTTCCCATTGTATCCTTAATACAGCTTCAAAGGTAATCAGCTATAATGAGGCTGAGCAGAGAGAAGAAGCTGGGCACAGGAGAAGCCTTCTGGAGTACATATTGAAAGAGGATATTCAGATGTTACAGCTGCCTTGTCCAGAGCTGCTCATGTATGGTACAAAACGCTGGGGACATGTGAAGGATCAATTTGATAATCCCTTCTTTCGTGGACAATGTCGACAGCTGCTGGAGCCGGTGATACTACAGCTTAAGGAATATGCAAAAAGTCCAGAGCGGTTTCAATTAGTAGGGATTGTAGCCATCGACTTCAGTCCAAGCTGTGGCTATCACGTGACCTGTAAAGGTGATTGGGGAGGAGAGCTTAGCGGATGCCCGGGATTGGAGCAGAAGCTTGGAGCTCTATCATCAGTACCGGAGCCCGGAGTATTTATGGAGGAGTTTGCCAAGCTACTAGAGGAAGCCAAGCTTTCTGTACCAATCCTAGATCTTAGTTCATTCTAATAATGATTATTGGGAGGGTTTACAAAATGAGTAACAAGAAGGCTTATATTATTGCATTCTGCGGAATTGCAACAGCGGTAAACATAGTATTGGGGATCATAACCTCAACACTTAAGCTGCCCTTTTACCTGGATACCTTAGGGACGGTGGTCACAGCAGTATTATTTGGCCCTTTGCCGGGGGCAATTGTAGGCGCATTAACTAATATTATCACGGGATTTATCTATAGTATCCGTGATATTCCTTTCTTACTGGTCAATGTGGCAGTTGCATTGGTCGTAGGATTTGCAGCTAAGAAATTCAAATTTACATTGATAACAGCGATCATATGCGGTCTTATATTAAGTGTGGTATGTCCGTTAATTGGAACACCAATCGGAATTCTTATCTATGGTGGTTTGACCGGAACAGTTAGTGATATTTTGGTTATGGCCCTTAAGAATTCTGGAAGCAGCATTTTCGCAGCCTCTTTCATCGCTAAGATTGGTAATAATCTACTAGATAAGGTGGGTACCTGCATTCTTGCTTACTTCCTGATTAAGAGCTTACCCGTTAGCATTAGGAGCAGTGTGAAGGGCCTTAACTAACGACATTTAAGAAAATAATTCCTGGTATAGGTGATGATTGCTTATACCAGGAATTTTATTCATGAAGATAGAACGTTCAGCAGGAGGTTAGTATTATTCATAACAATTGCAATCGTAGATAATTCTGTTTGTCGTTCAGGACTGATCATGAAATAATTAGCTTTAGGAGGTGGATTTGTATGGCGGAGGAAATTGTTTTTTGTAAAGGAGGCGGTTGTACCGCTAAGTTGGGTCCGGGTATGTTAGCATCGGTGCTTGACAAGCTACCTAAGGCACAGGACCCCAATCTTTTAGTCGGTTTCGACAGCTCGGATGATGCGTCCGTCTATAAGCTGACTGAGGAGCTGGCGATAGTTCAAACCCTGGATTTCTTTCCTCCTATGGTAGAAGATCCATATATCTTTGGACAGATCGCTGCAGCCAATGCCCTTTCCGATATTTATGCAATGGGAGGCGTGGTTAAGACTGCACTCAACATCGTATGCTTTCCCGAGAAGATGGATCTGAATATCCTTGGTAAGATACTTCAGGGTGGAAATGAAAAGGTGAATGAAGCTGGCGGAATATTGGCAGGAGGTCATTCCATCGTAGACACGGATGTAAAGTATGGCCTATCGGTTACCGGGATCATCCATCCGGATAAGGTCTATAAGAACAATGCCTGCGTAGAGGGAGATGTGCTATTACTGACCAAGCCGCTTGGAGTTGGTATTGTATGTACAGCAGAACGAATGAAGGAATGCTCGATAGAAGCCCTGGAACTGGCGATTCGTTCCATGACTACCTTGAATAAATATGCCGCTGAGCTTCTACCAAAGTACGAGGTTCACGCTTGTACCGATGTAACCGGCTTTGGCTTTCTGGGTCATCTGAATGAGATGCTAGGAGTAGAGCTGGGAGCTGAAATTGATACCCTTAAGATCCCTCATATTCATGAGGCAATCCATTATGCCAATGAATTCTTTATTACAGCGGCAGGACAGAGAAACCGTAATCATATTGGAGATAGAGTGGAATTTATTAAGATTCCCTTTGCAATGGAGGAGATACTATTCGATCCACAGACCTCCGGTGGCCTACTTGTAAGCCTTCCGCCAGAAGAAGCAAAAGAGCTTATGGTAGAGTTGGAGCTGCTGGGTCTGCCCTGCGGAATGGTAGGAAGGGTTGTCCGTAGCAATAGCAATAAGATAATAGTTCGATAAAGGAGATTATGATTATGAGGCAGACACTGAATTTCATAGGAAAAGCATGTCCCATACCGGTTGTAGAGACGAAAAAGGTATTGAATAGTTTAAAGCCTGAGGATGTCCTTGAGGTATTGGTGGATAATAGTGTAGCAGTACAAAACCTTAGTAAATTGGCTGCTCAGAAGAAGCTTACCATTGTATCGGAGAAGAAAGAGGAGAATCTTTATCAAGTAATATTAACTGTAACGAACGTAACCCAGGTGAATGAATCCCTGGCGGCTTCGGCTATCGGTAGCCAGAACCAAGAAGTAGGACCTACCGTTATCGTTCTCTCATCTGATAAGATGGGTGAGGGTGATGAGAAGCTAGGCCATACCCTGATGAAGGGATTTATCTATGCACTTACAGAGCTTGAGCAGCTACCGGAGACCGTTCTTATGTATAATAGAGGAGTAAAGCTGGCTGTAGAGGGTTCCGAATCCTTGGCCGATCTAAAGCTTATGGAGGCGCAGGGAGTAGAGATATTATCCTGCGGCACCTGTCTAGGCCATTATCAGCTGACAGAGGAGCTTGGTGTCGGTTCAATTACGAATATGTATACCATCGTGGAGAAATTGTCACAGGCCGGAAAGGTTATAAAGCCATGAGAGATGATAATTTAGTGCTCGTCAGAGGAGCAGGGGATATTGCGACAGGAACGATTCAGAAGCTGGTTCGAGCAGGCTTCTTTGTATTGGCTACCGAGACAGACAGTCCTTCTGCAATCCGAAGACAGGTCGCGTTATCGGAAGCAGTATATGAGGGGAGCTTTATCGTAGAAGATATTACAGCGGTTTACACTGAAAACATTGCAGCCGCCTATGAGGTGATGAACTCCGGGCAGGTTGCGATTATGGTGGATCCCTCCTGTAAGCTCCTTTCCGAGGTGCAGCCCCTTGCTGTAGTTGATGCAATTCTCGCTAAGAAGAATCTTGGAACCACAAAAGAGATGGCGCCGATTACGGTAGCTTTAGGTCCGGGCTTTATCGCAGGTGAGGATGTCCATGTGGTCATTGAGACCATGAGAGGGCATAATCTGGGAAGGCTTATCTTCCAAGGCTCCGCTTTGCCGAACACCGGAGTTCCGGGAATCATCGAAGGAATGGGTAAAGAGAGAGTGATTCATGCTCCGATGGCAGGAATCATTACAAATCGGGCAGGAATCAGTGATACAATCAAGAAAGGCCAAGTAATTGCGGAAATAGACGGACATCCGGTTATTGCATCCATGGATGGGATTCTTCGTGGCCTTATCCGAGATGGTTTTAAGGTATCTCAGGGATTTAAGATAGCGGATATTGACCCAAGAGATTCTGAGAAAGAGAATTGCTTTACCATTTCGGATAAAGCAAGGTGCATTGGAGGAGCGGTCTTGGAGGCAATCATTTTGCTAAAAAAGGCGAAGTATCAATCAGTTTAAGTATTTTATCATTAGTCGGAGGCAATCTATGATCTATCTTGATAATGCAGCAACCTCATATCATAAACCGAAGGCCGTAGCAGAAGCGGTTTATCAAGCATTGCAGGGAACGGGTAATAGTGGTCGTGGCGCCTATGAGGCATCCCTTGAGGCAGGACGGGTATTGCTGCAGACCAGAATTGAGATAGCCCAGCTGTTCCGAGTGAGTGACCCCACGAGAGTCATCTTCACCTCCAATGCAACAGAAAGCCTAAACCTGGTGATAAAAGGTCTGTTGCAACAGGGAGATCATTGCATCACGACGGTTATGGAGCATAATAGCGTACTCCGCCCGCTCTATCTAATTGAGGAGCAGGGTATGGAGCTTACGATCCTTCCTCTCGACGATAAGGGCTCTATCGATATCCTCCGATTGGAAGCATCAATTAAGAAGAATACAAAGGCGGTTGTGATAACACATGCTTCTAATGTCACGGGCAATGTGAATGATATTCAAGGGATTGGAGAGCTCTGTGATAGGCATGAGCTGTTATTTATTCTAGATGCTTCCCAAAGTGCAGGAATTCTTCCCATAGATATGATTAAGCAGAAAGTGTCAGCGCTGTGCTGTTCCGGACATAAGGGATTGATGGGTCCTCAGGGAACTGGAATTCTTATCTTAGGAGAGAAGGTGAAGCCAACTGCACTCAAGGTGGGAGGAACCGGCACTGACAGCTTTTCTCATGGAATGCCGGAGGAGCTACCGGAGGCATTAGAGGCCGGGACCCAGAACATTCATGGCATAGCAGGGCTGTATGCTGCCTGTTATTATATCCGGGAGAATGGATTGGACAGGATATTTCAGAAGGTAAATAAACTTGCAGAGCTTTTCTACGCAGGAGTAAGGCAGATCCCGGGTATAAAAGTTTACAGTGATATGGAAGCAGAACTTCGAGTTCCAGTCATAGCCTTAAATCTATTCGATATCGCATCCGGTGAGATTACAGATGAACTCTATCAGAGATTTGGCATCGCTACCCGGTCCGGGGCGCATTGCGCTCCACTACTTCATGAGTCGTATCATACGAAGGAGCAGGGTATGGTTCGATTTAGCTTCTCTCACTTCAATACAGAAGAAGAGATCAGAACCGCGATTGAAGCGATTAAGATCTTAGCGGAGGAATGCCGATGAGACCGAAGGAATTGCAATGTATTATAACCTTTCATACGACAACACAGGCGATGCTTTTCGAGCAGTCAGCGAAGGCGGCGGGCTTTAAAGGGCGCATCATTCCTGTTCCAAGAGAGATAACGGCGGGTTGTGGATTAGCCTGGAAGGATACGGTCAATATAAGAGAGGACTTAGAACGACTTCTTAGGGAGATGGAGTTAGGTTTTGATCATATATACGAAATATCTGTGTAAACAGGATATGAGGATAGTAATAATTTAATCTTAGGAGAGCTTATGAGAGCCTGGTATCAGAATAATAGCATATGGCAGGAGACAGCCTCTTTATCAGAAGCGTTGGGCTTAAGAGACTTCAACAAGGGAGTCATTGCGGTAATCGGAGCTGGAGGAAAGACCTCTGCAATTTTTCAGTTATCTAGTGAATTAGCGGGCAGAGAGTTAAAAGTGATCATAACCACCACTACCCGAATGTTTCGTGAACCCGGAGTCCTGGCAACAACACCGAAAGAAGCAACGGAACTACTGGTTCATCAATCCGTGGTGATTGCCGGACGTCCGACAGAGGATGGAAAGATCGCCGGGTTAGTGGAGGAACAGGTAAAGGAGTTATCCCAGATTGCTGATGTTGTTTTGGTAGAGGCAGATGGCTCAAAACATTACCCCCTTAAGGTACCGGCAGCTCATGAACCTGTGATACCCAGCGGTACAGATAGAATCATACTTGTAGCAGGGTTATCCGGAATTGGAGCTGAGCTGTCGGAATGCTGCCATCGAGCCGAGCTTGTCAGTGAGTTACTTGAGATTCCTATGAACCATAGTATCCGATATGAAGATATTGGGAGGATGATTATGAAGGGCTATCTGGAGCGGCGGATACCGGATCAATCCAAGGTAACAGTCCTATTAAATCAAGCAGATGATACTGAGCTTCATAAGGCAGGAGAGCGCATAGCAAAGCTACTTACACCCGATCCCTGTGTCATTGCAAAGCTGAAAGAGAAATAAATTCGAAAAGAATACCGTATCTCGATGGATAAGACAATGAGTTATGAAACAGCATCAGGGATAAGCACATACTTCAATTAAATCATCAATAGTTTATTAATGAATAATCGGAGGATTCAATGAAGAATTATATTAAGCAACTAAATCATAATCTCATCGAAAAAGGAAGTATAAAGACCAGCGTAGCCTTAAGCGGGGAATTAATGGGTCAGCACCTGATTTGGGAAGAGGGTCAGATTCTATATTCTGAGGAGGATAGTAAGAGCTGGAAGGAGATTCTTCCCGGCCTTGAGGATGCTAAGCCGGGTTACATAACAGAGCTTGATGGAAATCAATATTATGTTGAGCTGCTTACCAGTGCTCCGAAGTTAATTATCTTCGGTGGAGGCCATATCTCAGTACCAATGGCACAGCTAGGAAAGCTGCTTGGTTTTGAAGTGACTGTGATTGATGACCGCCCCGAATTCATAACCAGAGAGCGCTTTAAGGATGCAGACCGGTTGATCTGCTGTGACTACGATCAAGCCTTCTTGGAGCTTAAGGATTATAAGAATAGCTATTATGTAGTGGTAACACCAGGACATAAGAAGGACCTGCAAAGTGTCAGAAATATTTTGAACCGAAGCTATGCCTATGTTGGAATGATCGGTAGCAGGACAAAGGTGGCCAAGGTGCATAAAGCGCTCCTTGAAGAGGGCTATTCCGAAGAGAAGAGACAGGCGATTCATGCACCCATCGGTCTTCCCATCGGAGGACAGACTCCTGCAGAGATTGCGGTGAGTATCGCTGCGGAGATCGTAAAGGAGCGAAATCTGGTTCCTACCGGTGTGATTGAAGAGGATGTGTTAAACAGCATACTTCTGGACACAGAGCCTATGATTCAGGCTATGATTATTGATAAAAGAGGCTCCTCCCCGCGTGGAAACGGAAGCAGAATGCTGGTAAAGGAGGATGGTTCCATACGCGGAACCATCGGAGGCGGATCGGTGGAGTTTGCATCAATTCAAAAGGGCCAGGCTATGCTGGCTGCAGGTGAGGTCTTTGCAGTAGAAGAATATATTCTCACCGATACAGAGGGAGCCACTCTCGGTATGGTATGCGGTGGCATCATTAAGGTTGTATTTGAACGGGTGTATGAATAGAATGTTGCGGCAGGAATGCAACAGGACGGAGGTATCAATGGATAAGGTAAGGGTACAGGATGCAATCGGTATGGTATTATGCCATGATCTTACGGAAATTATCCCGGGAGAGCATAAGGGTGTTGCCTTCAAAAAGGGGCATATCATTGAAGAAAAGGATATTGAGAAGCTTCTGGATATCGGAAAGAGACACATCTATGTCTGGAATCTGGAGGAGGGCTTTGTACACGAGAATGATGCGTCGGCCAGGATGATCAAAGCAGCCTGCGGCGAGGGTCTCTCCTATTCTGAGGTTAAGGAAGGAAAGATTGAATTTAAGGCAGGTGTAGATGGCGTTGTTAAGATTAATAGAGAAGCATTATATCAGGTGAATGCGTTAGGTGATATCTGCTTCGCTACAATTCATGGTGATAAGCGGATTGAAGCCGGTAAGCTGATCGGTGGCTGCCGTGTCATACCGTTAGTAGTAGAAGAGTCTAAATTGATTGAATTCGAGAATATATGTAAGCATACCGGACCGATTGTAGAGGTTAAGTCATTTCCAAAGACTAGAATCGGTATCGTTACAACCGGTTCTGAGGTAAAGGAAGGCCGAATAACCGATAAGTTTGGACCTGTTCTTAGAGACAAGGCAAGGGAGACGAATTCAGAGGTAATCGGCCAGATCTTTACCGGTGATGAGAAGGAAGAAATCGTAAAGGCAATCCAGTATTACATAGAACAGGAAGTAGACCTGATCGAGGTAACAGGCGGCATGAGTGTGGATCCGGATGATATGACCCCTTCGGCAATCAAGAGCCTGGGTGGAGAATTCGTTACTTACGGTGCACCGGTGCTTCCCGGAGCCATGTTCTTACTTTCCTATGTGAAAGGAATTCCAGTAGTAGGGCTTCCTGGATGTGTGATGTATGTAAAACGCTCGATCTTCGATTTGGTGGTTCCCCGTATTCTTACTGGAGAACGTCTGACAAGAGAGGATTTTATTCATTTGGCTTACGGCGGTCAGTGTGTGAACTGTCCGGTATGTACTTATCCGGATTGTGGATTTGGCGCTTAAGAACGGTTACGGAGGATTCTAGGGAGATGAAGGAATTAACCCATTTTGATCAAAGCGGTAATGCCATTATGGTGGATGTATCAGAGAAGGAGATAACGAAGCGTACAGCGATGGCGAAGGGTACCATCCGTGTCAGCAGGGAAGTCTTTCAGGCAATTAAGGAAGGAACCAGTAAGAAGGGAGATGTTCTTGGTGTTGCCAGAGTTGCCGGAATTATGGGTGCGAAGAAGACTTCAGAGCTGATTCCCATGTGCCACATCCTCTCTTTGGAAAAGTGCAGCGTAGATTTTGAGCTTAAGGAAGAGGAATTGGAGGTCGTTGCTACCTGTTTCGTGAAGACTACCGGAAAGACGGGTGTGGAGATGGAGGCATTGACCGGTGTCAATATCGCCTTACTGACAATCTATGATATGTGCAAGGCAATCGATAAGACCATGGTGATTACGGAGGTCTATCTCTGTGAGAAGACCGGAGGCAAGAGCGGCGATGTTGTAAATAGGCCACAGATGCAGCAGAGTTGATATTAAAACTAAAATTCAGCTAAAAACAGAAGAGGTTAGAGGCCTTATATAGGAGATATCTATGGAAAATAAGGGAATCATAAGAGCTGTATGCATCAGTGAGAAGAGAGGCACACAGAAGATTAATATAAAAGAAGCCAACTTTATGAAAGACTTCGGAATTGAAAATGATGCGCATGCTGGGAACTGGCACCGACAAGTAAGCTTAATCTCCTATGAGAAGATTGAAGCCTTCAATGCCAGGGGAGCACAGGTGGAGGACGGTGCCTTTGGGGAAAACCTAATTGTAGAGGGCTTTGATTTTCGTGAGCTTCCGGTCGGTACCAGATTTCAGTGTAATGAGGTTCTTTTAGAGCTTACACAGATTGGTAAGAAGTGTCATAGTCATTGTCAGATCTATGATAAGATGGGAGAATGCATCATGCCGAAGGAGGGTGTATTTGCCAGAGTGCTTGAGGGAGGTACCATAAAGATAGGAGATGTGATGAGAATTGTATAGGGTAGGAATTATTACGGCTAGTGACAAAGGAAGTGTCGGTGAACGACAGGATATCAGCGGAGCCAGAATAAGTGCCATTGTGGAAGAGCATGGCTACGAGGTTAGCTTCTATCAGATATTACCCGATGAGAAGGGCATCCTTCAGGAGACGATGAGAAGGCTTTGTGACGAGAATACAGTGGATTTGTTGCTGACGACCGGAGGCACCGGCTTCTCTATGAGAGATGTCACGCCTGAGGCTACTACAGCGATAGCAGAGAGAATGGTACCGGGGATTGCTGAGGCAATACGTGCCTATTCCATGACGATTACAAAGAGAGCGATGTTGAGCCGCGGTGTTGCAGCCATTCGTAAGAGTACTCTGATTATTAATCTGCCCGGAAGTCCTAAGGCAGTCCAGGAAAGTCTGACCTATATCATTGAGGAGATTAAGCATGGACTTGAGATTCTTAAGGGAGAGGCCGGAGAATGTGCAAGATAACCTGATCATCTAGAAGGGCAAAGGGCTTATATGGTTGCAGTATAGGAAGGAAAGGCGTATTAATATGCAGGATAAACTAAATCGAAGGATTGATTATATCAGAATCTCATTAACCGATCATTGTAATCTGCGCTGCTGCTACTGTATGCCTGAAACAGCGAAGGATTTCCTGACTCAGGCACAGCTGATGACCTGTGAGGAAATCTTAACTATCACAAAGCTTATGGCAAGAAACGGTATAAAGAAAGTGAAGCTAACCGGAGGAGAGCCTATGCTCCGTGAGGATCTTGCAGATATCGTCCGTGCGATTCGAAGCATTCCACAGATTGAACAGGTTACCTTGACGACAAATGGAGTTCTTTTGAGGGAGCAGATGAAGGAGCTTGCAAAGGCGGGAATTAGCTCCATTAATATTAGCCTGGATACCAGAGATCCGGAGGCTTTTAAGAAGATTACAAGAAGGGATCTATATGATCAGGTGTGGCAGGGAATCCTTGAAGCATTAAGTTATCCGGAGATTGATTTAAAGATTAACATGGTTCCGTTCGATAGTAATAAGGAGAATATTCTGGGTATGGCGGAGCTTGCAAGAGAGGAAAAGCTGGCAGTAAGATTTATCGAAATGATGCCTATTGGATACGGTGTTAATTATCAGCTTTTTGACGAGGACACCATCAAGGGCATTCTGGAGGAAGCTTATGGAAAGCTGCATCCGTTCTCAAGAACCATCGGAAACGGTCCAGCGAAGTACTACGAGCTGGAAGGCTTCGTAGGAAAAATAGGGTTTATCAGCGCTGTCTCCCATAAATTCTGTTCTGATTGTAATCGAATTCGTCTTACCTCAGAAGGACTTCTCAAAACCTGTCTGCAGTATGGTGGAAAATTGAATCTGAAGGAGCTGCTGCGCAGTGGCACATCGGAGGATATCCTGGAGCAGCTAATCCGAGAGGAAGTAGATCAAAAGCCCTGTGGACATCACTTCTATGAGAAGGGGACAGAGAAAGACGAGAAGAAGTATTTCGGAGTGATCGGTGGCTAGAAGTGGTGTAGTCGAAGAAGTCCTATTATCAATTGAGGAGGATTTAAGAAATGAAACGATACCTGGTATTGTTTTTATGCTTCGCACTTATTACTGGAATGCTATCCGGCTGTAGTGTCAAAAAGACAGAGAAGGCTGAGGTTCAGGTCTTTATTGCTGCCAGCTTAAATACCGTTATGAAGGATATTGCAAAAGCTTATCAGAAGGAGCATCCCGATGTAACGATTATATATAATGCGGACAGCTCAGGGAAGCTATTGACTCAAATTGAAGAAGGCTATGAGTGTGATATCTTTTTCTCCGCAGCACAGAAGCAGATGGATCAGCTGGAGCAGGACGGTCTGGTTGTAGAAGGAACCAGAAAAAATGTTGTTAATAATCAACTAGTAGTTCTTACGAGCAGGGGAAGCAATACAAAGGTAACCGGACTGGAGAACCTTAGGGAAGCTTCTAGCCTTGCCTTAGCAGATGGTAGCGTTCCTGCCGGTAAATATACCAGACAGGCTCTGACCAAGCTAGGAATTCTTCCTGTGAGCGAGGATTTATCAAAGGTTACGACTCAGGAAGTATCGAAAGCACTTGGTGGAATTGAGATCAGTGAGCAAGGCAATGTAAGTAAGGTTCTGATTGCTGTTATTGAAGGCTCCTGTGAAGTAGGAACCACCTATTTTTCTGATACATATGGGTATGAGGATAAGGTAGAAGTTCTTCAGAAGGTAAACTATGATCTGACCGGAGCTATTATCTATCCGGTTTGTCAGGTTAAGAACGAGGAAGCAACTTCGGCGCAGAAAAAGGCAGCAGAGGATTTCTATCAGTTTATCATTTCAGATACAGCAAAAGCAATTTTTGACCAGTATTATTTTGATACTGAGGTTGAGTAATCATAGTGAAAGTATGGCAGAGAAGGCATTACAGTGATTGTTACTATCCGCATGTTAATAAGAGGCTTAAGATGATGATAGATCGTAAGAAGACAGAAATCACGACGAGAGACAGGAAGGAGTGGGGTATATGGAGAAATTTCTTCTATTCTTAATGGGGCTAGACTGGAGCCCCTTGATCATTTCCTTGAAAACAGGCGTAGTGGCGACTATACTCTCCTTCTTCCTTGGGATTTTCGCAGCAAGGAGGGTGCTGAGTGCCGGTCCGAAGGGGAAGGCAATTGCAGATGGCTTCTTAACCCTGACGCTGGTTCTTCCTCCGACTGTCGTTGGCTTTGTACTTCTCTTGGTGTTCAGTCTGAGGAGACCCTTTGGTTCTTTTTTGTATGATACCTTTGATATTAAGGTGGTGCAAAGCTGGTTAGGCTGCATTATAGCGGCTACTGTAATTGCATTTCCCTTAATGTATCGGAATGCAAGAGCAGCCTTTGAGCAGGTAGATGTGAGTCTGATCTATGCAGCAAGAACCTTAGGTTTATCGGAGACGAAGGTATTCTGGAAGGTGGTTATGCCCTCTGCAGGTCCGGGAATCGCATCAGGAACCATTCTGACCTTTGCAAGGGCACTCGGTGAATATGGGGCTACCTCCATGCTGGCCGGGAATATACCGGGTAAGACAGGTACCATCTCCCAGCGTATCGCCATGGTCATACAGGACGGAGATTATGTAACCGCAGGCTTTTGGGTTGTTGTGATCAGCCTCATTGCCTTTGTGATTATCGTAGTTATGAATCTGGTAGCAGCGAGAAGCTTAAAAAATATGAAACGATGGTAGGGGCCAATGTCGATCGAAGTTGCAATTAAGAAGAAGCTCAAGGGTTTTACCCTGGAAGTGGAATTAAATAGTATGAACCAGAGAACCGGGATCTTAGGGGCCTCCGGTTCCGGCAAGAGCCTGACGTTAAAATGCATCGCAGGCATAGAAAAACCGGATTCAGGTCGTATTATCCTTAATGACAGGGTGCTCTTTGATTCCGAGAAGAAGATTAATCTCACCCCTCAGAAACGCAGGGTGGGTTATTTGTTTCAGAACTATGCACTGTTTCCTGCCATGACAGTAGAAGAAAACATCGGAATTGCTATCATCGCATCTAAAGAAGAGAAGCATCGGTTGGTTCATGATAAAATGAAGGAATATCACCTGGAGGAGCTAAAAGGCCGCTATCCCTCCGAGCTGTCAGGGGGACAGCAGCAGAGAGTGGCATTAGCCAGAATGCTGGTCAGTAACCCAGATATCATCATGCTGGATGAACCCTTCTCATCTTTGGACAGCTATCTGAAGGAGCTTCTGCAACAGCAATTATTAGAGACCTTACAGGATTACCCGAAGGATGTTCTTCTGGTAACCCATAACCGTGACGAGGCATACCGTTTCTGTGAACGGTTATTGATTATCAGTAAAGGAAGCACCATAATTGCCGGCGATACCAAAGAACTGTTTGAACGACCGGTAAGAAAGGAAGCAGCAAGGCTGATCGGTTGTAAGAATATTTCTGCTATCCGCATCATAGACCATCATACCATGGAAGCGACGGATTGGGGGATCCGATTATCTACCGCAAGAGAGCTTACAGATAATTTTCATTATGTCGGAATCCATTCCTATGATTTACTCCCTTCATGGGAGCAGCCTGAGAATAATTATATTCCCTTTACTCTGGCCGGAAGTGGGTGTCTACCCCTGGAAGAGCATTTCTTCATTCGAGCAGAGAACCCAGCCTTTGCAGAAACCTTAAGCTGGTATGTTCCGAAGGATAGGCTGAAGGTTCTTGAGAAAGGACTGCCTGGGTATTTGTATTTCCCCGAAGAAAAGCTACTGCTTTTAGAATGATATGATAAAAAAATTGCCCACTTTGTGAGAAAATCTTACAAGTGGGCTTTTGCTTTATATTTACATAAGACGGATAAATTGGTTAATCTCTGCAAGATAGTATGCTATCTTGTAAACTTCTCGATATCACTTTCCTTTCGTTTGGAAGTTCCATCGCCAATATCAACAAAATTAGGATTCTTAGCTAGATCAATCGATTCTGTGGTTCTGGTAAAATGCTCGTCGTAAGAAATAGATTTCATTTTCTTTATCATTTTTTTTGAAGACTCTTTATCCTCTTTTTTAAACATAATAACCACCTCCATAGGTATACTATAACACTTTTACAAATTTGTTACAATACTTCCTTATCTATGCTGATATGCTAATTTCTGTTACAGAAACTTACGTACTACAAGGTACTCTCCCAGATTCTTATGCAGTACGAAGCCCAGCTTTTCATAGAGCAATGCAGGGCCATGATAGTTGCGTTGCATATTTGAGATGTCTGTGCCCGGATAGGCTTCGATATAAGAATAGCCCTCTGCCCTTGCGTCCAGACATACCCTCTCCAAAAGCTTTGTTGCGATGCCTCTCCGGCGTTGTTCGGGTGCTATAGTATAGCATACGATGGATTTTACATGTTCACTATGTTCCTTGGAATCCCAGAGCTCCGGCCATTTTTCAGGACTTAATCGATCGAAGCAGTTCTTGTCATTGGCATTGACCCAGCCTATAACACAGCCATTCTCATAGGCAAGATAGCCTTGCAGCTTACCGCTTTCAATGAAATTAGATACAAGACCCCGGCGATAGGAGAGATGGTCGCATTCGGTACAGCTGTTTTGCTGTTCTTCCAGCGTATCATTCCAATGGTAAAAAAGACAATAGCAGCCGGCCCATTCCTCATTATCGGTAAAGGCTACCTTGTCGAAGAATTCGATATAATCTCCGGTCAGATCCGGTGACAGCTTCATAATTTCAATACTCATAATCGGCCTCCTCTTATATAGGATTCATATCAATGAGAAACTATTTTGTGGCATAAGTGATATGATCTTAAAGGAATCATAATCCAATTGTACATGAAGCGCAACAGTAATTTACTGCGAATAGTTTGTAACGTTTTGTGAAATGATGTAGATAGGACTTAATATTATGAATAAGGAAGGCTACATTATGGAATCAAATCACTATCGCTGTCCAATCTGTAACGGTAAGATATTAACACTTCGATATGAGGCAAGCTATATCTATTCATATATACTGGACGAGGATGCGCCTGGTCATAAGAATTCCGAGGAATTCTTATCTTTTTTATATGATAAGCGGGAGCAAACCAATTCAAGAACCTTTATCGAGTGTAACGAATGCGGAACGCAATATCCCTATACCTTCTTAAACGGAGTATTGGAAAATGGTATAAATCAGGAAGGTGCTCAGTTATAAAACGAAAAAACCCCCTAGAAATATAGAAGGACTATGATGGGTGAACCAATCTTTTATGGCAGACAGTTGAAATCGTTCACTGTTTACGATAGGAGGAGCGGCATGATTCATAGTTCTTTTTTGCTTTGCAAGGCTAATAGAAGCAAATACAAAGTTTCGTTATAATCTTCTTCTAATGCAATAAATTGGAAACCGTGATATACTTACCATAGATTCAAGACTTACGGATTGATTTACCAAGGTGACAGGGAGGATACACATGAATTTGAAAAAGCTGGTAGGAGCGTTACTACTGATTAATCTGCTCCAGTTTTTTGTCGGACTGATGATTTTGATAATACAGGGCAGGACCATCATTAATGAGGTCAGTATATTCATGTATCTGGCCATCGGCTTATTGTTATTAAGCAGCCTGATTACAATTCTGGGTTTATATTTTGCAATCCGATATAATAATGACATTATGGCAGAATCAATGTCCAACCTGGAGGAATTAAACTCAAGGCTTCGGGCGCAAAGACATGATTATCTCAATCATTTTCAGGTGATCTATGGGTTGATGGAGCTTGGGGAGTATGAGGAAGCGAAGGGCTATATTGATCCTGTATTTAAGGATATAATGAAGGTCAGTAAGGCCCTGAAGACAGCCCAGCCCGCCGTCAATGCGTTACTTCAGGCAAAGATTGAGGCTGCGGAGAAGAAGGGCATCGACCTATATCTTGAGATACGCTCCGAGCTAAAGAATATACCCCTGGAGCCATGGAATCTATGTAAGGTATTAGCGAACATTATTGATAACGGGATTACGGCACTATCCGAGGTGGAGCATGAGAAAAGTATTCATCTGGAGATAGGGGAAGACCAGAATAGCTACACCTTTTTAGTCTACAATAACGGACCGGAGATACCGAAAAGCCAGCTGGATAATATCTTTCGACAAGGTTTTTCAACCAAGAAGGAGGAGGAGCACGGTATGGGATTATTCATTGTAGCTAAGATTGTCAGGGAGGCAGGTGGTACCATTGTGGTAAACTCCAATACGGATAAAACAAGCTTTTATATCGAATTACCCAAGGTGGACCAATCATTTCTTCGCTGAAATATTTAGGAAGGTTATGTAATTTCGTAAGCATATTTTGACATTATAGATGCAAAGGTGTATAACTTAGCGAATATCTATTCCCTTTTCTGATTTTCGTAATAAAGTATGATATAGATAGTTCCGGGTATATAATGGGAGAATAAAATCTCCTAAGAAGGCATTTAATCCAAAATCCAATCTTGAAAGGAGGTTTTTATATGTTTGGTGAGATTGGCGCTACATTAATCATTGCAATTATTCTTTTCATTGCCGGCTTTATCCTAATCGGAATTGAGATGGCGATACCGGGCTTTTCTATCCCCGGAGTATCGGGAATCATCTGTCTGGTTGTGGCAATCTTTCTGGTATCCGATTCCTTTGTCGAGGGGGCAATCATCGCGCTAGTTATTATGGCGCTTTTGGGAATTATGTTTGCAATTATTCTTGGAATTTTATCAAAGGCAAAATTAAAATCGCCGATTATCCTGAAGGATGAACAGAATAGGGAAAAGGGGTTCATTAGCTCCAATGATCTCAAATACTTACTTGGGAAACATGGAGTTGCCGTAACTGATCTAAGACCCAGTGGGACCGCAGATTTTGATGGGATTGAATTTGACGTGATCAGTGAAGGAAAATACATTTCCAAAGATACGAAGCTGGTCATCTACAAGGTACAGGGATCAAAGCTGATTGTAAAAGCATTGAATTAGGACAGAATAATAATTGCTAAAGAATGTTATAGTATTTATAACACGATTGTTGCAAATAAAAAATCTACATAGAAAGAGGGATATGTTTATGCCACAGACGATTGGATTAGTTGTTTTAATTGGTATTATCAGCTTATTAATTGTATTATTTTTCACCTTTGTACCAGTGGGGTTATGGATCAGCTCCTTGGCTGCCAATGTTAAGGTTAGTATTTTTAATTTGATCGGTATGCGTTTACGGCGTGTGGTGCCGTCAAAGATTGTGCTGCCATTGATTAAGGCGATAAAAGCAGGCCTGAGTGTTAATGTAAACCAGCTGGAGGCACATTATCTGGCAGGCGGTAACGTTGACAGCGTAATCAACGCACTGATTGCTTCGGAAAGGGCAGGGATTGAGCTGCACTTTGAAAAGGCAGCAGCCATTGACCTGGCCGGCAGAGATGTATTTGATGCGGTTAGAATGAGCGTTAACCCGAAGGTGATTGAGACCACTAATGTATCAGCAGTAGCAAAGGATGGCATCGAATTACTTGTCAAAGCCAGAGTAACTGTCCGTTCAAATCTGGAGCGGTTGGTCGGTGGAGCGGGAGAAGCAACAGTGCTTGCGAGAATTGGTGAAGGCATCGTAACTACCGTAGGTTCTGCAAGCTCCCATAAAGAGGTTCTGGAGAATCCGGATGATATCTCAAAGCGTGTCCTTAGTAAAGGTTTGGACTCAGGTACTGCCTTTGAAATCCTTTCCATCGATATTGCAGATATCGATGTAGGACGAAATATAGGAGCACAGCTTCAGACTCTTCAGGCAGAGGCGGATAAGAATATTGCTCAAGCGAAAGCAGAGGAAAGAAGAGCGATGGCGGTTGCGAAGGAACAGGAAATGCGTGCATATGTTGTTGAGGCAGAAGCAGAGGTTCCGAAGGCAATGGCCTATGCATTGAAGGAAGGAAAGCTTGGCGTCATGGATTATTATGATATGCAGAATATCAAGGCTGACACGAAGATGAGAGAGAAGATCTCAGAATCAGGAAAAAAGCAGATCATAGATGAAAAACGGGATAATAAATAATTAGTAGCAATCGAGGTGAGAGCCTATGTATTATTATGGTAAGGAATCAAAAGTGAGATGGAGTGAGTTTTCCAAGTCAGCGAAAAATATATTCATTGGCGGTAACCAAAGCGTAATGCCTAAGTCCGATGTAAATAATCATGAGAAGGGTGAGCAGAAGGTAGGTAGTAAGTTTCCATCACAGGTTGAGGTATCGGTTACCACACCGGTTATTCAGGTAGCTACCCAGCAGACAGAGGCTATTACTCCGCTTGATCTTCAGCAGGCCATTATCTGGTCAGAGATCCTTGGCAAACCGGTGAGTAAGCGAAGAGAGAGAAGATACTATGGCAATTAAAGTAATCTTAGTGGAAGATGAAAGCGGAATACGCAAGCTGCTGCGTAAGATCATAGAGAACAAGGAAGGCTTTGAGATTGTTGGGGAATGTGATAATCTTTCGGATGCGGTAAGCTTATTTACAAAAACCAAGGCAGAGGTAATCTTTCTTGATATCGAGATCAATGGTACCAATGGCTTAGAGTGTGCCAAGATTATTGCAGATATGGAGCCAAAGACAAAGATTATCTTTGCAACAGCGCATTCGGAATATATGTCGGCTGCTTTTGAGGTATATGCCTTCGATTATCTGGTGAAGCCTTTTAATGTAGAAAGAGTATATCAAACTCTGGACCGGGTCAGAACCTTTACAGAGACGGCGGGCAAGGAGCATCTGGATAAGATAATAAAGTATGAACGTGGGCTTGAAAAATTGTTGGTAAAAGGCAAGGAAAGTATGAGCTTTGTGGATATCAGTGATATCATTCTGGTTCAGAGGGAAAACAGCGCTACGGTAATTTATACGAAACAGGATTCCTTCACTACCTCTGCAAGCCTAAGTGACATCGAGGCGAAGCTGGATACAGAACAATTTATGCGGAGCCACAAATCTTATCTGATTAATGTCTCTCAAATTAAGAAGATAGAGCCCTACGGAAGATGGACCTATATCGTAACCTTTAAGGATATTAGTAGGGGTGCATTGATGACCGTCGAGAAATTCGAAGAAATTAAAAAGCGCTTCTTATAAAGAGGCGAGTATGAATACAGTAAGAAGAAGGAGAGAGGATGTGCCTTGCAGCATATCCTCTCTCTTTCTTCTTACTATTGGAATTCATCATAACATATTATATAATGAAATAATCGATATTCTGGGTAATACGGAGCATAAGCTATATGAAAAAATGATTTAACTCATTCTAATCCTTCCAAGCTCATGATATCAAATGATATAATAATATGAGCCGATCAGTTTGCTCAACCGATTCAGAATACATAAATTATAAGGAGATGTCCATGCTTGCATTGATTGCTGCATTATCAAGAAATTATGTGATTGGAAATAAAGGTATCATCCCCTGGAGGATTAAAGGGGAACAAAAGCGTTTTAAGGAGCTTACTACAGGAAAGACGGTAATAATGGGTAAACGCTCTTTTGAGGAGATTGGAAAACCGCTGCCGAATCGAAAGACGATAGTCATATCAAATACTACAAATTATGAATATGAGAATTGCATCACCCTAGGATCTCTTGGACAGGCAATCGCTTATATAGGGGATGAGGATGCTTTTGTCGCAGGAGGAGAGCAGCTATACCGGGAGGCCCTTCCTCTCGTTGACGCAATGTATCTTACCATAATTGACCTTGAGGTTGAAGGAGATACCTATTTTCCCCATTTCAAAGAAGAGGATTTTACCCTCGAATCTGAGGAAGAATTTCTGGGGGAGACTCCTTACAGATATCTTACCTATGTACGCAGGACTAAGGGGAATAACAATCCTGGGAGTACAGGGGAAGATATTCGTTACGAATATCTGGGTAAGAGAGATGGGGTTGCAATCCGCTATGCCACACCGGAGGATGCAAAGCAGCTATGTATCTGGTGGAATGATGGCAGGGTTATGGCACATGCCGGATATCCGAAGGGCCTAAATACTACGGAGGAAGCTATCCTGGAGCAGATAAACAGCGAGGATAAAAACCGGCGAAGACTGATCCTTGAGGTGGAATCGAAACCGGTCGGTGAGATGAGCTATCGTTTATTTGATCTGGCAGCTGAGATTGGTATTAAAATCTGTGATACTACTTATCAGGAGCACGGCTTCGGAACAACGGCTCTGAAGCTGCTGATAGAGTATCTATTCATGGAGCTTAAGGTAGCGAAGATTGTACTGGATACGAATGTTAAGAATACAAGAGCACAGCATGTCTACGAGAAGATAGGCTTTAAAATGACAGCAATTCACCAGGATGCCTGGAGGGACCAGATTGATCAGCTGCAATCCTTTATCGATTATGAGCTTAGGAAGGAGAATTATTACATATGACAAAGCTGCTATATGGTATCGGAATACCCGTTTTACAGACACATGGTAGTTTTTCTGGGTCTATTTTATCATATAAATAGGACTTAATGTCGTTGACTTTATTCCTATTCTGACATAATATTTTTTATATAGATTTGATTAGATCTTCATGGAAGAAGCCATAATATCAAGCTTTTTTCATGAAGCTTTTTTCGTTAGTTATCAAAAAACCAAGATAGTAATATAAATAAGGCAGGTTAATTTATGAAGAAAATAGAGTTGTCTCAAGGAGTTATCCAGTATATATTTGAACCTATCGAGGATAAGAAGTACGGTAACAATGTAATTGCAATTATTAGTGGGGATAAAGCATTTGTTATCGATACAGGATATACTAATCAGACTGAGGAAGTTGAAAATGATCTAAAGGATACCGGAATATCTATTGAAAGTGTTATTATCTCACATTTCCATGAGGGTCATATTCAAGGATTAAGAAAGCTGCGGGGTGTTACCGTATATGGCAGCAGCTATTATCATCAGACCTTAAATCAATGGCTGCCCACAGAGGAACAGAGGTACTATATTCCGACAATTAATGTTGATAAAAATCTAAAAATTAAATTTGGTGAGCATACCATAGAGTTAATACACAATCCGGGACATTCCCTTTGTACCCTGCTAATCAAAATCAATGAACAATACCTCTATATTGCGGATGAATTAATATATGCGCCTGACGGAGAGCCTATATTGCCCAGTGTTACAAGGGATAATATTATTAATCATTATGTTTCGGTACATAATCTGGTTAAGTATAATAAATATGCCTTTATTCCGGGACATGGTGCAACAATCCGGGATTCTCAACAAATAGTCAGGGATACCAAGAATGTATGCCATTATCTTTGTGAGATAATAAGTCATGACGACGAAATTACAGTGGAGTAGTCAAAAAAGTACGGTACCTTTCATTTTCTCCTTCCATACCCTTATGAATTGTACCGGTTATCTGTTAGTGAAATAATCAATCTCTGTAGTTCAGCTATTAAAATCCTTAAATTTGGAAGAAAAAAAGTATTGACGAATCCTCATTTTAATAGTACACTTTATCCATTAAAAGTGTTAAAGCTTTAAAGCGGAATAGCGTTTAGCGGAAACGTTACTATGAAATTTAGGAGGATTTGTTCGTATGAAGATAAGAAGAATAATTGCTGTTATTTTGATTACAGTAATGTCTACTACAGTACTTGCCGGCTGCAGTACTAAGAATGAGGTGTTTAAGATCGGTGTTAACCAGTTCATAACACACGATGCTCTGGATGCAAGCTACCAAGGCTTTTTAGATGCATTGGCGGAGGCAGGATACATAGATGGTGAGAATATTAAGATTGATGTGCAGAATGCACAGGGAGATCAGGCAACAGCCAACACGATTGCTACCAAGCTGATCAATGATAATAATGACTTGATTTTAGCAATTGCAACTCCCTCAGCGCAGGCAGTCGCAAATGCGACGAAGGATATACCGATTCTGATTACCGCAGTAACCGATCCGGCCGGATCCGGTCTGGTAGCTTCCAACGAAGCGCCCGGAGGAAATGTATCCGGTACCTCGGACCTGACACCGATCAAGAGCCAGATTGAGCTCCTTTTGAAGCTGGTTCCTGATGCAAAGAATATAGCAATCCTTTACTGCTCCAGTGAAAGCAACTCTAAGATACAGGCAGAAATTGCGGCAGAAGCAGCTGCAGAAGCCGGGCTTACAACCATGGATGCAACCGTATCCAATTCCAATGAGATTCAGCAGGTGGTTCAATCCTTAGTTGGTAAGGTGGATGCAATCTATGCACCTACCGATAACATCATTGCAGCTGGTATGCCTACGGTGGCATTAGTTGCTAACGATAACGGAATACCGGTCATTTGCGGCGAATCGGGAATGGTGGATAAAGGCGGACTTGCAACCAACGGAATTGATTATTACAAGCTTGGATGGCTGACCGGTGAACAGGCAGTGAAGATCATTAAGGGCGAGGCTAAGACAGAGACCATGCCGATTGAATATTTACCGGACGATCAGTACACCATCGAAATTAACGATGAAGTAGCAGCTAAACTGGGAATTACAATTCCTGCCGATTTGCAGTCGAAATAATTAAAGACCGTTTTGAATTAATATATTTAATCATAGATCAAGTGAATGTAGACCACATTGCTATGTGGTCTACATTCATTCTTACAGTAATAAGTCTGGTACATAACGTACCAAATAAGAAGCATCCGACCCATGAGCTTAACAAGAAAGGAACGAAAACGATATGATTATGGCTATATTAGGTGCAGCGTCCCAGGGATTGACCTGGGCTATCCTGGCACTCGGTGTTTATCTTACCTTCCGTATATTGAATTTTGCGGATATGTCCTGTGAGGGAAGTTTTGCCTTAGGAGGCAGCATCTGTGCGATGCTGATGGTAAAGCATCAGTGGAATCCCTTCGTTACACTTATTATTGCAATACTGGCCGGAATGGCAGCAGGCTTAATTACCGGTTTCCTACATACAAAGCTGAAGATACCGGCAATTCTATCCGGTATCCTGACCATGATCGGACTGTATTCTGTTAATCTCAGGATTATGGGTCAGGCTAATACCTCACTCATCGGTCAAAGCACAATCATATCAATCTTCAAGGGACTGCTCCCGGAAGCAAAGGAGCTCGGTATTAAGGATTCTACGCTCCAGGTATGGGTTACCATGGGTGTTGGACTGATATGCATAATAGCAGTTATCGCGATTCTTTACTGGTTCTTTGGAACGGAAATCGGCTGCTGTATCCGTGCTACAGGCAATAACGAGAACATGGTTCGTGCCCAGGGAGTGAATACGGATAAAATGAAAATTCTCGGCTTGGTTATCAGTAACGGTCTGATTGCATTAGCCGGAGCTTTAGTTACACAGAGTCAGGGCTACGCAGATGTCAACATGGGTGTTGGTGCCATCGTAATCGGTTTGGCTTCCATCGTTATAGGTGAGGTAATGCTAAACCGGGTTAAGAACTTTGCTGCGAAGCTGTTCGCTATTCTCCTGGGCTCCGTTATATACCGAATTATAATTGCAGTAGTATTGCGACTTGGTATGGACACCAATGATATGAAGCTGTTAACCGCGGTGGTTGTGGCACTTGCACTATCCATTCCTGTATTAAAGAAGAAAAGGATAACCGTGCGAAGGGAGGAAATCTAACATGTTAAAAATGACGAATATCTATAAGACCTTCAATCCCGGTACGGTAAACGAGAAGCAGGTATTGAACGGCTTAAATCTTGAGCTTGCGAAGGGTGATTTTGTTACCGTCATCGGTGGAAACGGTGCAGGCAAATCGACGATGTTGAACATGATTGCCGGAGTCCATTATCCTGACCTGGGACGTATTTCTTTGGACAATGAAGATATTACAAAGCTTCCCGAGCATTCCAGAGCAAAGTATCTGGGTAGAGTATTCCAGGATCCGATGATGGGAACCGCGGCAAATATGGAGATAGAAGAAAACCTTGCCCTGGCCTATCGCCGTGGACAGAGAAGAAGCCTTGGATGGGGGATTACCAAGGAGGAGAAGGATTTATATGTTGAGAAGCTGAAGATGCTGGATCTAGGTCTGGAGACCAGACTGACAGCAAAGGTTGGTTTGTTATCCGGAGGACAAAGACAGGCTTTGACTCTATTGATGGCAACGTTAAAGCAGCCAAAGCTGCTTCTGCTGGATGAGCATACAGCAGCCCTGGATCCTAAGACTGCCGGCAAGGTATTGGAGCTCTCCGAGCAAATCATTAGTGCGAATTCCCTAACCGCATTAATGGTTACCCACAATATGAAGAATGCCATCCAGTACGGTAACCGGTTAATCATGATGTATGAAGGTAAAATTATATATGATGTGTCCGGTGAGGCCAAGAAGAAGCTCCATGTCAGTGACCTTTTAGAGAAGTTTGAGAAGGCAAGCGGCGGCGAATTTGCCAATGACCGTATGATCCTGTCATAGAAATATTAATGGAATATTGTTTTTCTTTTGAAAATGGTTTATTATAGTATATAAGTACTAGTAACGTATTCTGGATATAGAGGCACTCATATGAAGTGGGGGTTTGTATGTGCTAGGAAGTAAAAGAAAAACAATTGGTGTATTTATATCTCAGGTGAATCACGAATTTCAGGATAACCTTAGTAAAGGAATTATCACCAAGGCAAAAGAGCTTGATTACAATGTCGCTTTCTTTACGAATTTCGGAGGCTACGGTCAACCGGCTTATGATATCGGTGAGGAAGAGATATCAAATCTTCCTAACTACGAAGAATTGGATGGTATCATTATTGCTCCGGATACCTTTGCATTGCAGAATCTGGAAGCGCGTTATATGGATAATATCAACCGGAGATGTAAATGTCCGGTTGTTAGTGTGCGAAGAGAAGTAAAAGAGTATTATAATGTCCTGATTGATGATTACACCGTTTTGGATGAATTAATAAACCATTTAATTGATGAGCATAAATTTACGCGGATTAATTTCCTGGCCGGTCCGAAGGGGTTTCCGGATTCAGAAAAGAGATTAGCGGCATATAAAAAGATTTTATCGGAGCATCATATTCCTTTGGAAGAAGATCGAATCTACTACGGAGATTTCTGGAAGTATGCCGGAGCTCAGGCGGTAGAACAATGGTTACAAAGCGACTTAGAGAGACCCCAGGCGATTGTCTGCGCGAATGATTATATGGCATTATCCGTTTGTAATGCATTGACGGAGCGAGGGATTCTGGTTCCGGAGGACATTGCGGTTACCGGATGCGACGATGTGGAGGATGCGGCGGATTTTACCCCATCCCTTACAACGGCAAAAATGCCGGTATTTGAGATGGGTTTGGAAGCGGTGCTTAAGATACATCGTCATAATCAAGGGAATAAAGAACAGCGGAATTCCTATATGAAAACACTTACCATGTATAGGGCCTCCTGTGGCTGCAAAAAGAACTGGTACCAGGCGGGCAATGACCAAAGGCAGAGCCATATCCGAATTCGGGAGAGTCTTACCAAGGCCATCATTCACAATGCATATATGTCCTCTGACTTAACCGGCCTTACCAGGCTGGAGGATATCAATCAGCGCATATGGACCTATATTTACGAAAATGAGAACTTTACTCATTTTTGTCTCTGTCTTAAGAAGGATTGGAACGATTATAATGATGACGGTACCGGGAATGGGGATACATCGATGGTTATGGAGGTCGGCTTTAAGAATCGGATCGGTTACAGTAAGCTTGCCTTCTCAAGTAAGGAGCTGATACCTCCGGAGCTATCAGAAGATCGGCCAATGGCTTATTTCTTTGCCATGCTGCATCATCAGGAGCATTCCGTTGGGTATGTGGGAATCAGCTTTGATACCATTCAGACGTATATGTTGACATTTCAAGCGTGGCTAATTAATGTTAGCAATGCACTCGAGAATGTACGCGTTCACAATGAGCTAAATCGTTTGGTTTCCAAGCTGGAGGAGATCTCCATCCGTGATGATCTGACTGGCTTATATAATCGGAGAGCGTTGAATACAATCGGTAAGCGATATCTGCAGCAATGTGTAGAAGCCCATTCCAGACTAATGGTATTTACTGCGGATATGGATAAGCTCAAGTACATAAATGATAAATTCGGGCATGCATACGGCGATGTGGCTCTTAAAGTGGTGGCAGAAGCTATGCAGCAGTCAGCAGATAACAATGAAATCTGTATCCGTCTTGGTGGCGATGAATTTATGGCTATCGGTATGGATTACGATGAGGAGAAGCTGGATAGGTTCATAGAACGTTTTCAGAGTTCGTTGAATCGATTTAATTTTATAAAGGATTATGATTTCGGAGTATATGTAAGCTACGGATGCCATTTGATACATCCGGATGAGGATACCTCGATAGAAAGCTGCCTTGGTGTGGCCGATAAATTGATGTATCGTCAAAAAAAGGGAAAGGAATCCGGACTTTGATGGCAAATCGGAATTAATTATTACAAGTATGTTATCATCTAATGAGAATTTATTATGGGAGCACTTGTTGCAGTGACAGAGGATATGTGTGGAGGGGGTACTCTGTTGCAGCTTTTAATCTGGGGAGAAGCAAATGTTTGGGAACGGCAGAAAAACGATAGGTGTGTTTATTACTCAGGTAAATCAGGAATTTCAAGAGCTGTTAAGTAAAGGCATCAGTAAAAGAGCAAAGGAGCTGGGGTATAATGTCGCTTTCTTTGCTAATTTCCTGGGCTATGGGGAATTTGAATATGAGGTTGGCGAGCGAAGCATTGCTCTGCTTCCCAGATATCAGGATCTGGATGGCATTATTATTTTACCGGATACCATGTTTGCTCAGGGCTTTGATAAGTATATCCGCGATCATATCACGAAATATGCCAATTGTCCGGTGGTCAGTGTAAGACAGAAGATCGATGATTATTATAATGTGCTTATCGATGATACCTCGGTCTTAGATGAGATTATCCATCATTTCATTGAGAAGCATGCCTATAAAAGAATTAATTTTTTAACCGGACCAAGGGATAATCAGGTATCTCATGTACGCCTGGAGGCCTTCAAACGAATTATGAAGGAACATAACCTTCCGGTAGAAGAGGACCAGACCTATTTCGGAGACTTCTGGAAGTTCATGGGCTATGATGCAATAAGACATTGGTTAGCTGACCCGGATAAGCGCCCGGAGGCGATTATCTGTGCCAATGATTATATGGCAATTACAGTTTGCAATGCTTTGGCAGAGAGAGGAATTTATGTTCCGGAGGATATCGCCGTATCAGGCTGTGATAATATAGCTATTACGGAGGATTTTTGTCCGACGATTACAACGGCAGGATTTCCTGTTTTTGAGATGGGAATGGAAGCAGTTGATAAGATTTATAAACATAATAATCAAATTCCTCAGGAGAAGGATAGCTACATGACAACGGTGACCACCTTCCGGGAGTCCTGTGGCTGTAATCCTGCCGGAAAGCAGGAAAATCTAACCTATCGCAGAAACCGGATCATCAACGATCTTGAAGCGAAGGATAAGTCCATCTATAACAATGCCTTTATGTCGGTAGAATTAACGAATGTGACAACGATTGCAGAGCTGGATCGCAAGCTGGCCTCTTATACGTATATGAATGAAGGCTTTGACAGCTTTTATATGTGTCTGTATAAGAATTGGGAGCAGCTTGGCTTGGAGAAACATACCGAGGCTGAGTTAACCGATGATATGATCATGGAGGTCGGGATTAAGAATGGTCAATGGCTGCAGCGAGCCGAGTTCATGAGACCACAGCTGCTTCCGGTGTATCATGCAGGGGAGGAGCCCCAGGTATTCTTCTTCAATATGCTTCATTATCAGAAGATATGCTATGGCTATACCGCAATCAGCTTCCGGGAGGGGCAGGCATACCAGTCCTCCTATCAGGGGTGGTTGATAAATGTGTGCAATGCCTTAGAGAATATAAGAATGCACGATTTTTTGAATCAATTGGTAAGTCGTCTTGAGGACATGTCAATTAAGGATGAGCTGACCGGACTTTATAACCGCCGTGCTTTGGAACAGCTGGGAAGAAAGTATATGGAGCAGTGCATACGACGAGGGACTAAGCTAATGGTGTTTTCGGCTGATATGGATAAGCTGAAATATATTAACGATAATTTTGGACATGCAAACGGTGACATTGCTATTAAATCCGTTGCCGATGCCCTGCTTTATGCCTCAGAGGATGACGAGCTTTGCATCCGTATCAGCGGGGACGAGTTCGTAGTCATTGGAATGGATTATGACCAGCCGAAGGCGAATGAATTTATTCATCGTTTCGAAAGGAAGCTGGAGCAAATCAATCAGGAGGGTGGCAGAGAATTTGAGGTATATGTTAGCTTTGGATGGAGTATAATTAAGCCAAATGAGAGTACCACCATCGAGGATTGTCTGATTATCTCGGATTCCAAGATGTATCAACAAAAATATCAGAAGGCAGAAATTTATTTAAAGGATCATGATGAATTTCCGAATTCAAAAGCATAGAAGAAAGGCTTGGTAGACTTTGGACAGGCTATATGATAAATTAATAGCATACAGTGAGAATGGGGATTATCCGATGCATATGCCGGGACATAAGAGAAATACCGGGATTTGTGAACCGTTTAATCCCTATGCCATCGATATAACAGAGATAGAGGGCTTCGATAATCTTCACCAGCCTGAGGAGGTATTATTATCCCTGTCTGATAGAATTAGCCGGATTTATGGGGCAGGATGCTCTTATCCGCTGGTGAACGGAAGCACGGCAGGAATACTCGCCGGAATCTCTGCAGCAGTAAAAAAGGGTGATAAGATTCTGATGGCTCGTAACAGTCATAAGTCTGTTTACCATGGAGTTATCCTCGCAGGAGCGATTCCGGTGTATTGTTATCCACAAAAGATGGAGGGAATATCCCCTTATGGTGGAATTCTTCCCGAAGAGATTGAGAGGTCGTTGATAGATAACCCTGGAATTAGTCTGGTGGTGATAACCTCACCGACCTATGAAGGTGTCGTATCGGATATAGGAACCATCGCTCAGATTGTTCATAGGCATGGGGCTTATTTGCTTGTGGATGAAGCTCATGGAGCCCATTTTGGTTTTCATGAAGGATTTCCGGTGAGTGCGGTAAGACTTGGAGCTGACTTGATTATACAAAGTCTGCATAAAACCCTGCCTGCGTTGACTCAGACGGCAGTATTACATTCCAATGCAGAAGAGTTGAATCTGCGGATACGCAAGTACCTTGCAATCTATCAGAGCAGCAGTCCCTCCTATGTATTAATGGCAGGAATCGACCGTTGTATCTGGCTTCTGGAGGAGCAGGCCGGGCAGCTTTTTACACTTTATGATCAAAGGCTGAAGCAGTTCTATCAAAGGCTGGAGAAGCTGAAGGTACTAAAGCTTTTGAAGCAGGATATCGTAGGCCAATACGGGGTTTATGATCTTGACCGCTCGAAGCTAACCATATCGGTACAAGGATCCGGTCTTACCGGACATATGCTTCATCAGCAGCTTCTTAATAAGTATCGGATCATGCTTGAAATGGAAGCACCGGATTATGTTCTGGGTATGACCAGTATCTGTGATACGGAGGAAGGCTTTGACCGGCTGGCGGGAGCACTTCTTGAGATTGACGACAGTTTGGTGATGAAGCAGCCTGCATTTGACGGTCAAAGGACAGAGCAAGAGAAGTCTGTAACAAATCATTTTAAGACAATACTATCGCAACCGGAGATTATACTATGGCCTCATGAAGCCTGGGATAAGCCGGTACGGAAGCTGGATATTTGTAAGAGCGCCGGGCAGGTGTCAGCGGCTTTTATCAGTCTGTTTCCGCCGGGAGCGCCGATTCTGGTTCCCGGGGAGGAAATATCGGTTGAGCTGATTGAATATATTTATTCTGTCAGAAGCCGAGGCGTTACCGTCACCGGACTGACCGGAGAGCATAAGGATCAAATTGAAGTAGTTGATTGCTTTGACTAAAAAATATAAATCATAAGTATTGAAAATGTAATAAATGGGAAAGGATATGGGAATGGCTAGGATTTTTATTGTCATGGGCAAGAGTGCAACAGGGAAGGACACAGTATACAAGAAGCTGCTGGAGGCAGAGGACCTACATCTTAATACTGCGGTAATGTATACAACCAGACCGATTAGAAGGTCTGAGGAGAATGGTGTAGAGTATTATTTTGTGGATGAAGACACCTTAATAGAGCTGCAGAAGCAGAAGAAAATCATAGAGCATCGTGCTTATGAAACCATACATGGGACCTGGCATTATTTTACCGTGAACGACGGGCAGATTAATCTGGAGGAAGCGGATTATCTGATGATCGGGACGCTTGAAACTTATATGCAGATTAGGGAATACTTTGGTAAGGATAAGGTTGTCCCTATCTACCTGGAGCTGGATGACGGCGTTCGATTGATGAGAGCAATCAAACGTGAGCAAAAGCAGGAGCAGCCAAAGTATGCGGAGATGTGCAGAAGATATTTGGCTGACGAAGAGGATTTTTCAGAAGAAAATCTTGCAAAATGCGGTGTTACGAAACGTTATCAGAACCTTGACATAAACATCTGTCTCTATGAGGTCAAGGAGGATATAAAAAAATTACTGTAAAGTAGTGGGAGTTTATGATATACTGCGTATATAAGCGAAGCCTGCTACTGATATAAACCGAAATAGACAGCTCGCTGTCTGTATTTCGGTTTATATCAGTAGCAGGCGAGCCAACGCGAGCGAGTGAACTATGGTTCACGAGCTGCGCTTATATACGCAGTATTGTAACTCATAAGCCAGGAGTGAACGCTGTTCACGAGCTGCGCTTATATACGAAATCCTTTGGAGGAAATGTTTATGGAGATAAAGGTGAACCATATGCAACCCATCAATCAGGTTGAACAAAAAGCACCCATACCGGAGGCAGATGGTTCTTTTAAGTATACACTCATTTCTCACATTGAGGAGCAGGAGTTAAAGGCTGTCTTAAACGGTATGCTGGAGGAGATTACCACCCATGGTAAACGGCTGGCAAAGCGCATGGACTTAAAGGAAATGAAGCACTACCGTGAGCTGATTAAGGAATTCATGAACGAAATCGTGAACCGTTCCCATAAGTTCTCCAGGGAGAATTTTCTGGATAAGAAGGGAAGGCATCGTGTATATACCATGATCAAGCTGGTTGATAAGAACCTGGACGAGCTGGCAGCAGAGCTCATTAAGGATGAGAAGGATCATTTGGCAATATTAAATAAAATAGATGAGATCAGAGGTTTGTTACTGGATATCCTGACCTAAATCATTTTTCTTTATGGAGGTTAACTATGCAAGGGTTTGGACAAATTATAGGTCATGAAAGCATTATCCACCATCTTCAGAACGCGATCAGTTCGAAGAAGATTTCTCATGCCTATATTTTATACGGTGAAGAAGGCATGGGCAAGAAGCTGCTTGCAAGTGCGTTTGCGAAAACCCTGCAATGTGAGCAGGAAGGTATCCTATCCTGTGATCGATGTAAATCCTGTATGCAGGCAGCAACCGATAACCATCCGGATATTATATGGGTGACCCATGAGAAGGTCAGCATCGGAGTGGATGATATCCGTCTACAGGTAAATGCTGATATTCAAATAAAGCCATATAACAGCAGATATAAGATTTATATTATTGACGATGCGGACAAGCTTACCGAGCAGGCACAGAACGCATTATTAAAGACCATGGAGGAACCGCCGGAGTACGCCATCCTGCTTCTTCTGGTCAGCAACATTACATCTCTTTTGCCTACGATATTATCCAGATGTGTCCGGCTAAATCTAAAGCCTGTGGATAAGGTGGCAATCAAGGAATATCTAATGCTCCGGCATCAGATACCGGATTACAAAGCAGATATGGCAGCAGCCTTTTCCAGCGGTAACGTAGGAAAAGCAATTAAATATGCATCTTCGGAAGATTTTGAGAAGATGAAGGACAATGTGCTTCATATTTTAAAGTATATCGATGATATGGAGCTGCATGAAGTAATATCGGGACTTAAGATATTTACTGCAAACAAGCCGATAATTGAGGATTATATTGATTTAATGATTTTGTGGTACCGGGATGTGGTAATGTACAAAGCAACGATGGACCCGGATCTTTTATTATACAGAGAGGAACTCTCATTTATTAAGCACCAGGCAAATATAAGAAGCTATGATAATATTGAAAAAATCATAAGTGCGATGGAAAAGGCAAAAATAAGGTTAAAGGCGAATGTTAACTTTGATATTGCTATTGAACTTATGTTACTTACTATAAAGGAGAACAGTAATGGTTAATGTAATCGGAGTAAGATTTCGCAGGGCCGGAAAAGTATATTTCTTTGATCCTGCAGGTTATGATATTAAGCAAGGTGACAATGTAATTGTCGAGACAGCACGAGGTATCGAATACGGTTCGGTCGTTCTAGGACCCAGAGATGTGGAGGACGATAAGATTATTCAGCCGCTAAAGTCGGTAATCCGTCAGGCAACCGACGAGGATAATGCTGTTGAGAAGCGTAACAAGGAGAAGGAGAAGGAAGCCTTCCAGATCTGCCTTGAGAAGATTAAGAAGCATGGTCTGGAGATGAAGCTCATTGATTGTGAGTATACCTTCGATAACAATAAGGTATTATTCTATTTTACCGCAGACGGTCGAATTGACTTTAGAGAGCTGGTAAAGGATCTTGCAAGTGTGTTTAAGACCCGTATTGAGCTCAGACAGATCGGAGTGCGTGATGAGACCAAGATTGTTGGTGGTATCGGCATCTGTGGAAGACCCCTTTGCTGCCATACCCATTTATCCGAATTTGCACCGGTATCCATCAAGATGGCAAAGGAGCAGAATCTGTCTCTAAATCCTACGAAAATATCCGGCGTATGCGGAAGACTGATGTGCTGCTTAAAGAACGAGGAAGAGGCTTATGAAGAGCTGAACAGTAAGCTTCCCGGCGTAGGTGACTTTGTAACGACAAAGGACAACCTAAAGGGTGAAGTTCAGAGTGTCAGTGTATTAAAGCAGTTGGTTAAGGTAATTGTAACACTGGAGAACGATGAGAAGGAAGTTAGGGAATATAAGGTTGAGGATTTACGCTTCAAGCAAAGAAGGCGCAAGGAGAGAACAGCTTCCTTAGAGGATGAGGAGCTGAGAGTGCTGGAGCTTTTGGAGAAGAAGGAAGGGAAGTCCTTACTGGATGATGAATAATAACAAAAGCGAAAAGGATTGTCTGAAGCCGGGCGAACGGGTAGATGATCTGAATCGTAATAATTATAAAATAATTCAAAATACTAAGAAATTCTGTTTTGGTATGGACGCAGTACTACTCTCCGGTTTTGCCAAGGTACATCCCGAAGAAAGAGTGTTGGATCTGGGCACTGGAACGGGAATCATTCCAATATTATTGGAGGCAAAGACGGAGGGGAAGCACTTTACCGGCCTGGAGATTCAGGAGGAAAGTGCGGATATGGCACGGCGAAGTGTCGCCTTGAACGGACTGGAAGATAAAATTGATATTGTTACTGGAGATATCAAGGAAGCCTCTGCTTATTTTGGATTGGCTTCCTTTGAGGTTGTTACAAGCAATCCGCCCTATATGAACCATGGACATGGTCTCGTGAATCCCGGTGACGCTAAAGCGATTGCCAGGCATGAGCTTCTTTGCTCCCTGGAGGATGTGATCAGGGAAACGAGTCGTCTGCTTAAGCCGGGCGGACGCTTTTATCTGGTTCACCGGCCCTTCCGTATGGTGGAGATTATGAATAAGCTGACGGCTTATAAGCTGGAACCAAAGCGGATGAAATTAGTCTATCCCTATGTAGATAAGGAACCGAATATGGTACTCATAGAGTGTGTGAAAGGCGGTAAATCAATGCTTAAGGTGGAAGCCCCTCTGATTGTTTACCGAGAGCCGAATGTCTATACCAATGAAATCTATGATATCTACGGTTATTAGTGTGAATTATTGAAAAGCATAATTCACACTTCCAAGTTTGTGCCTGCGTAATCCTCGGCACAAACTAACTCAAAGGGCAGGCATGTTATGTTAATGAAAGGATATATTATGTCCGGTATGTTATATTTATGTGCCACTCCAATCGGCAATCTGGAGGATATTACCTTCCGTGTCATCAGAACCTTAAAAGAAGTGGATCTGATTGCTGCCGAGGATACCAGGCACAGCATTAAATTGTTAAATCATTTTGAGATAAAGACACCGATGACCAGCTACCATGAGTTCAATAAGGTAGAGAAGGCAAGATATCTGGTGGAGCAGCTTCTGGCAGGGGTGAATATTGCCCTGATTACCGATGCAGGGACTCCCGGTATCTCCGATCCGGGCGAGGAGCTGGTAAAGCAGGCTTACGAAGCAGGAATTAGTGTTACTTCTATTCCGGGAGCCTGTGCGGCAGTGACAGCGTTAACGTTATCCGGACTTGGGACAAGAAGATTTTGCTTTGAAGCGTTCCTGCCCAGCGATAAAAAAGCCAGGCAGCGAGTACTGAACGAACTGAAGAACGACACAAGGACACTAATCTTATATGAGGCACCTCATAGGCTCTGTAAGACCTTACAGGAGTTGCTTGAGGTTTTGGGTGACCGAAGAATTTCATTAATCAAAGAACTTACAAAGCTGCATGAGAAAGTATGGCAGACAACTCTTTCAGAGGCTGTTCAGGTGCTTAGTGAGCAGGAGCCGAGAGGGGAATATGTTCTGGTACTTGAGGGAAGGTCAGATTTAGAGCTGGAGGCAGAGAAGCAGGAGCAGTGGGGAGCTGTTGCTTTAACCGAACACATGAGTTTCTATTTGGAACAGGGATTCGATAAGAAGGAGGCTATGAAGGCTGTCGCGAAGGACAGAGGTGTAAGCAAACGGGATATTTATCAATTGCTTATCAATGAAGAAGCCGAGGGGAAGGGGTAACTGTCTTTTGGAGGTGAAATAATGTTGCGTGGGGTATTTCGAACAAAAGAGAGAAAAGTAATTGCGGCAATTCTGGGGACAATATTCGTAATTGGATTTATTATTTTTTGTACGGCATCCAAGGGCGGACAGATTGATGAACAGGCTGTTATGGCAGAAAATTACCTTAATGCAGGAAGCTATGAGCATGCAGTAGAGGCTTATCAGAAAGCGTTATCAATGAAGAATAGTGACCAGGAGACTCTATCAATCGGATTGGCGGAGGCTTATGTGGGACTGAAGGATTTTGATAAGGCTTTGGAGGTTTTGCGCGCCTGTTACCAGAAAAAATCCACAATGAAGCTTGAACAAAAGATTGAAGAAATCACATCCGAGAAGCTGGATCATGAATTTCTTCAGTCTATTTCCCGTGCAGATGTTTATTTCTCGAACAAGGAATATGATAAAGCAATTTCGGTATATGAAGAGGCTAAGCTGATTAAGAGTAAGGACATTACCTCGTATGAGAGAATTGCACAAGCTTATATAGAACAAGGTAAATATGAGCTTGCCAGAGAGGAAGCTCTGGAGGGGATCGAGATAACTCGGAATGAGGAGCTGAATCAGCTCTTAGTAACCATTGACACATATCTTTTGAAAGAGGATTATGATCTGATTGTTGTACAGGCAGAGGAATACGTATACCAGGAGAATTACAAGGACGGAATTGAAAAGTATCAAGAAGCAATCCGGTTACTGCCATCTCAAACAAAAGCTTATAAGAATTTAGCTCAGATTTATCTGGAACAGGAAAAGTATAATGAGGCTGTTACACTCCTGACAGAAGCTGTGGAGCTTACTAAAGATCCAGAGCTGCAGGAGCTTTTGACTACGGCAATTGAACAAAAGGAAGCCGAAGAAGAGAGAGAGAATGTGCTGGCTGAGCTTTTTAAGGCCATGGAAGAACAGAATATTGATCAGATTGTGGCTGTCATGGAGACTAACATCTACCGCGAGCAGATTTTGACAGATGCACCGGTCTATTACGGAGCCAGTGAAGGCGATATTTCAAAGGGTCAAGGCTTGATCATCTATAAGGAAGACCAGTTGTATTACGGAGATATTGTCAATGGTGTTAAAAAAGGAGACGGTATGTACTTTATGCTTACCGAGAATACTTATGGTCAGGGCTATTACTTTTACAAGGGAGATTGGAACAACGATATTCCTAATGGTGCTGGTAAGGTGGTTATGGTCAGTAATGAGAAGAATGAATCTGGTAAAATCATCGTCAGTAAGACTGTGACAGAGGGTATCTTCTATAACGCGTTAGAAGACGGAACTATGAATAAGTATTTTTATGAGGATGGCAGTGAAATAGGCAGAATACGCTACCTTGCCCAGAATGGTGTTCCTTTATCCAAGGGTACTACCAAAAGAGACCCGAGCCCTACTCCTGCGACAAAGGCCTATAGCATCGGGGAATTATATCATAATGGTGAGAACACGGGGGAGGACTATCTGGTGGAACCTAATATTGTCTGGGGAGTGGAGCCCTTCATTCGCAGTAAGAAAAAATAAAGTAAGGATAATATATAAAAAGAGCCTGTCACATTCGTGCCAGGCTCTTTTGCCTTAAGTACTGATTTTGTTATCCTGTGTCCGGCAAGAACACATTCTAACTATAATAAGTGATTAATGAAAAATGTTAATTACTCGATAATTCCTGCAAGCTTGGCAAGTTCAACGATAGTGTCCTTAGAGATTTTCTTTCCTTGATATTCCAGCAGATTGTCTTTATTGCCGTTGAAAATATCAGTAGGTTCATACTTCTGAAGGATAATTCTTCCTTCATCAACAAAAATTTCTAATGGATCTCTTTCGCTAACATCCAATGTTCTTCTTAACTCGATGGGAAGAGTAATTCTTCCGAGCTCGTCGAGTCTTCTTACGATACCTGTGCTTTTCATAATAGGCCTCCTATTCTTAAGTGTATTGGGGAATAAAATAGATTGCTATCGACAATGAATGAGCATACACATCCTAGCTTACATTATTTGTAATAGCATAAAATAAGATATCATAGGATTTTTTCAAAGTCAACTAAAATAATTGTCAAAAGATAGCACTATTTAAACAAAATATGTAAATCCAATACAATAAATACCATTAAAGTTAAGAAAACAGGGGTATTTCCTACATATATAGGAATATAGTTATAATAAATAACCAAAAATTCACGACAAATTTCGTGAAAATTTGCAGAAAAATAGAAAGGAGAAATTATGCTTAATTACCTTTGGGGTATCATGATTGTTCTGGGAGTAACGGTAGGAGTCTTAAGGGGTGAAATCGGTGAAGTCAGTAAAGCGACCATAAATTCCTCCAAGGAGGCAGTTACCTTATGTATTACAATGCTTGGTATAATGGCAATGTGGACCGGCATTATGCAGGTAGCGAAAAAAAGTGGATTGGTTGCGTCCTTTACGAAAGCACTTCAACCGTTTCTTAGGATATTGTATCCAAGCATTCCGAAGGATCATGTGGTCAATGAATATATAGCATCCAATATGATTGCAAATATCCTGGGTCTTGGCTGGGCGGCAACCCCCATGGGGCTGATGGCGATGAAGGAGCTGAAGAAGCTAAATCATGATTCGGAGGTTGCAAGCTGCGATATGTGCACGCTATTAATTATTAACATATCCTCATTACAGCTTATTCCTGTGAATGTCATAGCCTACCGTAGTCAATACGGGTCTGTGAATCCGGCAGAGATACTGGGGGCCGGGCTGGTCGCTACCTTGTGTTCCACTTGCGTCGGTTTCGCTTTTTCTGTTATAGCACGAAAGCTCAGTTACCGTAACGGGCGTCGATAGGAGTGTGAATTATCATTCACACGGTAAGAACTACGAAGTTCGCACAGTGGTGCTCACTCCTTGTTCTTACAGTTTAGTGGACTGCATCTTAGATGCAGTAGGGGAGGTTAAAATGAGATTTCTGATCTACATATCGGATTATATTATACCGTTTCTGTTTTTCTATATCGTAGGCTTTGGCCTTCTGATGAAGACTAATATTTTCGACGAGTTCATTCAAGGCGCAAAGGACGGCTTTAAAGTAGTATTTGATATTTTACCTACCTTAATCGGTTTAATGGTCGCAATCGGCGTTTTACGAGCTTCAGGGACGCTTACTATTGTGTCGAATATCCTACGTCCGTTAACAGACCTGCTGCATTTTCCATCTCAGCTGGTACCGGTGGCAATTATTAAGATGTTCTCCTCTTCGGCAGCAACCAGTCTGGTTCTCGATATTTTTAAGGAGTACGGACCGGATTCCTACCTTGGCCGCCTGGTGTCCGTCATGATGAGCAGTACGGAAACGATATTCTATACCCTTGCCGTATATTTTATGGCGGCCGGCGTAAAGAGGACCAGATATACCTTACTGGGGTGTCTGCTTACGACCCTGACGGGTATCATTGTAAGCGTGATCATGACGAAGCTGGTCTTCTAGCGGTCGATTGAGGTGGAGATAAACAAAGAGTATAACTTTCCATAAGTATTTATGAGGATACATCTCGTATGGTGTATCCTTTTTTGATTTTCGAGAATAAGCCCTCCGGTAAATAACGAAGTTCACTTTGCTATGTCTATTTATATATCCTGCAAAAAGGGATATAATCTATGTAAGATGATAACGTTATTATATAATAAATTTCGGAGGTGATCTTATGGCACTGGTTGGTGCATTTATTGTTCCTCATCCTCCTCTTATCATTCCTGAGGTAGGGCGAGGCGAGGAGAAGAAGGTAAGCAAGACGATACAAAGCTACCAAGAGATTGCGAAGAGGATTGCGGAGCTGAAGCCGGATACAATTATCATTACATCACCGCATTCCATAATGTATTCGGATTATTTCCATATTTCACCCGGGCAGAAGGCCAAGGGTAACTTCGGTAACTTCAGAGCCAAGGAGGTATCCTTCCAGGTGGAATATGATGAAGAATTTGTTAGGACTCTGGAGGCTTGCGCCGAGCGGGATGGTGTAGAAGCGGGTACTCTGGGAGAGAAGAATCCGGAGCTGGATCATGGCACGATGGTACCACTGTATTTTATTAATCAATATTATAAGGCTTATCAGCTGGTAAGGATCGGTCTCTCCGGTTTGTCCCTGCCGCTTCATTATCGTCTTGGTAAATGCGTAGAGAAGACGGCAGAGAAGCTTAACCGAAGGATCGTATTTGTGGCAAGCGGGGATTTATCTCACAAGCTGAAGGAGGATGGCCCCTATGGCTTCGCGCAGGAGGGTGTGGATTTTGACCGGCAGATTGTCGAGGCGATGAAGGAGGGAGATTTCCTGAAGCTCCTGGAATTCAATCCAGATTTTTGTGAGTCAGCGGCGGAATGCGGGCTGCGCTCCTTTATTATTATGGCGGGAGCTCTTAGCGGTAAAGCGGTTGAGGCGAATTTCTTGTCCTATGAGGGGACCTTCGGTGTCGGATACGGGGTATGTGAATATAGAATTACCGGGGAAGCTTCGAATCGTAACTTTGATGAGATATTTACACAGAAGCAGAAGGAGCTCGCAAGAGAGCTTCAGAAGCAGGAGGATCCTTATGTCCATCTGGCCAGACATTCGCTGGAGACTTATATCAGTACCGGTAAATATGCGAAGCTTCCCGAGGGACTTCCCGAGGATATGCTTAACCGTAAGGCGGGAGTGTTCGTATCATTGAAGAAGCATGGCAGTCTGCGAGGCTGTATCGGGACCATCAGCCCTGTTACGGAAAGTATCGCAAAGGAAATTCTGCGAAATGCGGTCAGTGCTGCGGCAGAGGATCCGAGATTTGCTCCTGTAACAGAGGACGAGCTGGATGAACTGATCTACAGTGTGGATGTGCTCTCTCCGGCAGAACCGATTAAGACTATCGATGAATTGGATGTTAAGCGGTATGGCGTCATTGTTACCGCAGGAAGGAAGAGGGGGCTGCTGCTTCCGAATCTTGAGGGTATTGATACAGTAGAGCAGCAGGTGAAGATTGCTAAGAAAAAAGCTGGGATTTATGACAACGAGACAGTTTCACTGGAGCGTTTTGAGGTGGTGAGACATAAATGAGAGCAGAATGCAGGATATGTCCCCATCATTGCAAAATTGAAGAAGGACATCTGGGGTTATGCAAGGCCAGAACGAATCGAAACGGAGAGGTTATCAGTGAGAATTATGGTAAGCTGACCGCGGTGGCCTTGGATCCGATCGAAAAGAAGCCTTTATATCACTTTCATCCCGGCAGCAAGATCCTTTCCATCGGCAGCTACGGCTGTAATCTGGCATGCCCCTTTTGCCAGAACTGTGATATCTCCATGGTAGGCAGCAGGGAGACCCTGACAGAAGAGGTAACCATAGAGGAATTGGTTTTAAAGGCTAAGCTTTTTGAGTCTCGTGGTAATATCGGAATTGCTTACACCTACAATGAACCGCTGATCGGATTTGAATTTGTCAGGGATTGTGCAAAGACTGCGAAGGAGCAGGGACTGAAGAACATTGTTGTGACCAATGGTTATATCTGCGAAGAGCCGCTTATGGAGCTTCTGCCTTATATTGATGCCCTAAATATTGACCTGAAGGGCTTCACCGAGGAATTCTACCATAAGCTTCGCGGCGATCTGGCGACGGTTAAGAGAACCATCGAGCTGGCGGCAAAGGCCTGTCATGTAGAAGTGACGACACTTATCATACCGGGTGAAAATGACAGTGAGGAGGAAATGGTGGAGCTTTCTGGCTGGTTGGCAGGCTTAAGACCTGATATTGTGCTTCATATCTCAAGGTTCTTCCCCAGATGGAGGATGCAGGATAGGGAAGCGACTCCCGTGAAGACGGTATATCATCTCGCTGAAGTTGCGAGAAGGAGGCTCAGGTATGTCCACGAAGGCAACTGCTAAGGGAAGCCGGTTGAGTACAAGGTTATTTATCTGCTTATAACACCTGTTAAATAGATGTTTTTCTATATTTACCGTATGTGGAAGTTTTATATTTACCGCATACGGTAAAATTATGTTGCAAGCATTACCGATTTATGGTAAAATGTGAGAAAGAGATAGATTTCAAGTAAAAGCTATTGATGATTCTTGGCAAGGCGCCTGAACGAAGGATATCATAACAAGGAGGAGCAATCATGGAGGTTGAGTTACTGAAGAGGTTAAAGAAGCTGCAGAAGTTAACGAACGAAGAACTGGCCAAAAAATCAGGAGTTCCGGTTGGGACCTTGAATAAGATATTCAGTGGGGCGACCGAGTCACCAAGGCATGAGACAATGGTAGCAATTGCTGAGGCCCTGAATTATCGTCCGTTCGAAGCAGAGGTGAGTAACATAGATGCGTTGAGAGAAGCCCTGTCTTATGATGCGAAGAGAAAATACACAGTGGACGATTATTATAATCTGCCGGGTGATGTTCGGGCGGAGCTGATTGATGGATCTTTTTTCTTTATGGAGGTACCCGGTGCAAATCATCAGATCCTGATTATGGAGCTGGGTTACCGTCTTAAAGCATATATTAAGGAGCAGGGGAGTGGCTGTAAGGTATTCTTATCACCCTTTGAAGCAAAACCGGATGAGGATAATATGACTATCGTGCAGCCGGATCTGATGGTAATCTGCAACAAAGATAAAGTGAATCAGAAGCGCATTGAGGGAGCTCCGGATATGATTGTCGAGATAAGCTCTCCCGCCAGCAGCAGACTGGATTATATCAAAAAGTTGAATAAGTATCTGGATACCGGTGTCAGGGAATATTGGATTGTAGATCCGGAGAAGGAGAGGGTAACCGTATATCGATTTCAAGTTGAAGATAATCCACTGATTTATACCTTCTCGGATCAGATTCCGGTTGGGATTTTTGAAGATCTAATTATAGATTTTCGAGAAATTGTACAGGAGCTGATTTAATCAATAAATAGCGGTAAAAGAGAAAAACATCATCTTTACATATTATGTCAAAAGTGTTCCATACTAATAGTGTCAGAATAGATTCTAATTCATTTTATCTGCAGGGTAGGTTGAATTCACCCGGATAGAAAGGAGACAGTATGGACAAGAAGCAGAATGAAAAACAGCATCAGAAGAAGGAACAGGAAAAGTTCAATAGTGTCACGAGCTCCGTGAAATCGGAGAACCAGAACCAAACTCACAATGTGCGTAAGGAAGGTGTCGGTAGGCAGAACAATAAATACCGCGATGAATAGGAAGCCGAAAAGGACTTAAATTGATATTAATTGAATAGATTTTCTGACTAAGGAACTCACTCTTTACTATCAACAGGAAGTAGGAGGTGGGTTCTTTTGTGTATCGTTAGATTGCATCCGGCAATAATCTATTTATGTGAGCGTAAATTGTTTGAGATTGTAAAATACTGGTATTGACATTTGCTCTAGCAGATGATAACATGACCTCATCACAATTGTCATTCCATTATTAGGGATACAGCATTTTTCTAAGCTGGAATTAAATAAAATAATTACATAAGTATAATAACAAAAAGGAGGGTAGCTACATAGAATGAAATGTGATTGTGATACCGGTACCCATTCACAAGATCAACCCAAGATCTGATTAACAGAAATGTTTATATTAGCGCCATGCACCTTCATTGGGATATGAAGTTTGGAGGTTAACGAGGTAGAGAGTCAGCGAAGAGTTCGGCGGATGCTCTCTCGTGCTCTTGGGCATGTGATATGTCGAAAAAAACTATTGGTAACAATAGAACAACAGCGGCATAACCAAGAAAATGAATTAGGTGAAATTCTGACTTCGTACATGGTTACGAAGCTTTATCGCACTGTGAATTCATGTCTTTAATAACAGAATAAAAAAAGCGGTTTGAAAAACACGCAATTACTATGCCCATTTTAGGCATTTTGCGCCCAAATGGCTATATTTTAGATTGGAACTGCCGGACGGCAGGATGGAGGATTATTATGTGTGGAATTATTGGTTATACAGGAAGCCGTGAGGCTAAGAATATACTTTTGGGAGGCCTGGCGGCTCTCGAATACCGCGGCTATGACAGTGCGGGAATTGCACTTTGTGAGCAGGGAGAAGTACATACGATAAAGACCATTGGTAAGGTATCGGATCTAGTAGAGAAAGCGACCAAAGCAGATGCACTGAAAGGTACCTGCGGTATCGGTCATACCAGATGGGCGACTCACGGCGGAGTTACGGATACCAATGCACACCCTCATACTCATGGTAAGGTGACACTGCTTCACAACGGAATAATTGAGAATTATCATAACCTGGAGGTTGAGCTTGCAAAGACAGGCAGATACCCAATCTCCCAGACCGATACAGAGATCGTTGCCATGCTCCTCGACAGCTTATATGAGGGAGATGCCACCAGAGCAATTATTGAAGCGGCGAAGAGAATAGAAGGAGCTTATGCTTTCTGTATTTTATTTGCAGACCAACCGGAGGTAATCTATTCCTTACGTAATGCAAGCCCTCTGGTTGCTTCTCATGTGGAGGATGGTTCCATTATCGCTTCTGACCTGGTTGCCTTGATGGACTATTCCAAGGATTACTTAGTATTACCGGAGCAGCACATTGCCATCCTTACCAAGGAGGCTATTAAAGTCGTAGATTTTAATCAAAAGGTTGTAGAGCCAACCATGCTCCATGTAAGCTGGGATATAACTGCAGCTCAGAAGAACGGATATCCTCACTTCATGCTGAAGGAGATCTATGAGCAGCCGGTCTCCATTCATTCCACCATTACACCAAGAATATCAACGAATAATACACCGGATTTTACCGTAGATCGTATTCCGGATGAGGTATTTGAGAAAGTAAATCGTGTGATCATCGCTGCCTGTGGTACTGCGATGCATGCGGGATTAGTAGGAAAGGCCATGATTGAGAAGCTGATCCGCGTTCCTGTTGAGGTTGAGATTGCCTCTGAATTCCGTTACAAGGATCCGATCATGGATCAGAATACTCTGGTAATCCTGATCTCCCAATCCGGAGAGACAGCAGATACACTTGCTGCACTTCGCCTTGCAAAGGAGGCGGGAGCAACCACACTTTCCGTGGTAAATGTAAAGGGCTCTACGATAGACCGTGAGAGTGACTATGTATTTTATACCCATGCCGGTCCTGAGATTGCAGTTGCCAGTACCAAGGCTTATACGGCGCAGTTATCCTGCTTATATCTATTAGCCTTCAAATTCGCATTAATCCGTAAGACAATTACCGAAGTGGAATGTGCCGGTTACATCAAGGAGCTAAAGGACGTTATCCCCGCGATCGAGGAAACTTTAGCCTTTGATAAGACGGTGGATGATATCTGTAAGCATCTTGTGGATAAAGAGGACCTATTTTTCATCGGTCGTGGATTAGATTATGCATTATGCTGGGAGGGCTCTATCAAGCTGAAGGAAATCAGCTATATTCACTCCGAGGCATATGCTGCCGGTGAGTTAAAGCATGGAACTCTGTCCTTAGTTACGGAGGGGGTTCCGGTTGTGGCACTGGCGACCCAGCAAAGGGTATTCTCCAAGATGATATCCAATGTTCGTGAGGTTCGTGCCAGAGGAGCCTTCGTTGTAATGATCACCAACGGCAAAGCAGAGGTAGAAGAATCGGCATATGACTATCATATTGAATTACCGAAAACCTCCGATAATTTCACGCCCTTCACTTCGGCAATCGTGCTTCAGCTATTGGCATACTATACCTGCGTACACCGCGGTTTCAATGTAGACCAGCCAAGAAATCTGGCAAAGAGCGTAACAGTAGAGTAAAGGTATTAGGTCAAATATCATATTTGTGAACGACAACAGTCATAAACGGATAAAAGTAGTTGTGCAATGATTAAAATAGTTGTTGGCTGAACCATCGTCAGTTAGCTTAAAAAAGCCGTGGACTTCACAATATATACTAGTATTATTACAAATAAAGCCTCTATCTAAATGATAACATTAATTTAAGATAGAGGCTGTTTTTATACAGATAATCAAATAATAGATCTATACTAAATAACATCTTTTGTTAGGTCAGAATGATAACTATGCCTACTTTTATTAATAATGATTGAAGTATGGGAAAATTAGGTATATTATTAGTTGCAAGGATTTATTTTATATTCTTATGTTTATGAGAGCTTATATTTTAGATTTGAATAACAATTTAAATCTTGAGAAAGTTGAGCAGAGGGAATAATGAATATCCAAATAGTAATAGTCTTAATTTTGAATTTAATAATTTCTATCATTGGAACACTAGCATATTCTGTCAGGCTAGTAGGTGTAAGGACTGGCAAAATTGCGATAACTTATTCCGTATTTAATATTCTAACTTTAGTTTCAAGACTGGCAGTAACGTTCCAAGCCCCAATACTTACGAAATATGTTGAACATAATTCGAATGAAGGTAATGTTTTGTATTTATTTTACTTGATTATTTTGATTTCAGGGATAGCAACGGTTATCGGGGCGTTTTTCATACCAACATTCCAAAGAATTTTTTATAGAGGTGTTTTACGTTTTTCCATCGACAAGTCTATTCCAAAACTAATTATCCATAGTTTTTCAAAAACAGGTATTAACTTCATGAAAGAATGTATTGCTATTCCGGTATCAACTAATATAACGAAGATCAAGTATAATAAATTACCTATAAAAATTATTATCTTCAATATTATTGCAGTTTCGCTAATTACGGTTGGTTCTTTAGCACCAATCTACGCCGGAAAAATAGCTCCGGATTTTAGAGCAACATGTATCACTTTATCACCTATTATAAATGGTGTTGCCACTGTATTAATGTCAATATTTATTGACCCGCAATTGTCAATTATGACAGATGAAGTAATGGAAGGAAAATGTACAGAAGAAGAATTTAGGTCCTGTGTGGTTGCCATGGTTGGAAGTAAAAGCTTAGGTACCTTTGCTTCATTTTTGCTGCTTATTCCTTCATCCTATTTGATCGTATTTATAGCAAAAGCCATTTAATTAACCGACATAATTGATAAATTCCATTTAAACATCTGTCATTTGTTATGGTGGCATTTTAAAGATACTTGATTTATAATAGTTATGCTGTTGAATCAGTATTGCCGGTAAAGGAGAATGATTATGCTTGAATTTAGATATGATACACAATTATTGATTGAAGGAGAGAACCTTTCTGAAGATGAAATCAATGAATATATCACAAAGAATTTGGAAGGGGATTGCTTACTCGCAGTCGGAGATGAGACATTGATTAAAGTTCATTTTCATACGAACACCCCCTGGAAATTGCTCGAGTATTGTGCTTCCATAGGTGAAATTTATGATATCGTAGTAGAAGATATGGAGCGACAGTCAAAGGGGCTCCACGGTTAGTAAAAATTCTGCGAAGCAAACATTTTATGAAGCATACACCGGAAATGCTTGCTTACGTGTAAATCAATAAGAAGTGGTATGTCAGTCCTGCATACCACTTCTTATTATTTAAAATTATAATCTCTATTGCATCCGAATCTGAATATCAGAAAATGCATCCTGACTGGACTTGATGATTATTTTTCTATGCTGTACTGATCCGTTGTTAAAATGAATATCAAGCTTTATGACGGTTTCCTCAATGGAATAGTGATAGGCATCATCATCCTTCGCTGCTATGATCAGTCCATATTGAATATTATTCTGATCTTCATAGTTGACACTGTAGGAATTACCGATTAATCTAGTTACATTTGCTGTATTTTCACCCGGAGTGTAATAACCATATAAAGATCTATTATCACTTAATGTATCACTATAATCATCAAGCGGTATGATCATATTCTCCACATAATAAGCAGAAGCACTCGCCTTATTTTCTCTTGTAACCTCCTGATCGGAGCAGGAATAGGTAATCGACCTGATATCCTGACCCTCACATCGGAAATTTATATTATAATTGATATAGCAATCGATCTCACTCGAACCGCCATCAAGCGGTAAGGCACTTAATTCGAAGTCAACAAAATCCTTCGATAATTCCATCTCGTTTTCGGCGGCATACGCTGTAACGGTGATTGCTGTATTGTGACCGGATAGTGTCTCATGCAGTAATAAGTTGATGAATAGCAATGCAATCAAAGCATAAGCGAAAGATAATTTCTTTATTTTTATTACGCTACACCTTTTATTGCTTTTAGCCAGTAAATCCTCCAAGGTATATATCCTTGCCTTTATTTCATCCATAGAATTCTTATATTGGCTTATACTCATATTCTACCTCCAAAATGCCTTTCAGCATTTTTCTTCCTCTAAACAATAGTGACCTTATTGTGCTTTCTTTTATATGTAAGGCACCGCTTATTTCCTTGGTTGACAACTCTTCATAATAGTATAGGTGGATGATGAGCCGATATTTTTGGGGTAAATCCATAACCGCATAAAACACCTCATGTTTTTCAGGATCCTGAAAGGGGTAGATA
>JAEZKA010000065.1 GCA_023436225.1 Bacillota bacterium
CCGTAATACTGATCGAGTAATTCGTCCTTAATTCTCTTAAGCTCTGTTCTTGGTAGAATCGATAACAGCTTCCAGCCAAGATTCAAGGTATCTTCAATATCGCGGTTGGTATGATAGCCCTGGGATACATATTCCTTTTCAAACGCATCCGAGAACTTAGCATACAGCTTATCAATATCGGTCAATGCCGCCTCACCAAGTACCACCATAAGCTCCTTTGCCTCTTTACCTCTCGCATAAGCGGCAAAGATCTGATTCATGGTATTGGCATGGTCTTTTCTGGTCTTTCCTTCGCCAATACCCTTATCCTTAAGACGGGATAAGGAGGGTAATACGTCGATCGGAGGTTGGATACTCTGACGATATAAATCACGGCTCAGAATGATCTGGCCCTCGGTAATATAACCGGTTAAGTCAGGGATCGGATGAGTCTTATCATCCTCTGGCATGGTCAGGATCGGTATCATTGTAATACTTCCGTTCTTACCCTTCTTACGTCCTGCTCTCTCATAGAGAGATGCTAAGTCCGTGTACATGTAGCCGGGATAACCACGACGACCGGGAACCTCTTTACGGGCCGCAGATACCTCACGGAGGGAATCAGCATAGTTGGTAATATCGGTAAGGATAACAAGTACATGCATATCCTTTTCAAATGCCAGATATTCTGCAGCGGTCAGTGCCATACGGGGTGTTGAGATACGCTCTACCGCAGGGTCATTGGCCAGGTTAACGAACATAACGGTACGGTCAATCGCACCTGTCTCACGGAAGCTCTCGGTAAAGAAATTCGCTTCCTCAAAGGTAATACCCATCGCTGCAAATACAACCGCAAAGGGCTCTGTGGTTCCACGAACCTTCGCCTGACGGGCAATCTGTGCTGCTAATTCAGCATGGGGCAGACCACTTGCCGAGAAGATCGGAAGCTTCTGTCCACGCACCAAGGTATTCAGACCATCAATTGCCGATACACCGGTCTGAATGAATTCCTGTGGATAATTTCTTGCAGCTGGATTCATCGGAAGACCATTAATATCCATTCTCTTCTCCGGTAAAATCTCAGGACCATCATCAATGGGACGACCCAATCCATCGAATACACGGCTGAGCATATCCTCACTAACTCCCAGCTCCATACTTCGTCCTAAGAAGCGTACCTTACTGCTTGCAAGGTTAATACCTGCACTGCTTTCGAATAACTGTACCAGTGCATTGCCGCCATCAATTTCAAGAACTCTACATCTGCGCTTTTCTCCACTGGCAAGCTCTATTTCAGCAAGTTCGTCAAAAGCTACATTTTCAACGCCTTGTACTAACATAAGAGGACCTGCTACCTCTTGTATGGTTCTATATTCCTTTGGCATTAGGCTTCCTCCTTCTTCTTCACTAATTGATCAAGCTCTACCTGCAGATTCTGAAGGATAGCTTCATACTCCTTATCAATCTTATCCTTTGAAACATATTTAAAACGACCGATACTCTCACGTACTGCTAGTTTAACCAGGCTATCAATCGATACTCCCTTGCCCAGTGCCTCTAAGGACATATCATAATAATGAAGCACTAATTCCATCATCAGATATTGCTTATGAAGATCGGTATAGGTATCTACCTCATGGAAGGCATCCTGGTGCAGATAATCCTCTCGGATTGATCTTGCAGCCTCCAGCTTCAGGCGGTCCGGTGCTGATAAAGCATCCATACCGACCAGCTTTACGATTTCCTCCAGCTCAGCCTCATCATTTAGCATCTTCATAATTCTGGTACGAAGATCTACCCACTTCTCGTCTACATTGGTGTTAAACCATTTACCGAGGTTATAGAGCGAATAGCTGGTCAGCCAGTTAATCGCCGGGAAATGTCTACGATAAGCAAGGTTTGCATCTAGTCCCCAGAACACCTTAACGATACGCAGGGTAGCCTGGGATACCGGTTCTGATATATCTCCACCGGGCGGTGATACTGCTCCGATTGCCGATAAAGCTCCTTCCCTACCCTCTTTACCAAGCGCGATGACACGTCCTGCTCTTTCGTAGAACTGTGCCAAACGGCTGGCAAGATAGGCCGGATAACCTTCCTCACCGGGCATTTCCTCAAGACGACCACTCATCTCACGAAGAGCCTCAGCCCAACGGGAGGTAGAGTCAGCCATGAGTGCAACGGAATATCCCATGTCACGGAAATATTCTGCTATTGTTATACCTACATAGATGGATGCCTCACGTGCCGCAACGGGCATGTCGGAGGTATTTGCTATAAGAACCGTACGCTCCATTAAGGATTTTCCTGTCTTAGGATCTTTTAATTCCGGGAATTCATTGAGTACGTCGGTCATCTCATTACCACGCTCGCCGCAACCAATGTAAACTACGATATCTGCTTCCGCCCATTTCGCCAGCTGATGTTGAACGACTGTCTTACCGCTACCGAAGGGACCGGGTACTGCTGCTACACCACCTTTAGCGATTGGAAACAGAGTATCAATAACACGTTGACCGGTAACCAGAGGCTTATCCGGAGACAGCTTCTGCTTGTAGGGTCTGCCGATACGAACCGGCCATTTTTGCATCAGGGTAATATTCTCTTTTGTTCCGTCTGCTTTTACCAATACTGCAACAGCATCCTGTACTGTATAATCGCCCTCACTGATCGACTGAATCGTACCCTGCATTCCATATGGAAGCATGATTTTCTGGGTAACGATGTCTGTTTCTGCTACCGTACCAATGATATCTCCGGCTTCCACAGCATCACCAGCTGCTACGCTAGGAACGAAATGCCACTTGGTTTCACGATTTAAGGAAGGTATCTCAACACCTCTCTTTAGATTCGTGCCGATTGCTTCCATAATATCTACCAATGGACGCTGAATACCATCAAAAATACTTCCGATGAGTCCAGGTCCCAGTTCTACACTTAAAGGTGCACCGGTAGATTCCACCGGCTCTCCCGGTCCTAAGCCCGAGGTCTCCTCATATACCTGTATGGATGCTTGGTCGCCATGGATCTCAATAATTTCACCGATCAGACGCTGATCGCTTACACGAACCACGTCGAACATATTGGCATCTCGCATTCCTTCTGCGACAACCAACGGACCGGCAACCTTTTTTATTATGCCTTTACTCATAAAAACCTCCATGCTGCTGTTAAGCAGCTCTATAGTTTTAAATGCTTAGTTATTAAATATAATATCAGAGCCAACCGCGCGCTCTACGGACTTTTTCACATTTCGCATCCCTTTACCGGTATTGCCTGACACTCCGGGAATCGGAATAATTGCCGGCAAATAATTGACAACATATTGATCAATCTCTGTCTCCAACTCAGCTTGAAGAGCTTCCGTAATATAGATGATTGCGTATTGCCCGTCCGCCAATGTTTTTAATGTCTTCGCTGCTTCCTCACGGTCTGCTACCGGATAGGTGTCCAGGCCAAGGGCTGCAAAGCCGTAAATACTGTCACGGTCTCCAAGTACTGCTACTTTATACATACATCTCCCTCAACCTTTCCCGGACCTGGTTATCCGAAATATCATTCCTCTTACCAGAAAGTACGATTCTGACTGTCTTGATCTCGTTTTCCCTGGCGATGATATACGCTGCCAGTGGGGAAATTGTAAAAGGATTATATAGCTGTGGACGGATATGTCTCATGATCAGATTATCGCTCCAGCGTTCAAAGGCGGAGGAGGACTCCTTCAGTGCAGCAACTGCATCATCATACATCGTGGTCGATAGATATCCATAGATTGCATCGATACCATTCATGGCCGCTTCGATCAATTCCGATTTATTTAAGGTGTCGCACTGAGCAATCGCTCTATCCATAAACGCTCTGTCCTTAAGCGTCTTACAACTGCGAATTGCTATATTAATATCTGCTACTACCACCTTCAGCTCTGAATACTTTGCAAACAACTCATTATTCGTCGCTTTTCCTTTTTGGAGTGTTGTCTCCAAGGATGCTTTGTCAATAATAATATCGCATAACCCACCATCACCCGTATGCATCAGAATTTGATATGCCTCTTCTGCACAGGATCGCATGTGCTCGGGAAGTAAATTGAAATTATGTTCTTTTATTGCTTGAATAATTACTTCAGGACTTATGGTACCTTGATTGATATAAATACCTTCGTCCTTCGAATTTGTATAAACCTGTTTGATAGCCGCCTTCAGATTATGAAAGTCATTGCCATATAAAAAAGTATTAAAAACAGACATATCCTCAACCAGTTCAGCAATTAAGCTCCAGGTTTTGTCCCTTTCCACACTCAGTATCTGTTCCGCGTTTTCATCGCCTGTCCTGCCCCAGCCTTTATCAGCTAATAACCGTAGACATGCTGCTTCATTTTTACAGTTCATAAGCTGATCCAGGTCGGACTTGTTTAAAAGAGAACTTTCTTTTGTACGGATTCGCGCGACCGCATATAAATATTGATTATCAGCCATGTCATCACCTCTCTCCGGTTATTTAATCGAACAGCAACGAATTTACTTTATCCTGCAGAATATCCTTCTCCTCTGCAAATAATGCATCAAAGGAACAGTTTTCCTCGATATCACCATACACCAGAAGAAATCCGCCTGTAAAAGAGGGCTCCTCCTTTGCAATTTCTAAGAAAGCACCTGTCTTGTTCGCCAGAGTCGATGTAAGTTTTTCAGGAAAATCATCAGTCAGACGAACTCGGTCTGATGAGGAAAATAGAATCTTGCCCATCTTATTATGAGCATATTTCCCTACCATAGATAAAATAACGTTCGTATATTCGGAGTTACTAAGCCCATCAAGCCGTTTTCTGGCACTGGCAATGATATTGCTGATAATTTGCTGCTTCGTATCCAGTAAAATCTTCTTCTCCTGAAGGGCAGCCGCAGATTCTGCACGGCTTATGACCGCCTTAACATCTGCTTCAGATTTTTCAGCGATTACTTTACATTTGGCTTCCGCTTCTTTTTTTGCATTTGCCAAGACTGTCTCAGCTTCCTGCTTTGCCTGAACAATGATTGCATCTGCTCCTGCCTGGGCCTCCGCTTCAATCGCCTTCAATATCTTTTCTAATCCAGTCATAGCTTTTTCTCCCAACTGTTATATATTTAAACCGGAAACTCCATTTACTGCCAGCATAGAAATAAGAAGTGCTAAAATCGCATAGGTCTCAACCATTGCAGGGAAGATAATAGACTTACCGAATGCTTCCGGTTTCTTCGCTAAAATACCCATACTTGCAACGGATGCTCTCGCCTGACGGATTGCTGAAGAGTAACCAACAACTGCCATAGGAAGACAAGCGATAAAATATAGCAACCCTTTTGCTAAAGTGATATTACTATCACCACCTAATACACCAATCTGGGATAATGTGATGAAGGCAATAAGTAAACCATAGATACCCTGAGTACCGGGTAATAACTGAAGGATAAGAACCTTACCAAACTTTGCAGGATCTTCTGTTACAATTCCTGCACCTGCTTCACCTGCCATACCTACTCCCTTTGCAGAACCCATACCTGCAAGTAAAGCTGCTGCTGCAGCACCCAATAATGCAAAAACAATTCCAAATTGATTAAAATTCATCTTTCACGTTCTCCTTAACTTTATAATATTTTGTTTTCATACTAAAAGGATTGAAGGAACGTCCTCCGCCCCCATAAAACTTACCGAAGAACTCTACATACTCTAATCTGTTTGTATGAACATAAGCTCCAAGTATATTAATTGCGAAGTTAATCGCATGTCCGAACAGTAATATAATAACAAATATGATAGGACCTAATGCTCCTTTCCCCGCCATAGCTGCCATCTTATTAATTACAGAGCTGATAACACCGGAAGCTAATCCCAGTGCTAACAGACGGGAGTAGGATAATACATCACTCAGATAACCGGTGATACCATACAATGCATATACACCTTTTAAAAAGCGCTTAATCGGATTCCTTGATTCACGACCGTTTGTAAAAACAATTACGAGGCAGGATAACACTGCCAGAGCAGCCGATATCGTTACTACAATTGGCGGAATACTGACTGAAACGCCTAGAATATTGGTGATCATATCCAAGGATAATAGTAGTATGGTTGAAGTAACCACCAATACAAACCAGGAAACAGCATCATATACAATACCGATATAATCCTTCACTCTAGCTAATTGATAAATCTTCATAATTAATGCAAATAGCAGATGAACAATTCCAAGCGCCATAGAGAAGGTTAACATTCTAATTGGTTCAATTACCGGGAAGAACCAAAGCGGTGGAATGACCGGTACCTTGGTAGCACCAAAATACGTGGTGGCAATGACGTCAAAGACATCTCCAAAATAACTTCCGAACAACACTCCCCAGATAACGGTCGAGATGCCGCAATAGAGAAACATCTCTAGAAAATTCTTAGTAAAGCCTTCTAATTTGTTCTTACCCTTCAGCAGACAGAAGCCACAGGCAATGACCATAAGTATTCCGTAGCCTGCATCCGCAAACATGATTCCAAACAGTAAATAATAAAATACTGCCATGGAAAAGGTTGGGTCAACTTCTCCCTTACCGGGTAAGCTAAAGCTTTCAACAACCCATTCTAATGGTCTTGCAAATGCATTATTGCTTAGCTGTACCGGAACCTCTTCCTCATCATCAGGATTCTCGAATTCCACTGCAGCTTCAAAGCTCTTCGTCAGCTCTTCTTCCAGCTTTTTACTATCTCTAGCAGCAATAAAACCAGTCATTACAAATACATTCTTGGATTGTAATAGTTGACCAATGACCTCATACTTATCAAACCGCATTTTGTCATAATCCTGTAGAAACACAATATCTTCTCGAGCTACAGCCAGTTCAACAATCTCCTTCTCGGCCCGATCAATTGCCCGACGAGCCTCTTCAATCTGTCCCTTTAGGATAGCAAGCTGCTCAGAAGGAGCTTTATCAGTCACCATTCCAGGATGTGCAAAATCCATCTCTCTTAAGACATCATAGACTCCATCCGACATTTCCTTCGGACATAACACAAAGATGCAGGTCTGTTCTTTCGAAGAACTGATAATATCTACATTCACCGGCATATATTCTGCCAGCTTACCATAAATATCATCCAGCGTAACCTGCTTTGGAATCGTTCCGATAAAGCCTTTCGTAGATTTCGTTCCTGAAAAGTCCATCGGTATGTCCAGTGAAACCCAAGGTGTCAGCATCTCAATCTGAACCTCAAGCCTGAGTATATCGGCTTTATGCTCTGCAATCGCTTTATTATTGGTAATAATGTAATTTGCATTCTTTACCGTCTGCTCATACTTATCCTTGAACGCTGCATAATCCCCAGTAGACACGATTGTACGTCCATTCAGCATGGAAAGCATGGATTTTTTTACCGGTACATAATTGTCCAAAATTGCGATCGCATCCTTGCAAGCGTTGATGTTTTTCTCAATGCTTGACCTTGCATGAGAGGTATCTGTTTTGTGAAACACATTATCTTCCGGCATCTCATCACTGATCTCTACTACACCACGTCGCTGAAGCATTTCCAGCAACGGTTTTCGATCTTTTTTTAACGCATAAATGAAAATACGCTGCATTTGCAGCATAGCCATAACTAATACACCTCCCTTGTTTTTTAGTAGTATCGTTGGGTATACAATGTTATTGGCTATTGTTCAACAAATATAATAAATTGCTTACAAATACCTTAAATAACATTGGAGAGAACAAGATTAATTGCAACCTCCTCCTTGTTCTTTGCCATTTCTTTCATTAAGAGGACTTCATTATCCGCACGTTTTTTGGCAGCATCCATCATCTCTACACCCTGTTGATTGGCCAAGAACAGATTATGCTCCGCCACATCTAGCGCTTGCTTTGTCATCTTGGCTATTAAAGTCTTTGCCTCCTGCTTTGCATCGGACAGGATTTTTTCCTTCTCTAATAAAGCTTCCTTTTCCTTCTCTGCTGCATTCAGCTCTGCTTGGCGAACAGCTTGTACTGTTTCCTTTGCCATTTACTCACCTCCGTATATCTTAATAATGGCTAACGATACAATTATAACTGATGATACCATATAATTCAACATCCTATCGTCAAAAATGTTCGAATTTTTGTACAAATTGACTAAAATTTCACAATAATATTTTCTTTTATTAATATTCAACAAAAACAACAACATAATTCAGTATGTTTTAGATTTTATCAGAATTGTTTTCGTTTGTAAGAAAACTAAAAAAAAAAGACATTTCCACCTATGACTATATGCCATTGATCGAAATGTCTTTTCATAAGAAATACTCCCTCTCAACATAAAACAGGAACTTAATTTGGATTATTACCTATATAATATCATATAAAAATAATCCGGTTTTAAGTAAACCTTGCATTCACAGTGTGGTGATAGCAACTACTCTTTGTATCTATAATTATCTCCCCATCCTCATACACACAAATCGTAATTTCACCAGATCACTGTACTATTATTTTTTCTCTTTAGGGCTGGCTACCGATCTTCCGGTAAGTACTTTGCCCTCTACTACCACTCTCTCAACGATTGCTGCCTTCGGATTCTCAACTAAAGCAATCAACTTCTGCGCAGCACTTCGTCCTAAGGCCTTGGTATCCTGTTGTAAGGTTGTTAATTTCGGATCCAGGACCTGAGACAGCATAATTCCGTCATAGCCTGCAATTGAGATATCATCAGGAATCACCAACCCTTGATCCTTAATAGCGTTGATGCCCCCAATACAAGAAAAATCATCCGGAAATATAATGCAGGTTGGTCTGTCCTTCAATTCCAACAGCTCCCTTGTCAGCTTAGCCGTTGAATCAGGGTCATGATATTTACCGCATTTCACATAATAATCAGAAACGTCAATCCCCAGTTCTCCCATGGTTTTATAATAACTTCCCATTCGATTTCTGGTTACCGAAGAATCAGCACCGTGAATATAAGCAATCTTGCGATGTCCATTCTCATATATATAGGTAATCAAATCTTTCATTCCCTTGATATTGTCCGAGACAATCGCAGTGCGGTTATTAAACACATGATCAATCGTTACAACCGGCAGTTCCCCATCAATTAGCTCCAGTACATCCGGATCAGCAAAATCAATACAGGCAATTACTACTCCGTCAACTCCGCGGTATTTACTATGTTCATAATAAGACATATTCTTACGGCCAGTATATTTATTAATGAACGTTATATCATAACCGTTTTTCTCTGCCTCTACCTTAAAACTGTCCAGAACATTGGCGAAATATTCATGAGTCAGGCCGCTTTGCGCTTCATCCACAAATAATACCCCTAAATTATATGTACGGTTTGTCTTTAAGGCTCTGGCAGAAGAATTCGGGAAGTAGCCCATTTCTTTTGCTATTTTTCTAACATACTCCTTGGTAGCCCGTGAGATATCACTGTGATCATTCAGGGATTTACTTACGGTTGCTACCGATACTCCGCATTTTGCCGATACATCTTTGATTGAAACCACTATTAATTCTCCTATCCAAAAAGCTTAATCGTTTTCTTGTAATTTACATCATTTTCCTCTATAAACTCTTTGTCCTTATATACATTATATATAATTGACCATCTTTTTTTCGAAGTTATATTTAGCAACATTACACATATCAAACAAATTCGATATATAATTTATGCAGAAACAAGGAATTAATCACTTAAAAACATGTTATACCTTTTCGCAATAATTTGCAAGTATTTTTTGTTTTTTTCGCTTAATCGTTTTCTATTTTTTCTCCCTTATAAAAAACACACAATTATTGTAATATTTATTCATCAAATTGTACATATTCACTATTGCAATTATTAAAAAACGAGTTATTATTATCATGTGTAATTGTCGATTGATAGGAGGTTGGGTTATGGAAAAAGTCATTAGTCTTTTATTTGATATAGAGAGAAAAGCTAATCAAATCATTGAACGAGCTAATATCGAAAAGAATGAACTATATGAAGAAAATGAAAGCTTGATTAAGAATATGGAAGCTGATATCGCTGAGAAAAACACAGCAAAAATAAACGCCTTAATGACACAGGCAGAAAAAGAGATCGAGCAGGAAAAGCAACAATTAATTGAAAATAGCGAAAAGCAATTGAAGGTTCTCGAGCAGAACTACAAGGTAAATCATGATGCCATGGTTGATAAAGTATTTCGTAATATTATTCAGATATAATCTGCATCAGTCTGAGATTTATTAAGCTACTACTATTTCTTAGATTTATTATGGAGGATGATATGGACTCAACACTATCCTATAGTGGTATCAACACAAAGGTTAAGGCGATGCACCCTAAGTTAATTTCCAGCGATGACTATCAAAAAATTGCAAATCTTGATACCGTCGCTGATTTTATCGCTTATTTAAAAAAGCATCCCGGATATACAGAGTTTTTTTCAAAATATGATGAACGCGAAGTTCATCGCGGCCAAGCAGAGCAGGTTTTAATCAATAGCTTATATATGGATTATACAAAGATTTACCGTTTTGCCAATGAGGCACAAAGACAGGATCTTGCACTCGTCTTCTTCCGATATGAAATTAATGTTCTGAAGCACTGCATCAGATTGATTCATAGCAGCGAAGGCGATGCTTACGATTTATCCATTTTTCAGCCGTTTTTCAGCAAACATTCACAGATCAATGTAGCCGCTCTTTCTTTATCTCGTTCTATGGATGAATATATTCAAAACCTTAAGGGAACTGAATATTATAATCTGTTGGCCAAACTTCATGCGAAGCCCGGTTTGACTTCTTTTGACTATGAGATGTCATTGGATGTCTACTATTTTACAAAATCCTGGAGACTGAAGGATACTACTCTTAAGGGAGTAAGTCGAAAAGCCTTCACTCAGAGAATGGGTACCGAAATTGATTTGCAGAATATCATGTGGATATACCGCTCCAAGAAAATGTATGATATGAATGCAGCCCAAATTTTTACCTATTTAATACCAGTAAATCACAAATTAGGGGTATCACAATTATCCCGTCTGGTGCAGGCTGCGACTATTGATGAATTTTTAAGTATATTGAGTACTACCCCATATCGATTTTTTGTATCTTACCTTAAGGATGGTACGATGGAGCTTCAATATGTAAAAATCATTAATAAAATCTACTTGATGAATATGACTAGGTATCCAGCATCCATGACTGCTGTCAACTACTATCTATTCCGAAAGGATATGGAAATCGGACAGTTAACTTCTGCTTTGGAGTGTATCAGATACAAATTAGATATAAAAAAGAAACTGGATTACATTCTACAAATATAGAACTGGAGGTGTGAAAATATGATTGAGAAAATGAGATTTTTAAGCATTACGGGTCCAAAGGATGATTTTGACCGAGTAGTGAATAAATATCTGACAAAGTATGATATTCAATTAGAGAATGCGCTTACCGAACTTAGTACCTCCCATAGCCTAAAGCCTTTTGTAGAAACTAATCCCTACAAAGATTTAGCAGTAAAAGCGGAAGATTTAATCAAAAAAGTTGACCATGTAGATTTTTCCAAGGATGAATTAATGTCTCCAGAGGAAGCTGCAGAGGTAATTAACGCTGCATACGATACATTATCCGATCTAAATGCAAAAAAGCGGGAACTGAAAGCCCAACGACATGAGTGTAATGAGCTTCTATTACAGATTGAGCATTTCCGCCATTTAGATTATGATATTCATAAAATAATGGACTTGAAATTTATTAAGTTCCGTTTCGGTAAGGTTCCCCACGAATTTTATACCAGATTAACGAAGTATGTATACGATAATTTGACTACTGTATTCTACGAGTGTGAACGTGACCGGGAATTTGTATGGGGTATTTACTTTGTACCAGCAAATGAAGCAGTGAAAATCGACGCGATCTACGCTTCTCTTCACTTTGAACGGGTAAAGCTACCGGATGCCTATGTGGGAACACCGGAGGAGTCTTTTAATTCAATTATTGCAAAAATCAACGAAATTAATAACTCTTTGAACGATATATATGCAGAGATTAAGGAACGTCTCGCTAGCGTAGCTGACAAACTATTATTAGCGAATTATACAATTTCTGTATTATCCAGGAACTTTGATGTTCGTAAATTGGCTGCCTGTACCAGAGATAAGGGCAAGAACGATGTCTTCTATATTATATGCGGATGGATTACCGAGAAGGATTCTGGAGCACTGTTGAAGGAGGCGGAAACCGATAATTTGGTTTATTGTGTCTGTGATGATGGTCAGGTTGAGAAGGACAAAAAGCCACCGACGAAGCTCAAGAACTTACGTATTTTTAAACCCTTTGAAATGTTTATTAAGATGTATGGTTTACCGGCCTATAACGAGATTGATCCGACCTCATTTGTGGCCATTACCTATTCCATTATCTTTGGTATCATGTTCGGCGATGTTGGCCAAGGTATCTGTCTGATTATTGGTGGTCTTTTGATTTACAAACTAAAGAAGATGAATCTGGCAGCCATTATTGCACTTGCCGGAGTATTCTCTACCATCTTCGGTTTCGTTTACGGCAGTGTCTTCGGATTTGAAGATTTAATTAATCCTCTTTGGTTATCTCCAAGAGAAAATGTAATGACCGTGCTGATCACTGCTGTCGGCTTCGGTGTACTGCTGATTATAATTGCCATGTTGATTAACATCGTTAATGGCATTAAAGCGAAGGATTGGGGTCGCGTATTATTCGACACCAATGGAGTTGCGGGACTGGTCTTCTACGGCATGCTGATTACCTGTGTTGTTTTAGTTTTTACTGACCATGCATTACCTGCAATTATCTTTTTTATTATCTTCTTTATCATACCTTTATTGCTCATTTTCTTCAGAGAGCCATTGACTCACTTAATTGAAAAGAGGTCACATATCTTTCCAGAGCACAAGGTTATGTTTTTTGTAGAGTCTACCTTTGAATTATTTGAGGTTCTTCTTAGCTACTTAACGAATACCATTTCCTTCTTACGTATCGGCGCCTTTGCACTAAGCCATGCCGCTATGATGGGTGTTGTTATGCTTTTGGCAGGTGCGGAGACTTCAAATCCTAATATTGTTGCTCTTATAATCGGTAATATCGTTGTTGCAGCAATGGAAGGTTTGGTTGTAGGTATTCAGGTACTTCGACTGGAATATTACGAGATGTTCAGTCGTTTTTATAAGGGTACCGGTAAAGAATTTAAGCCTTATAAGGGCAAGAAATAGTAAACATAAAAATTTGAATTATTTATTAATATTAAGGAGGAATTCTATCATGGCATTAAAAATAACAATCGTTCTCGCATTAATCTTAAGTATTATTGTTCCCTTTGGAGCATTTTTAGCAAGTAAAAGAAGTAAAGGTGGCTTAAAAGCTTCTCTAGCCTTCAATGTCTTTATGTTTTTCGGTATTTTAGTAGTTGCTAACGTAATGATGTTCTCTGGTTATGCTTTCGCTGCTGAGGATACAGCTGCTGCAGTTGGTACGGATGGCTGGAAATACATCGCAGCTGCTTTATCCACCGGTTTGTCCTGTATCGGTGGTGGTATTGCGGTTGCTTCTGCAGCTTCTGCTGCTTTAGGTGCAATCAGTGAAGACTCTTCTATCATGGGTAAATCCTTAATCTTCGTAGCTCTTGCAGAAGGTATTGCGCTTTACGGCTTGATTGTCTCCTTCACAATTCTTGGTTAATAAAACGGAATAAAATTTGCCTACCCTTTACATTAGTTTATGCTGATGTGTAACGACTCGCATACGAGACGGTTTAATTAGGGATTACTCAGGCACAAACTTGGAACATAATTTATGGAGGAAATAATATGCGTATGTATCTTATCAGCGATAATATTGATACTTATACCGGAATGAAGCTTGCCGGTGTCAGCGGTGTTGTAGTTCATACAAAGCCGGAGTTAAAGCTTGAATTAGACAAAGTGCTTGCAGATAAGACGATAGGCATTATTTTGATTACAGAAAAGCTCAGCAATGAGTTTCCTGAAATCATTAATGACGTAAAATTAAACAAAAGAATTCCATTAATCGTTGAAATTCCTGATCGACATGGGACCGGTCGTAAACCAGACTTTATTACCTCCTATGTTAATGAAGCCATCGGATTAAAATTATAAGGGCGTGAATTATAAAAGAATTCACAGCTAGAAGCTTGTGCTAACTCAAAGGGTAAGTATGATAGGACAGTGTGAGAAATCATGATTTTTCACACTGTTATGAAGAAAGGCAAGGTTATAGAATGACTCTTGATGAAAAATTAGATCATTTTTATTCTTCGGTCATCGATAGTGCTACGAAGCAGAATATTGAGATTGTTGAAGAATATAAGAAAACACTTCAAAAGAATTATGATGAGCGCAAAGAAATTGCATTGCGTAAAGCGGAGGCAAATTACCGAATGGCCTCTGATAACATCACACGCGAAAGAAATCGAAAATTATCTGCGGAAGCAATGGATATCAGGCGAAAGGTTTTAGACAAGACAGCCGAAATATCCGAACTCATATTCCGCGATGTTAAAATTAAATTGGAGAATTATATGAAGACCTCCGATTACGATGAATTATTAGTTGCTCAGATAAAAAATGCAAAAGAGTTTGCTCAGGGAGATTCACTAACGGTTTATATTAATCCTTCTGATGCTAGCAAGAAATCTGCCTTGGAAGAAAAGACAGGGGTATCCCTAACGGTAAGCGATCGTGATTTCATTGGTGGCAGCCGTGCTGTAATACCATCCCGCAGTATTCTGATTGACAATTCATTTTTAACTAAAATGGAAGAAGCAAAGAGTTCCTTTACTCTTTAAGACTATGAAAGGGAGAGTTCATCCTTATGAATGTAACAGGTAGAATATTTGGTATCAACGGTCCGATTGTATATGTTGGCGAAAACAAAGCCTTTAAGATGGGTGAAATGGTTCTGGTCGGTAAAGATAAACTGGTAGGCGAAGTAATTGGTCTTACCACGGGCAAAACCACAATCCAGGTTTATGAAGAAACCACAGGACTCAGACCGGGTGATGAAGTTATATCAACGGGTGCTGCTATTTCCGTTACACTGGCTCCAGGTATCATCAGTAATATTTTTGATGGTATTGAACGTCCTCTACAGGAAATTGCCGCAAAGTCCGGTGCATTTATATCTAGGGGTGTCAGTGTAGAGTCTCTGGACACAACAAAGCTATGGGATGTTCATGTTACTGTAAAGCCCGGTGATAAGATATATGGTGGAACCATCATTGCTGAGGTTCCCGAGACCAGGGCAGTAATTCACAAATCCATGGTACCTCCAGATGTCTTTGGTACAGTAACTAAGATTGTCCCCGATGGAAAATATACCATCAAGGATACGATTGTAACAATTATTGATAATAAAGGTCAGGAACAAGAGCTGTCCTTGACACAGAAATGGCCGATTCGTATCCCGCGCCCCACCGCGAAAAGATATCCCTCCGACCGCCCTTTGGTTACCGGTCAGAGAATTCTAGATACACTGTTCCCCATCTCCAAGGGTGGCACTGCTGCTATCCCGGGTGGTTTCGGAACCGGAAAGACAATGACGCAGCACCAGTTGGCAAAATGGTGCGATGCTGATATCATCGTATATATCGGTTGCGGCGAGCGTGGCAATGAGATGACCGAGGTTCTCGAGGATTTCACCAAGCTGGTAGATCCCAAGAGCGGTAATCCCTTACTTGATCGTACCACACTGATTGCCAACACCTCCAATATGCCGGTTGCAGCACGTGAAGCAAGTATTTATACCGGTATTACATTAGCAGAATATTATAGAGATATGGGTTACCATGTGGCAATCATGGCAGACTCCACCTCCCGTTGGGCAGAAGCTCTTCGTGAATTGTCAGGCCGTCTTGAGGAAATGCCTGCCGAAGAAGGCTTCCCTGCTTATCTGGCATCAAGACTCTCCGCTTTCTATGAGCGTGCCGGTTTTATGCAGAACCTGAATTGGACGGAAGGTAGTGTTTCTATCATTGGTGCTGTATCTCCCCAGGGTGGTGACTTCTCTGAGCCGGTAACACAGAACACAAAGCGTTTCGTTCGTTGCTTCTGGGCTCTGGATAAATCTCTTGCTTACGCACGTCATTTCCCCGCAATTCAATGGTTGACCAGCTATAGTGAATATGTGAATGACCTTGCACCCTGGTATACCAAGAATGTCGGTGAAGACTTTGTAGAATGTCGTAATCAGATTCTAAGCCTACTTACACAGGAAAGTCAGTTAAACGAAATTGTTAAGCTAATCGGTAGCGATGTTCTACCCGATGATCAGAAGCTGGTTTTAGAGATCGCAAGAGTAATTCGTCTTGGTTTTGTTCAACAGAACGCCTATCACCCTTCTGACACCTATGTGCCAATGGCTAAGCAGCTTAAGATGATGCAGACCATTCTGTATTTATTCCAAAAGTCAAGACAGCTCATAGACCGCAACATGCCTATGTCTCTATTAAAAGAAAGCCCTGTTTTTGATAAAGTAATCACCATAAAATATGATGTTGCGAATGATGAGTTAGATAAATTTGATGATTACAGGGCTATGATTGATGAGTTCTATGAACAAATTATGGCGAAGAATGCATAAAAGAATAAAGATGTTACCGCTAAGCTTTTAAGACTTCGTAGTTTATATCATCATCCTTCTTTCGATAATTTTACACCTCTATCTCACCAGTACTGCCTATTTTATGATCAGGCAGCTACTTACAGGTGCATACATCAGTGTAAAATCACTCAAGAAGAACGATGATACTCCTACGAAGATAATAGGTTTTGATTTCGGCAACATCCCTAAAGAATTAGGAGGATAGATTATGTCAATAGAATATTTAGGACTAAGTCAAATTAACGGCCCCCTGATTGTTCTGGAAGGTATTCGAGGAGCATCCTTCGATGAAATTGTAGAACTGACAGTGGAAGGCAATAAGAAAAAACTTGGAAGAATTGTCGAATTATATGAGGATAAGGCTGTAATCCAGGTATTCCAGGGTACCGAGGATATGTCCTTATTCAATACCCATACTAAATTAACCGGACATCCGATGGAGGTTGCACTCTCTCCCGAGATCCTCGGTCGTGTATTCAATGGTGTAGGTCAGCCGATCGACGGCTTGGGTAATATTGTATCCGAGACAAAGCGCGATGTGAACGGTCAACCACTGAATCCCTGCTCCAGAGAATATCCGAGAAACTATATTAAGACAGGTATCTCTGCAATTGATTGTCTGACTACCCTGATTCGTGGTCAGAAGCTGCCCATCTTCTCAGGAAATGGACTTCCTCACGATCAGCTGGCTGCACAGATTGTAAAACAGGCTTCTCTTGGAGAGAATTCCGAAGGAGAATTTGCGATTGTATTTGCTGCAATGGGTGTAAAGCATGATGTAGCCGATTTCTTCCGCAGAACCTTTGAGGAAAGCGGCGCCAGCTCACATGTTGTAATGTTTCTTAATTTGGCAAATGATCCGGTTGTTGAACGTCTGATTACGCCTAAGGTGGCTTTAACTGCTGCAGAATACCTTGCTTTCGAAAAGGGGATGCATATTCTGGTTATCCTTACGGATATGACCTCTTTTGCAGAAGCAATGCGTGAGGTGTCCTCCTCAAAAGGTGAAATCCCCAGCAGAAAGGGTTATCCCGGATATCTTTACAGTGAATTGGCTACTCTTTATGAGAGAGCTGGAATTGTTCATGGCTGTCCCGGATCAGTAACCCAGATTCCGATTTTAACCATGCCCAATGATGATATTACCCATCCCATCCCGGACTTAACCGGATATATTACCGAGGGACAGATAGTTCTTGACCGTTCCCTTCACCAGAAAGCGATTTATCCTCCGATCAGTATCCTCCCCTCCCTCTCCCGTCTTATGAAGGACGGTATCGGAAAGGGCTATACCAGAGAAGATCATCAGGACCTCGCTAATCAGCTCTTCTCTTCCTATGCCCGCGTAGGCGATGCAAGAGCCTTAGCAAGCGTTATCGGTGAGGATGAATTGTCTGCTCTGGATAAGCTGTACCTGAAGTTTGGTGCTGCGATGGAACAGGAATTCATTGCTCAAGGAATGATTGAAGATCGTACTATCGTTCAAACTCTAGATAAGGGCTGGGAATTATTATCCATCCTGCCCAGAGAAGAGCTTGACCGTATTGATACCAAGATTTTGGATAAATATTTCCAGCCCAAGAAAGCAGTAAGCGAATAGAGGTGATTCCATGAATCCGAATACCTTCCCTACGAAGGGTAACTTAATATTGGCTAAGAATTCCCTGAGGCTTGCGAAGCAGGGTTACGAATTAATGGATAAGAAGCGTAACATTTTGATGCGTGAGCTGATGGAATTAATTGATAAGGCTAAGGATATTCAGAGAGAAATTGATAGTACCTTTACCTCCGCTTATCTCTCACTCCAGCAGGCTAATATCGAGATGGGCATTATCAATGTTCAGGAATTAAGCAACACCATTCCGGAAGAAGACTCCATAGAGATTAAGCAGCGAAGCATTATGGGTACAGAAATCCCGTTAGTGGAGTATGATAGTACTGTTAGCAAACCTACGTATGCCTTTTTTCAGACGAAGCTGTCTCTAGATGAAGCTACGAAACGTTTTGTCAAGGTAAAGGATCTTACCATAAGGTTATCTATGATAGAAAACTCAGCTTATCGTTTGGCTACCAATATCAATAAGACACAAAAACGTGCCAATGCACTTAAAAACATCACGATTCCTTCCTATACTACTCTGGTTACTGAGATACAGAATGCCTTGGAGGAAAAGGAACGAGAAGAATTTACTCGTCTTAAGGTTATCAAAAGACGCCAAACGGCACAATAGTTTACAAAGAACGCAGCTCAAAATTAATATAGTTATAACCAAGAAGGAGACAGAGAGATTTAACCTGTCTCCTTCTTTCTCATGATACCAAATAGTATAACACAAATATCCTTACACGCTTTCAAAAGCTGTATCCATTTTAGCGAGTAATGATCGCCGTTCCTATTTAGTATATTTCTTCTCCTGAAATTATAAAATCAGACCGATCTCTCGGTTTCTGCTCTTGAAGATATTTATCCTCTCCTATCATCCAATGCTCCCAGGATTCAAGTGCATTTTCACCATCTCTCATTAATCCTCTCTTTAAACGAAGATCTCTATTACATTCTACAAATATTTTAATGTCAAACATATTATGCAACTGGTCACTTATAGCGTAAACCCCTTCTACAATAATTAATCCATTTGGTTCTATGGTGTGCCATTCTGCCAATTTATCCAATCCCCAATCATATCTTTGATACCTTGCTTCCATACCGTTTATAACAGGAATAATAATATCCTGTTTCAGTCTTTTGATATCGTAATCTTCTCCTGCTTCTTTTTCCCATATTTCCAGTTGTGATCTTTCATTCGATGGTTTGTAGAAATCATCCATATGTATTATCTGACCACCGACATACCTTGAAACAATATGTTCTGCCAGGGTACTCTTTCCTGAGCCACCGCACCCATCTATAGCAATGAAGCAAAATGACTTTACTGAAATAGTCTCTTTAATTTTATTTATTATATTATTTATCATCTCTTAACCTCCCCTGGTCGCTACAGTAAACCCTTGCGAACAATACATGTGATTATAATACTATAACTTATCTACTTGCTTAATATCAATATCTTTGTTTATAGATTTTATTTTTTAAAAATAATTATAAATCGCGTATATAATTTTCTCTTTGGAACATAATAAATATCAGATACGACGTATGAACTTAACTTGCATGATGGCATAGACTTTATACGAATAAGTTATCAGTCGTATCTAAAAAAAGAATATAGAATCTTATAATTTAGTCTCAGAATTATAAGCAGCAATGTGTTCTTGTAGAGTTGGGAGATGATAGCTTTTGGACAGTTATAAAAATAATTTGTTATTAGTTAGAACTCACTATCGAACTGAATATTTGCACTAAAACAGAAAATTGAGACACCAGTTAGTAGAAGCAGGAATTTAATTATTCCTGCTTCTATTAATTCATGACAATAGAAAGATTGCAAAGCAAGCTTGATAAATTGATGTTACGCGAATAAGCAGATTAGCAGCTCGAATACTTCAAATACAAAGTATTCGAGCTCGCGTTGCACTTATCCATAAAAATAAGTACATTTATTCAAGCAAGCTTGATAAATGTACTTATTTCTTATGGACTAATCTGCTTATTCGCGCATGTCGTAGCCGGTTGGGCTCTGGAAGATTCGAAGTTCGAACTCTCCTGCTATTGCAAATATATGATCAAAGATATCGGACTGAATCCGCTCAAAATTCTCGAACTTCGTCTCATCTGTAAATGCATAGATCTCCAACGGTAAACCGTTCTCTCCTTGGGGCAATTGCCGAACCAACTGGGTCAATCCCTTATGAAGCTTGGGATTATCCCTAAGATAATTCTCAATGTATACACGAAAGGTACCGATATTGGTCAGCCTCTTTTTATTAAAATCCAATTCACTGTTCGCATTGTATCTCTTATTATAGCTATTTAATTCACTCTCTTTCTCTGTAATATATTCCTTTAGATAGTTAATCTTTTTAAATTTATCAATCATTTCTTGAGTGCAGAAACGGATGCTGGTAACATCAATGATAACAGAACGTTTAATACGACGCCCACCAAATTCAGTCATACCTCTCCAGTTTTTGAAGGCATCCGTGACTAAGGAATAGGCTGGCAGCGTTACAATTGTCTTATCAAAATTCTGAACCTTGACTGTATTTAAGGTGATATCAATCACATCTCCATCCGCACCGAATTTCGGCATTTCAATCCAGTCTCCAATCCGCAGCATATCATTAGAGGTCAGCTGTAATCCGGCAATAAAACCAAGTATGGAATCCTTAAATACAAAGGAGAAAACAGCGGCCAAGGCACCGATACCACCTAACATTAACAGTGGATTCTGATCCAAAGCGATTCCAATTACTACGATTCCGTCTACGATATATAATACAATTTTAACGACTTGTATTAATCCTTTAATTGGTCTGATTTTAGAGATCGGATAGTTGCGATAGATGTCATCAATCGAATTTAGCAGTGCATTTACAACAAAAAGTATTACAATCGATATATAGATTGCACAGCCTCTTCCAATATAGGAGGATAACGCTCCAAAAGCAGGTGCAAATAAATACACAATAATTCCGGGTAACAAATTGGCCATATGGCCGAATACCTTCCGTTCTAACAGGATATTATCCCATAGATGCCTGTTTCGATAGATTAATTTAGCTAACAGCCTTAAGACTATTTTTTTAACGATGATATTTACCATAATGCAGGTTAAAATAATAATGAGGATCAAAAGCCCATACGAAATATAATCGATCATTCCTTCTCTCATTCCATATCCCTGCAATATTTCACTAATACTTTTGGACACGGCTTTTATTCTCCCTCTCTTTCAATTGATCTCCTATATTTTACTATTCTTTACCTACCGTGTCAAACATTAGTAGACCTAAATAATGTATTATTAATGTCTCAATATTTTACAATTCTAATACTTTTCTAATGCTAAAATTTACGGGTCATGGTATAATTATCCTACTGTTTTTACTGTAGATCTATGCTTCTAAGCATAAAGTACCTTTTATTAGGAACTATAATGAATGCAAGATGTATGAAAGAGGTGTTACTATGTGGTTTTCGAAATCATCGAATGAAGTGCTGAAGGAATTTGGCGTTAATCCTGCCGTTGGACTATCGGAAGCAGAAGCAAAGATACGTTTAGAGAAGTACGGCATGAATATGCTGAAGGGAAAGGCAAAAAAAAGTATAATTTCCTTATTTCTTTCACAATTAAAAGACATGTTGATCTATGTCCTATTGGCAGCCGCAGTAATTACATTAATTATTGGGGAAATCGCCGATTCAGTTATTATTTTACTGGTAATTATTCTAAATGCGGTTATTGGTGTAATTCAAGAGTATAAGGCAGAAAAGGCAGTGGAGGCACTTCAGAAGATGACCACCCCGAAATCGGTTGTCAGACGAGACGGAGTAATCAAGGAAATCAATTCGGAAGAGGTTGTACCAGGTGATATTATTATACTGGATGCTGGAAGATTTGTATCAGCCGACCTTCGGTTAATTGAAAGTGCCAACCTACAGATTGAAGAATCTGCGCTGACAGGTGAGTCCGTACCCACCTCAAAGAATGCAAATTCCATTTTTGAGGATCCGAAGACACCGGTAGGTGATAAGGCTAACATGGCCTTTCTCTCCACTCTTGTTACCTATGGACGTGGCGAAGGTGTTGTTGTTGCCACAGCAATGGATACAGAAATCGGTATGATTGCAAAAATACTTGAGTCTGATAATGAAGAAATGACTCCTCTTCAAAAGCGTCTCGATGAACTTGGGCGAATACTTGGTTTCCTTGCCATCGGAATCTGTGCTTTGATCTTTGTCATTGCACTAATTCAAAGACGTGATTTATTTGAGATGTTCTTAACAGCAATCAGCTTAGCAGTTGCAGCAATCCCTGAGGGTCTGGCAGCGATAGTAGCCATTGTACTAGCTCTCGGTGTTACCAGAATGTCGAAGATTAATGCTATTGTTAAAAAGCTTCCTGCTGTAGAGACCTTAGGTTCTGTTAATATTATCTGCTCCGATAAGACAGGAACCTTAACACAGAACAAGATGACCGTGGTGAAACAATACACATCCGGAAAGCTTACCGAGGTATCTCAGACTGAGACCACTCAGACTGCTACTTCGGATGAGAAGGAGTTAATCCGCTCATTTGTTCTCTGCTCTGATGCAACCTATGAGAATGGTCAGGGAACCGGCGATCCTACTGAAATTGCTCTGATTATCTTGGGCGATAAATTTGGCTTAGGTCGTACCGATTTGAACAACAAACATAAAAGAGTTTCGGAAAATCCCTTTGATTCTGATCGTAAGCTGATGTCTACTCTGAATGTGGAAGGCAGCGGATACCGGGTTCATACCAAGGGTGCGATTGATCATATTCTAAAACTATCTACTACTGCTCTTGTGAACGGTCAGGTGGTTCCTCTAACTCCTGAATTGAAGGCTGATTATTTAAAAATTACTGAGGATATGTCCGACAATGCACTTCGTGTACTTGGTGTGGCGTATAAGGATACAGCAGCTGTTATCGCTCCAGAGGAAATGGAGAAGGATCTTACCATCATAGGATTAGTAGGTATGATTGATCCTCCAAGGCTTGAGGTCAAGGCTTCGATTGCAGAAGCAAAGCGTGCGGGTATCCGTCCGATAATGATAACCGGCGATCATAAGAATACTGCTGTTGCAATTGCTAAGGAATTAGGAATTGCAGATTCCATTGAGCAAAGCTTAACCGGAGCAGAGATCGATGACTTATCGGAGGAAGCCTTTGCTGCTAATATTAATAATTATCGTGTATTTGCCCGTGTATCACCGGAACACAAGGTTAAGATTGTCAGAGCCTTCAAAGCGCATGGCAATATTGTATCCATGACCGGCGATGGTGTAAATGACGCTCCTTCTCTCAAGTTTGCTGACATCGGTGTTGCTATGGGTATCACGGGTACCGATGTTGCGAAGGGTGCCAGTGATATGATTTTAACGGACGATAACTTCACTACAATTGTTCATGCAATTGAAGAAGGAAGAAATATCTACAATAATATTAAGAAGTCCGTTATCTTCCTCTTATCCTGTAATTTAGGTGAGGTAATTGCAATCTTCTTATCCATCCTCTTAAACTGGCCGGTTCCTTTGATTGCGACTCAGATTCTCTGGGTTAATTTAATCACAGATTCACTTCCAGCGATTGCTTTAGGTATTGATCCTGGTGATAAGGATGTTATGAAGCAGCAGCCAAGGAATCCAAAGGAAAGCTTTTTCGCCAGAGGTGCAGGCCTTAGAGCAGTAATCGGTGGCCTACTCATCGGTCTCTTAACACTGACAGCCTTCTATTACGGTCTTTGGGAGCATGGCTATGTTCTGGGTGACGGAGCCGTTCCCGAGGAAAGTCTCACCTATGCTAGAACCATGGCTTTTGTGGTATTAGCAGCCTCTCAGCTGTTTTATTCCTTATCAATGAGAAACTCCAAAAAGTCCATCTTCAAGATTGGTTTATTCTCAAACAAGTTTTTGGTTGGTGCGATTATTGTAGGTGTTTTACTACAGCTGGTTGTAATATCCATTCCCGTTCTTGCAAATGCCTTTGGTGTGCATAATCTTACCCTTCAGGACTGGGGACTTGTAATTGGATTCTCATTGGTGCCCTTAGTGGTTAATGAGATTCTTAAAATCTTTTACAAAACGACGTAAAATCAATATAATAGCCTAATGATAAAGGCATTAAGGAGCTTTCATATGTCAACAGAAATGAATTTAAAAGAAATTTATCTCGCAGGGGGATGCTTCTGGGGGACGGAAAAATATTTAGCGAATATCAATGGAATTGTAAAGACAGACGTTGGTTATGCCAATGGTAATACTGAGAGCCCTACTTATCAGGAGGTCTGCCATAATAACACAGGTCACGCAGAGACTGTTCGTGTGTTCTATGATCCGAGGATCGTACGTTTGGAATTTATTTTGACTCTTTATTATGATGTTATTGATCCTACCTCTGTCAATCGTCAGGGTGGAGATTCCGGCACTCAGTATCGTACCGGAATCTATTATGTAGATGATCAGGATATTCCTGTCATTCAAGCGTCAATTAAGGAGCTTCAGACTCATTATGAGAAGCCAATTGCCATTGAAGTATTACCCCTTCGTAATTACTATATTGCTGAGGAATATCATCAGAAATATCTGGATAAGAACCCCAGTGGTTATTGCCATATTCGCCGTGAGAAATTCGATCAGGCAAAGCTGGCTAAGGATGATATGCTTTAGAAGATGATAAAGATTTAATGCTTCCTCCATCTTAGAGTGATGGATAAGTATGACTTAAAATAAAGGATTCGAGTAAAGGAAAGGATAACATGCCCCCCATACAGGATAACCTATTTAACTGATTATCCCGTATTTGGCGCAAGTTATCCTTTCCTTTACTTAAGATTACACTTCTTTAAAGTACCTTCTTATCCTGCTTATTCTACCCCTTTTAATGAGCTTACCATATCAATATTCTTCACTCTCTTCGAAAATAGTCGATTCACTGCCGCAGATATTAATATAGTACCGATAATGGTATAGAGATAAGAGCTGAATTCTACGACGATGATGAAGTCAAATACATCTCCAAGGAACTGAAAGATATATTGAAGGATCCATATGCCGATGGGTATTCCCAGAATGATACCGATAATCGTCAGCCAGATATTTTGTGTTAATAAAAGCCTTCGAAGCTTTTTGGTCTTAAAGCCCATGACCTTCAATGTTGACAGCTCTCTCTGCCGTTCTGTGAATGACAGTACACCAAGATTGTAGATTACAACTACCGCAAGTATAATTGCTGCAACGATTAGGGTATATACCATGACATCCATTGCACGTGCTAAGGTACGATAGCTCTTGATCAGATCCTCTTTATCTGATATTTTCGATATTCCGTCTCTCCCTTCGGTATATCGATGTGATCCATTGCTCTGCTCACTTACGATCATCGAAGGTCGATAGGTATATCCAAGCTCCTCATATAATGACCGGTACATTGTAATACCCTGCGTAAAGGGTGTTCTGTATATAGCACCAATTTCGGAGGTATTCCATCTCTCCTCACCATAGATATGCCAGGAGATCTCATCACCAACCTTCACTCCCAGATTCTCTGCCATCTTATAACTGATTGAGAGCTGGTCTTTGGGAAGTTTAATAAGTTTTCGCTTTTCATCAACAAATTGAATCAGACCTGTTTTCTCTTCTATCACCATGATCTCTCCGCTCTTCTTCTTACCCTTTACCTTAAGCTCGACCTTCCCCTCAAATACACCTTCACCTTGGATTTCCTGTATAATCTTATCAAGCTGTTCTTCTGTAATGGTATCCATAAGCTCAAGCTGTGTCTCATAGTTGTTGATAACCTCATAATTCCAGGTTACGATATGATCCATCGTATCCTGTAACCCAAAACCACAGATTAATAACGCTGAGCACCCCAAGATACCTACTATGGCCATGGAGGATCTTCCTTTACAACGGATGACATCACGAAGGTTCCACTGGGAATGAAAGCTTAAATATGTCCAAAGCCGGGTACGGTCAAAAATACTGTGCTTTATTGATTTTGGAGCCTTCGGCCTCAAACTCTGTGCAGGTGTATCACTAAGTACATTACGGCAGGTCATATAAGCTGCCAGTGTACAAACCAGAATTGTTGCAAATACCATATAAAATACGGAAACAGGGATTACAGACTTCCATTCCGGAAGGGTATAGACGGTCTGCATGGAGTAATAGAATAGATATGGTAATAGCATTGGTCCGACAATAACACCCAGAATTGCTCCGGCCAGACTGACCCATAAAGCATAAGATACGTAATGGTATAATATCCTTCTACGTTTAAATCCGATTGCTTTTAGGACACCAATCTGAGTTCTTTGATTATTAACGATTCTTGACATGGTGGTTACGATAGTTAATACCGCTACTGCCAGGAAAACGATAGGAAATATCTGTCCAATGGCTTTATGCTCCTTCATCTCCTCATTAAATTGCATATAGCTTCGCAAATTCTCTCTAGCAATAGATACACTGTATTTTCCTTCCAGAGCTTGATCTATGGCATCCTCAAGACCAGTCCCTGCTTCCTTATCCGCTTTAACCATAAGCTCCGTGTAGACAATCGGTATCCCCTCCAAAAACGCCTTATCGGATAGGAATGCGAAACCATAATCGGTTCGGATCGGAACAATATCATCACCACCGGTGAAATATACATACTCCGGGCTTATTACCATACCTCTAATCACTTTATCGAGGGTAACTCCATTGACATTAAAACGGATCTTATCTCCCACCCTCAAGTTCTTTGCTTCCGCAAATAATTGATCCAGCCAGACACCCTCACTATCCGTAGCCGAAAAGGGCTCACCCTCCATCAGACGAAATTGTGATATGGAGAATTCCTCAACGAAATGTAATGTCACCGTAGGATTGTTATCGAAATCAACAACAGACTTAATTGTCAGTCTTCTTTCTACTTTCTCCACCTGCTCCAGCTTCTCAACCTCTATGGCAGCCTCTTCAGAAAAGCCCGTACTGTAAACCCAAACATCTGCTAAATTGGTTGCCTCATAAAATTCCTCTGCTGTCATCTGTAAGCCATTTCCCTCACTATTGACTCCGGCATAGATAAATACTCCCAGGAAAGCCATCAGAAAGATAGAAATAAACTGAGTCTTATTTAATTTCATATCCCTTAGCATTTTACGAAGCAGCATCACCAATTCACCTCTCTTACATCAATTGGATGTTCATTCACAGTAATATGAGTAATTTTTCCGTTCTTTATATGGATTACCTTGTCAGCAGCCTCTGCCAAGGCTGCATTATGGGATACAATAATTACCGTCTTATTATTCTCTCTGCATAAGCGTTGTAAAAGACTGAGGATTACTGTTCCGGTCTCAGAATCCAGTGCTCCGGTGGGTTCATCACACAATAGCATTGCCGGGTTTTTGCAGATGGCTCTGGCAATTGAGACCCTTTGCTGTTCTCCTCCGGATAATTGTGCGGGAAATTGATTCATGTGTTCCTGTAAACCAACCGAGGCTAATACTTTGACTGGATCCATCGAAACTTTGGTTACTTCTTTGGTTAAGGTGACATTCTCTAGCGCGGTCAAGGTAGGTATTAGATTATAGAACTGAAATACAAAGCCTACCTTAGTTGCACGATAATCGGTTAATTCATCGTCTTTGTAATTAGAGATATACTGTCCGTCAATTAAGATATCCCCTGAAGACGCATAATCCATTCCCCCTAAAAGATTGAGTAACGTAGATTTACCGGCACCGCTGGGCCCTAGAATAACAACAAATTCTCCCTCATTAATCTCGAAATTAATGTGGTCTACTGCGAAAAACTTCGTCTCACCTAATACATACTCTTTTGTTACATTCTTAAATTCAATAAAATTCATACTATCTCCCACCTTTCTTATCCTCAATAATTTTCCATAAGTTAAACCTTGCATTTAATAAGCTGTAATATCATAATCTGAACATGAATTTATTTTCATGTTTTACCAATTATATGATATCATATTATGCATGTCAATGATATATGTGAATATAATTTCACATTTATATATTTATTTACTAAGGTTGACGAAATCGATTTTCATTATTATAATCAATAATAGGTAAAAGGAGGCATTTACATGGGAAACGGTCAGATCAGGATGCCGCAGCAGCAGCGGTCGATTGAAAAAAGAAAGAAAATTATAGATGCAGGTTGTCAATTATTCAGCGAAAAGGGTTATCATAATACGAATACTGCTGAAATTGCAAAGTTAGCCGGAGTATCCACCGGAATCGTATATAATTATTTTAAAGACAAAAAAGATATATTTATGGAAGTAATCGATATTTATGAGATGAGTATTACTACTCCTATGTATGAAGCAATTAAGAGGCTTGAAAAGCCTGTAGATATTGAAAAGACCTTAAAGAATATCATCACAACCCTCACCATAGGACATACCATGTCCAAAAATGTTCATGAAGAAATGCAAGCCCTTGCTCATACCGATAAAGAAATCAGTGACTTGTTCTGCCGGTTTCAATCCAATATTGCTACACAGATCGTTGAATTGATGGCGGCTTATGATATCAAACCTACGAATGCCTTGGAAAAAGCTCACATAATGATCGATATCATAGAAAATATCATCCATGAGATCGTGTATCATCAGCATGAATATCTTGATTATAATGTTATGACTGATGTGGCTGTAAAAGCAATCGTGGATATGCTTAGTTACTAAGCATATCCATGATTATAAGCTATGAGCTATGGAATGTGTTAATTAGAAAGGCCAGACAACAGCTTCGCCTAATCGATAAGAGTACACTACCACTTCTCGCAATGTCCTCCTGTGATTCTACACTTCTATTCCATATAGCGAAGTATAGACATTACTATTTGCTGGTATAGATGTGAATGGCATCCCTTAAGAATACTGCCAAACCTGGCTGCTTCTTATCATAAAAAGCGGTAAACCGCTCGTCATCCACATACATCTGGGCAAGTCCGGCATGGGCTTCCTTGCTATAGCTGCCCCAGGTATAGCTTAACCACTGCCGATGAAGATCAGCGGTCCTTTGACCCAGCTCTCCGGCAGGATCTCCTGTAGCAAAGGCCTGCTCCAGCGTATCTAGAACCTCCTGACCTAGCTTCTCGTATTCTGCGTATTGCGCTTCGGTCATATTCATCAGCTTGGCATTGGAAGCTGTCACAGCCTCCTCTCCATACTTTTCTTTGATCTCCTGCCCGTATTTCTTCTCATTATCTTCTACTAACTTTTTCTTAAGGCCTTCAAATTTTTCATTGTCTTTCATTATTCTTCTTCCTTCCCGACTTTCAATTGTCTTCTCGACATTATTAATCAGCATATCAATTTGTTGTCTCTGTGCAAGGAGCTTCACCAAATGATCCTTCAGTGCTGCCAACTCGTCAAAGGTCTTGGAGCTTAGGATATCCTGAATGACATCCAAGTTCACACCCATCTGTCGATACAGCAAGATCTGCTGCAGTCGATCCACCTCTGCCTGCCCATAGATTCGATATCCGTTTGAATTGATTCTAGCCGGCTTTAAGATACCAATTTCATCATAATATCGAAGCGTTCTGGTACTGATCCCAGCCATTTGGCCTAATTTCTGCACTGTATATTCCATGTTGTAACCCCCTTACAAACCGAGTCTACACCTTTACGTAGCGTCAATGTCAATACCTTTGTTACTAAACCTGCTGATTAATTTTTGATCAATTTTTCTTAACCTTCAAATAATTTTTAATCAATACTGATCCTTCTATTTAATTATTGATCAATTTTCACTGATCCTTCTAATTAATTATTGATTAATTTTCACTTTTCCTTCTATTTAATTTTGATCATAATTAATTTTTACAATAGATTATAGTTTCTATCGTACTGTACGCTTTATCCGTAAAATCAGTTTTATAAATAGCTAGGAAAGTAGAAGATAATTTGATTTCATTATTCCTTTATGATAATCGGAATATAGATTTCCATCACGGTATCCGGTCTGGAATGGCAACGCTCATCATAGTATTCAAAGTCTAATTTACTCTCATCATATTGGTATCCACTACTCGGGAACCATTCCTCGAAGATATATTTCCAGGTTGCTTTGATGGCTTTCGAGAAATCGGAGCCACCCTCTTCCTTTGCGTCACTGGTATCCACCGGCATTGTAGTAAAAACAGCATAATCTGCCTCTGGGACCTCCACAGTAATCATATCCTTGGTTATCTTAGAAAAATCGCTAACAACTACTCCAAGTAAGTATATCATATCTCCTTCCCCGTCTGAAGGGACACACATACAAACCTCCCCGTGCTTCGGTGGATTGAGTAGCTGATACAGCTTACTTTCCAGGTTCTCCCCCTCATAATTCTCCCAGTAAGCTGCAATATCCTTTGTATATCCGCTTGCTATATTCGTCTTTATACCATAGCCTGCTACTAGAAAGACTTCCTTATGTTTTAATTCAGGTTTCATTAAATATCCTCCTATATTAGTTAATTGATCAGCAATCGTGCGATACTTCATTCTTGCAATGTACTCTGTCGGACTATAACCAAACTCATTCCGAAAAGCCTTTGAAAAACCGCTGGCCGTATCAAAGCCATAGTCTATTGCAACAGAAAGAATTTTGATGTCCTTCAGCAAATCCATGCGCGCCAAGGATAATTTTCTGCTTCGGACATATTCCATTAAGGGTTGCCCAGTACAGATATTGAACACTCTACAAAAGTGGTATAACGAATATCCTGCAATTTCAGCGATATCAGCTGCTGTTAAATTCTCTTTGATATGCTCTTCAATATAATCGATACTGCGGCTCATGTCATCACGATAATTCACCTAGTTACCTTTCCTTTCTCCCGTACGGTAATTATATTGTATCACCTTACGTAGAGTATTGCTGTTCCGTTTTTGCTATCAACATAAAAACTATTTATAAGAATGGGAAGCTTCAATAAGCTCATTAAGCTTATTTTGTGCTAAACCGCTGTCTATGATCTCTTCGGCAAGCTTAACACCCTGCTTTAGGCTGTCTGCCTTATCACCGATCATCAGAGCTGCTGCCGCATTGAGTATGACTGCCTGCCTGCGAGGTCCTTTATTCTTGCCTGAGAATACATCCTTAATCATTACCGCATTGGCTTCCGGTGTCCCGGTTATAATATCATTCGGTTTACAGCGGGATAGACCAAGATCCTCGGGAACCAGCTCATAGCTGGTGATGCTTCCGTTCTTCAACTCATTGATTCTGGTCTTTCCTAATAAAGATATCTCATCCATTCCGTCTTCACCGTAGACGAATAAGGCACGGGTATATTTCAAATCAATGGCTACCTGACTGACCTTATCCAAAAGCTCTGGTTTATATACTCCCATCACGTGACGGGTAGCCTTCGCTGGATTGATTAATGGACCGATAATCGTGTAAAAGATGGTTTTGATACCGATTTCCTGCTCCGGATGGATCATCTTCTGCATCACCGGATGGAACAAGGGGGCATAAAGAAAGGCAATCCCAACCTCTTCAATCATCTTCTCTGCTGCACCAGGTGTTTGGTGTATCTGCACGCCTAAGGCTTCCAGTACATCAGCACTTCCCGATAGATTGATACTTCCTCTGCTCCCTGTCTTCGCCACCTTTATTCCCGCTGCAGCGGCAACAAAAGCAACTGCGGTAGATATGTTAAAGGTGCTTAAGCCACCACCGGTTCCACAGGTATCCATAAGCTCCCCTTCCACTTTAGGATTTACCGTAATACAATATTCCCGCATCGCTTTTGCGATTGCAGATATCTCGGTAAGCGTTGGACCTTTCATTAATAATGCCACCTGAAAACTCATGATTTGTATATCCGTCATGTGATCTGCTTGTATTTCCGAAATTATATCATAGGCTTCCCTTGATGAAAGTTCCTGCCCTGTATTCAGCTTTTGTAATGCCTCATTCACATTTACTGACATTAAGACAGGCCTCCTTCATTCTACGAACGTAGTCTCCCACATAAGGAACACAGGATTCCCCATATTCTCCTACTATTTTTACAATTGCACTTCCTACAATCACTCCATCCGAGATGGTTGCCATGTCTTTCGCTTGTTCCGGGGTCGAGATACCGAAGCCGATGGCGCAGGGAATATCCTTAACCCTCTTAGCCTGAGCGATCATCTCGTCAATTCCGGTTCCAACATTATTTCTTACACCAGTAACACCTAAGGAGGATACGCAGTAAAGAAAGCCTTCCGCCTCCATTGCAATCATTCTGATTCGTTCCATTGAGGTCGGTGCAATCATCGAAATAAGAGTAATACCATATTGATCGCAGTAAGGCTTAATCTCCTCCCTCTCCTCATAGGGCATATCGGGAACTATGATAGCATCAACCTGAGCTTTTCTGCTTTGCTCCATAAAACGCTCTACACCATAGGTGTAAATAGGATTAATATAGGTCATAAAAGCGATGGGTATTTTACTTTCCTTACGAAGCTCCTCTACCATCTCAAAAATCTTATCGGTTGTTGCGCCATTGGCTAAGGCTCTGTCATCAGCCGCCTGAATCACCGGCCCTTCCGCAACCGGATCTGAGAAGGGTATCCCTAATTCGATTAGATCAGCCCCTGCCGCCTCCATACAAAGAACTAATTCCTTTGTAATAGCCAGTGTCGGATCACCTGCTGTCACAAAAGGGATAAATGCTTTATTACTCTCAAATACTTTCTCTATTCTATTCATAAAGCTGTACCCCCTTGTATCTGGCTATCGCCGCCACATCCTTATCTCCTCTGCCGGAGAGATTGATTACAAGAATCTGATCCTTCCCCATCGTAGGTGCCAGCTTTCTTGCATAAGCAACCGCATGGGCACTTTCAATGGCTGGGATGATCCCCTCCGTCCTGGACAAATACTCAAAGGCATCCACTGCCTCTCGATCGGTTATTGCTACATATTCGGCTCTTTTCGTATCATGCAGATTAGCATGCTCCGGTCCAATACCAGGATAATCAAGTCCTGCTGAGATAGAATATACCGGGGCAATCTGACCGTATTCATCCTGACAGAAATAAGACTTCATTCCATGGAAGATACCAACGGAACCGGTTGTTATAGTAGCTGCCGTCTGATCGGTTTCTATTCCAAGGCCCGCAGCTTCACACCCGATTAAGCGGACACCGGTGTCCTCAATGAAATCATAAAATAAACCCATTGCATTACTACCTCCTCCTACACAGGCAAGTACTGCATCCGGTAGCTTTCCTTCCTTCTCCATAAGCTGTTCCTTCACTTCCTTACCGATAATGCTTTGAAAATCACGTACAATCGTTGGAAATGGGTGAGGCCCCATAACGGAACCAAGAACATAATGGGTATCCTCAACCCGCTTCGTCCATTCTCGAAGTGTCTCATTTACCGCATCCTTCAGTGTCTGCGTACCACTGGTAACCGCATGAACCTTGGCACCTAGCAGTTCCATTCGAAAAACATTCAATGCCTGACGCTCCGTATCTTCTTTACCCATGAATATCTCACATTCCAGATCCAGTAGTGCTGCTGCTGTTGCGGTTGCTACACCATGCTGCCCGGCGCCTGTCTCTGCGATTACTCTGGTCTTACCCATCTTCTTCGCTAGAAGCACCTGTCCTAACACATTATTAATCTTATGTGAACCGGTATGATTAAGATCCTCCCGTTTCAGATAGATTTTAGCACCTCCCAGCTCCTCACTCATCTTCTTTGCATAATACAGTAGGGATGGTCTTCCTGCGTAATTCCTCAGCAGATCTTCAAGCTCCCGATTAAATTCCGTATCTTGTTTATATCGGTTATACGCTTCCTCCAATTCGATTACTGCATTCATTAAGGTCTCCGGTATATATCTTCCACCATAGAGTCCAAATCTTGTATTATTCATATCAATAACCATACCTTTCTTCAACTCGGATTTTTTAATCTATCCTTCCATCATCCGTGATGCAGCTCTAACTAGCTGAACGATCTCCTTTATTTTCGCTGCATCCTTGTAGCCCTCAGTCTCAACCGAACTACTAACATCCACACAATAAGGCTTCATCTGATTTATTGCATCCATAACATTTTCACAGCCAATGCCTCCGGCGAGAAAATACGGTTGACTAAGCTTTGGAATTAAAGACCAGTCGAAGCTTTCTCCTGTGCCCCCGTGCTGCTGCTTTTGATAGGTATCCAGAAGCAGATAATCACATGGGATAGTCTCGGCATCTTTTATTGCATCTCTACCGGATACTCGGATTGCCTTTATGATCGGGCTGTTAATACTCCCTCTAAGCTGATGAATATAAGAGGCTGTCTCATCTCCGTGAAGCTGCACAATATCGATAATTCCTCTGCTGCACAGATGCCTGATTCGATCTACCTCTTCATTTACGAATACTCCAACGGATAATATCTCCGGACGAAGAAGCTCTTTTAATGCCAATGCAGTCTCTTCACTCACCTGTCTTCTGCTCTTTGCAAATACAAAGCCGATATAATCCGGCAGTGCTTCATTCACCGCTAAGATATCTGCTTTCCTTGATAAACCACATATCTTAATCTTTGTCACAGGATACTCCCTTCAATACATTTTATCGAAACACTCAATTAACACATGAATTGCATTCGTCTTACCAATTAATGATATGTATCATACCGTGTTATGGTAGCAGGCCACGCAGCTTTGCAAGTTCATCTTTCTTATTACTGCTTCGCATCAATGTCTCTCCAATCAGAACGGCATCAACCCCAGCTCTACTCAACATAGCAATATCCATTGCACTTCGAATACCGCTTTCGGCAACAAAGATGATCTCCTCTGGAACGTACTTTCTCAGATATAGGCTATTGCTTATATCGACATCAAAGGTCTTCAGATTGCGGTTATTTACCCCAATTACTCTGGCACCTGCACGAATTGCAGATAATATCTCCATCTCAGTGTGTGCTTCTACTAGAGCTGATAAACCCAGTTCATCACAAATCTTAAGATATCTTTGAAGTGTCCGGGTTTCGAGTAAAGAACATATTAACAGTATTGCATCTGCACCGATTAGCTTGGCTTCATAGATCTGATATTCCTCAATAATAAAATCCTTTCGTAATACCGGAATCGATACCCCTTTGCTGATCTCATTTAAGTACCGGTTATCCCCCATAAAAAAATCGGGCTCAGTCAAAACAGAGATAGCATCCGCTCCTGCTTCAACATAATCCTTAGCTATACTAAGATAAGGGAAGCTCTCAGCGATCACTCCTTTAGAGGGGGATGCCTTCTTGACCTCACAGATAACAGCAATTGCATTGTCTTCCTTTAACAAACTGTTATGCTTTTTTAAGGCGCGTTCAAAGGCAAACACATTTCTTTTATGAAAGCTGTTCACACCTTCAACCCCGTATATTTTCTCCTTCAGTTCCTCAAGGGGAAGTAACTCCTTTGCTTTATCCACTCGCTGTCGAGTCGCTTTTACTATGGTATCTAATATCATAAACTTGCCCTTTCTATCCTGTCTCTTACGTTCAGGCATTGGATAAACGAATGAAATTCTTTAGCTGCTTCATTGCTTTACCGCTGTCTATGGTCTCGGCAGCCAGCTTTACGCATTCTCGAAGAGTGATATTGTTATAAGACATATAAAGGCATAAAGCAGAATTCAGTAATACGATATCCCGCTTCGGCCCTAGCTCACCTGATAGAATTGTCAAAGCAATTTCTGCATTTTTAACCGGGTCACCTCCAATCAAATCTTCTGCTTTGCAATATTTAAATCCAAACTGATGAGGATCTAGGAAAAAGCTGTTAACCTGTCCGTTGTTCACCTCGCATACGGTGGTTTTTGCAGTCAGAGAAACCTCATCCAGACCATCATGTCCATGAACAACCATGGCTCTCTTCACTCCTAAATTCGCCAGTACTCTAGCCATCGGCTCAACCAGCTTCTCGTCATAGACGCCTAATAGCTGTAGATTGGCATCAGCAGGACTGGAGAGCGGACCCAGAATATTAAAAATTGTACGAACTCCCAGCTCCCGCCTGACCGGAGCTGCAAATCTCATCGAAGAATGGTAAATCGGTGCAAATAAGAAACAGATACCAATCTCCTTAAGAAGTCTTTCACTTTTTTCTACCGGTATATCTATCTTTACCCCCAAGGCTTCCAAAACATCCGCGCTACCGCACTTACTGGAAACACTACGATTACCATGCTTAGCAACCGGTATTCCGGCCGCTGAGATGATCAGTGACGATATGGTAGATATATTAAAGGTAAAGGCTTCATCTCCTCCGGTTCCGACAATATCCAGTACATCACCCTGATGAGTTACCTTTAGGCCATATTTTCTCATTATCATGGCACAGGCCGTAATCTCATCGATTGTCTCACCCTTCATCCGGATTGCAGTAAGAAATCCGGCTATCTGAGCATTCGTCGCACTACCGCTCATGATTTCTTCCATCACAGCTTTGGTTTCCTCTAAAGTTAAGTTTTCTCTATTCAGAGTCTTATAGATCGCTTGCTGTATCATAGTGCTTCACCACCTATCTTTATAAAATTTCTCATAATCTTCTCACCCTGTGGTGTAAGGATAGATTCTGGATGGAATTGTAAGCCATAGATTTCATAATTTCGGTGCTTAACTGCCATGATCTCGCCGTCATCATCCTCTGCAATTACCAGCAAATCATCCGGTAATGTATCTTTTCTGGCAATCAGCGAATGGTACCTTGCTGCCTGAATAATCGGTGGCAGGCCATGAAACACACGGGCCCCATTGGCGATATGAATGTCACTTTGTTTCCCATGCATCAGCCGACTAGCCAATGTAATCTCTGCACCAAATACTTCACAGATAGCCTGATGACCCAGACAAACCCCGAGTATTGGTACCTCACCCTTCAGCTTTGCAACAAGCTCTTCGCATACTCCAGCATCCCCTGGATACCCAGGTCCTGGTGAGAGAATAATATGGGATGCACCAAGTCTTCTAATTTGCTCAACTGTTAGCTCATCATTACGAACTACCCTCATATCTGCACCGATACTTCCTGCAAGCTGTACCAGATTATAGGTAAAGCTATCATAATTATCAATCAATAAAATCATAAAACCCCTCCTCTCAGACTAATTCTTTAATCGTAAATTTAATCCACCTGTACTGAATTTTGAATTGCTTCCATTACCGCTTTTGCCTTATTGCCTGACTCCTCATATTCCTTATCCGCAACACTGTCGGCTACAATTCCTCCTCCAGCTTGAACATATACTATATCATTCTTTTTTACCGCCATCCGAATTGCTATACAGGTATCCATATTTCCAGTAAAATCAATATATCCGATCGCTCCTCCGTAGATGCCCCTTGGTGTCTTCTCCAGCTCCTCAATAATCTCACATGCCCTGATCTTTGGCGCACCGGATAAGGTGCCGGCCGGAAGAATAGCCTGTATGGCATCTAATGCATCCATACCCTCCCTTATACTTCCTTCCACCTCAGAGGTGATGTGCATAATTCTCGAATACTTCTGAACTCTTTTGTAGTCTATCAATTTAACACTTCCATATTCTGATATTTTACCGAGGTCATTTCTTGCCAGATCTACCAGCATATTATGTTCAGAAAGCTCCTTTTCGTCTACCAATAATTCTTCTACTAAAGCATTATCCTCCGCCACGCTTTCTCCTCTGGGTCTTGAACCAGCAATTGGGAAGGTAGTAAGCTTTCCGTCCTTAAGCCTTACCAGCGTTTCAGGAGAGGTTGAGATCAGCTGTACCTCCTTATTCTGTATAAAGACCATATAAGGAGAAGGATTCGTCGTTCTAAGTACACGATAAGCATTCAATAAACTATCCTTAAATTCGGTCTGGAAGCGTCTGGATATGACTGCTTGAAAGATATCTCCATTCACGATATATTCCTTCGTTCTCTCCACCAGGCGACAATATTCCTCCTTTGTTAGATTGCAGGTGAAGCTTGGCTTTGAGGAACAAGTCTTTTGTATAAAGGGCATCGGCTCCATAATAAAGTGAGTAAATTTCTCCAGCTCTGTAACAGCCTTCCCATAATTCTCCATGACACAATCCGTTCTCATATTGACCACAATGCTTATCATCTGTTTCAGGTGATCATAGGCGATCACCTTATCAAATAGCATCAGGTCAAAATCATTAAATTCACTGCTCTCAAGCTTCAGGACCGCTTCTGCATAACCGATCATCTCATAACCGAAATATCCTACCAATCCACCAGTAAAAGGTGGCATACCAGAAAGCTTTGGTGCTTTATATCGCTCCAGTAATTCTCGTAGTACATCAAAAGGCCTTTCTGTTTCAATATTTCTCGAACTCCCTTCCTCTATGGTGACCATCTTGTTCTTACAGGTAACATGGACGATTGGATTAAGTCCAAGAAAGGAATATCGTCCCCACTTCTCTCCTCCTTCAATACTTTCCAGCAGATAATATTGATTACTGATCAGTGAAATCTTGCGTAGTAAGGTAATAGGAGTAATTATATCTGCATAAATCTCCTTACATATCGGAATCACATTATAATCCTTTGCTAATACTTCAATTTCATTACAGCTGGGCCTTATCATTACGATCACCTTAATTCCCACCTCCCTACAAAAATGGCTGGGAACTTCCTTTCTTTATTTTTTGAAAAATAGGTATCGTATAGGACGTAAATTCCTATACGAAAAAAAAGCTTTCATCCCTGTAATTACAGGGACAAAAGCTTATGCTTCTGCGGTACCACCCGGTTTGATGTATAAAAATACATCCTCTCTATCTGCATACTATCATATGCACCCTACTGATAACGGACAGGGTTCCCGTAAGCGCCTACTCTCATCGATTTCAGGCTTCCCTCACAAGTCCATTCAGAGTTATTATTGTAACCGCATTCCCACCAGTAGCGGCTCTCTGTATACAATCCATAATTCTTACTTCTCTTGCTCAACGGTTTACTTCGGTTTATTATTAAGCGAATTATAACAACGGACAAACGTATTTGTCAAGTAGTATTTACTATACATTACATAAATTGTTTAAATATGGTTATTCTGTTATGTAATTGTTTACCCCAGGTATATTTTTACAATTTTAGATGCAAAATTTAGGATTGTATTTTGCAACTGGTATCCTCTTCCATCTCGATAATCCTGGTGTGCATAATAGTCTGCTGCTTCGTTCTATTGCTATCTGTTGATCAGCTATAGAAGATATCAACATTTATATCAATCCTATGTATGATAAAGCTAATAATTTTGTCAGTAATACTTATACTTTATTATGTATATTAATACATTTTACTTAAAAAATAAGTATTTTTTTGTTGACATTGTTTTGTAAATACGGTATATTAAACTCACTTAGAGGTGATATGAATGACCAAAGGTCAGTTAGAAGCAAAGATTTCTGAGGCCGTCAGCAAGTTTGAACTGGAATATATGGGCAGAGGACCAAAGCTTATCAGAACTTACATAATAAATGATATGATTATCATTCGTTTGTCAGGAGTATTAAGCCCGTCGGAACAGAAGCTTACTGATAATCCCCAGGGAGTAGAATTATTTAAAAAAGTACGTTCCACCCTATTTGAAGGAGGGAGAGGATATCTGGAAACATTGATTACTGATATAATTGATGTAGCCATCGTCAGCACCCATTCCGACATCAGTACAAAGACCGGTGAGAAAATAATCGTAATTACCATAGACCAAAACATTGAAGATATAATGACTAAAAACTAACGGATGACGACACAAATTAACTTATGAAAGTATTATGCCGAGTAGCGTAGCAGTTCAATTGGGTTAAGTTGTAAGTAAGCCGATATCTTGGGGGTGATTCTGAGGTATCGGTTTTTTTATAAAGAAATATTGGTATTATAACATAGTAATAACCACTAACAATATCTTTATAAAAGAAGGAGAATGAATTATGAGTAAAAAAGTTGCAATTCTTATGGGCAGTGACAGTGATTTGCCGGTAGTGAAAGGCGCCATAAACTCTCTGAAGGGCTTTGGTATCGAGGTTCAAGTTCATGTAATGAGTGCTCATCGTACTCCGAAACTTGCCTGTGATTTTGCAAGTTCCGCAAAAAGTAATGGATTTGGTGTTATTATTTGTGCCGCTGGTAAAGCTGCTCATCTCGCCGGAATTATCGCAGCCCATACTACCCTTCCAGTAATCGGCATCCCAATTAAGTCCTCTACAATGGATGGTCTGGATTCTCTGCTGTCCACCGTTCAGATGCCCAAGGGTATACCGGTAGCTACCGTTGCGATCGATGGCGCTGACAATGCAGGAATACTTGCCGCTCAGATACTGGCGATAAATAACGAAGAGCTTAGTGCTAAGCTAGAAAAATTCAAGTCCGATATGGTTGAAGAAGTAATTGCCAAGGATGAAAAGCTACAAACCGAAATGTGGTGGAAAATGTAATGTTCCTTTATCGTAAAAATCGTTATAGTATAATACGATTTCGATAAGTAAATTCTAATTAAATGATAAAGTAAAGCAAATCAAGGTTTATGTGAATTGATCCATATTCCAGTTTGCATATGATAAATGAAGTAAATTAAAGAAATGGAGTATCTTATGAAGGACTACTTGCAGAAATTTGTTTTGACAGACGAAGTTAAGAACATTATAACCGGAAGCAGTAAGGTTATCTTCCCAAAATCAAGAGCAGAATTAATTGAGCTCTCCTTTGGCAATAAAGCGGTAGACAGCTACGAGGTTGCTTATGATGTACCGGGAAAGGGTAATATCGTTGAGGCGAATGTTATTCGTTGTAAAAATGGTGTGGCTGTTAATTACATGGAGGACTATATGCGTCGCCGTGATCCGGACAGTCTTGTCATCGGAGACAACTTAGACACAGATAAGCCAAGATACAAGGATGTATACCAAAAGGATTTTGAGCCTCTGCGTAATGAGACCTTCGAATGGCTTAAGAATCAAGAACTCATTGTTCTTCCTTTTAAGGCTGGTGGTTATGAATATGGCTATGATGCAATCTTAATCGCTCCTGCCAATGCGGCGTTCTTTGCCTGTGCCCTCGCAGATTTGCAGGGATTTTTAGGAATTGATGAGGTTCAGGATAACTTCACCCCGAAGGCAATTGTGTATCTTGCACCACCGTTTCGTCATACCAATTTTGACGGTAAGCAGATTGTTGTCCATAACCGTCTGGATGAGGTTCATGAGGTATTTTCCTATAATCTTTATCCCGGTCCCAGTGCTAAGAAGGGTATTTACGGCGTATTACTCAATATCGGAGAACGAGAAGGCTGGTTAACTGCTCACGCTTCTACCGTTAAGGTAATCACCCCTTACGATAATGAGATCGTTATTATGCATGAGGGCGCTTCCGGTGGCGGTAAGTCTGAGATGATTGAGCCTCCCCACAGAGCGGCTGACGGCAGATTAGTATTAGGCGAGAACACAGTTACCGGCGAGATGTTTTATCTGGAACTAAACGAATCCTGTGAGCTTCGTCCTGTAACCGATGATATGGCACTCTGCCATCCCAAGATGCAAAACGATAGTAAAAAATTAGTGGTACAGGATGCGGAGAATGGCTGGTTCTTAAGACTGGACCATGTAACGGAATACGGTACTTCACCTCAATATGAAAAGATTTTCACCCAGCCACAGGAGCCCCTTCTCTTCTTAAATATTCAAGGAGTTCCGAAGGCAACCTGCCTGGTTTGGGAACATACCTTAGATTCCAACGGTAAACCCTGTCCGAATCCAAGAGCTATCTTACCCAGACATCTGGTTCCTAATATTGTTTCAGACCCGGTTGAGGTTGACGTTCGTAGCTTTGGTGTACGTACTCCTCCCTGCACAAAGGAGAATCCTTCCTACGGTATTTTAGGTATGCTTCATATCCTTCCTCCTGCTCTTGCATGGTTATGGCGTTTGGTTGCTCCCAGAGGCTACAATAATCCAAGTATAATCGGTGGAACAGGCATGATCAGTGAAGGTGTCGGCTCCTATTGGCCATTTGCTACAGGTAAGATGGTGAAGCAGGCTAATCTTCTGCTTGATCAGATTGTAAGCTCCTCCAGTACCAGATATGTCTTAATTCCGAATCAACACATCGGTGTATATAAAGTTAGCTTCAATCCTCAGTGGGTTGCCAGAGAATACATTGCTCGTCGTGGTAGTGCAAAATTTAAGATGGACCAATTGAAGGAAGCTCGTTGTACTCTATTAGGTTATGGTCTTGAATCACTGAAGGTTGATGGCCAATATATCCGTAGATCGTTCCTTCAGCCAGAGAGACAGTCCAAGCTTGGTACCGAGGGCTATGATGCCGGTGCTGCAATCCTCATCGACTTCTTTAAGACAGAGGCTGCTAAATTCAATACTGAGGAACTCAATCCTCTCGGAAGACAGATCATAGAATGTCTGCTAAGAGATGCACCCTTACAGGATTATATCGATTTAATCCCTATGAGATACTAAGGCAGTTTTTAGATACGTTTATTAGTACTCCTCTCCGACTAAAACCAATCGATTTTGTTCCGAATAATTTGGACTGAATGGAAAAGCTCGGTGAATAGTTTTACTCTGACCCTTGGAATATCCGGTCTCTTATCGTATAAATATCTGACCACGTTATTCCGAACAGCGATTATCTTTTCTATAATTATTAGTTAGCTTAAGTATAATATTTACATCCTTCATAAGAAATAAACTGTGGTTGATGATCCCTGCGATTGCTACATCGCACCGGTCTTATTCTTAAGCTTTTGTTATATACCACAGAGTCCCGCCACCACAAATTCTCTACCAATAAGCCCCGCTTATTGGTGGAAGAACATGTGGAAAATTGGTCTTGAACTCTTTGTGAACTTTCTATTGTCATATAATAAAAAAGTGCCTTATCTAAATAGCACAGCTCCCTCTGAAGTAGGAGCATGCCACTTTGATAAGGCACTATCTTTACCACTATTTATTTTCTGTTTTTTCCAGAATAGCTTCCCATGCCACCCTTCACATTCACAACATCGTAGCCTGCACGTTTTAGAGCAGCAACGGCACTAGAGCTTCTTCCACCGGATTGACACATAATATAATACTTCTTTGACTTATCCATATATTTATTGGGATTCGATAACAGCTGTCCCATAGGAATGTTTTTTGAGCCCTTAATAGAGCCATGAGCATATTCATAAACCTCTCTGATATCAATAAGATTAATATCTGGTAAAATATCGTCTATCTCACTTACATGGATTGTATTTGCATCGTTTTTCATAAATAAGGAAAACATATTATTTACACCTCACTATTTTGTTTTTATGAATGCATTTTATCATCATGCTTCATATAAGTATGTGACTATATTACATTTCTTATTAAAAATGAATAAATAGGCTATTTTCCTTATTTGGTCGGATACCTTACAGTAGGCTATTTTAGTTATGACAATAGAAAGGTAATGAAGTGGCTGTGCTTACTATAGTTTAACGACAATGGCACCTTTCTTCTCAGGAGTTATGATAGAATGATTACCAATCACTTCATAGCTTGCATTCGTTATTGAGGTTATTGCTCTACAATTAATTAAGGTTACATAATAATCCTTGTCAGTATCTACCTCAATTGTAATGGTATCACCCTGCTTAAGTATCTTTGCTTCTAATTCAAGCTTAGCCTCCAGATTATATACCTCAGTTGTAGTAGCTACCATATCGATCAATTCATATACTTTCAGGTTTACATTCTCGCTATAATCATATACAGCATCATCATCCTTCTCACCAATCGCAAGAATAGAATTTTCACGAACATATAACGGAATACTTAGGTATCCATGCAATTCTTTGTACCAGCAATTTCCCCGCTTCGTCTCTCCGGTAAGATAATTAGTCCAGGTACCCTCGGGCAGATAATATTGGGCCACACCCTCATCGTTGAAGATTGGTGCCACTAATAGCTTATCTCCCAGCATATACTGCCTATCCAGGTAAGCACAGGTAGGGTCATGTGTAAACTCCATCACCATACTCCGCATGGAGGGTAAGCCTGTTTTTGAGGTATTAACTGCGTTACTGTAAAGATAAGGCATTAAGGAAGCCTTTAGCTTCGTAAAGAAACGTACCACATCGACTGCCTCTTCATCATAAGCCCAGGGTACACGGTAAGATGAGCTGCCATGCAGACGTGAATGGGTGGATAATAGGCCAAAGGCACACCATCGTTTATATACATCTGGAGTCGAGGTGCTTTCAAAGCCTCCGATATCATGGCTCCAAAAGCCAAAGCCTGACATGGTCAAAGACAAGCCTCCACGAAGGCTTTCTGCCATGGATTCATAATCGGACCAGCAATCACCACCCCAGTGTACAGGGAATTTTTGACCGCCTGCGGTTGCACTTCTTGCGAACAGAACTGCTTCTCTTTTACCACGCTTCTTCTGTAGTAGCTCAAATACAACTTTATTATAAAGATAAGTATAGTAATTATGCATCTTCATCGGATCCGACCCATCGAAATACACGACATCCGTCGGGATTCTCTCGCCAAAGTCTGTCTTAAAGCAGTCTACTCCCATATCAAGAAGTGCTTCCAGCTTCGCGGAAAACCATTCACAGGCCTTCGGGTTCGTAAAGTCTACGATCGCCATTCCGGGCTGCCACATATCCCACTGCCATACATCACCATTCGGTCGCTTTATGAAATACCCACCATCTACTCCTTCACGGAACATAGTGGATTCCTGACCAATATAGCTGTTAATCCATACACAGATCTTTAAACCCTTATTCTTCAGCCTCTTTAGCATTCCTTCCGGATCAGGGAACACTCTGGAATCCCAGGTAAAATCACTCCAATGAAATTCTTTCATCCAAAAGCAGTCAAAATGAAATACCTTTAACGGAATCCCTCTGCTTAACATGCCATCAACAAAGGTATTCACGGTCTCTTCATCATATTTTGTCGTAAATGAAGTAGATAGCCATAACCCAAAGGTCCATGCCGGAGGTAACGCCGGTTTTCCGGTAAGATCTGTATAACGCAATAATACTTCCTTCATTGAAGGTCCGTTGATCAAAAAATATTCCAAGCCTTCCCCAGCAACAGAAAATTGTACCTTCTTCACCATATCGGAGCTTACCTCAAAGGATACCCGTTCCGGATGGTTTACGAATACACCATAACCACGATTCGAGAGATAGAAGGGAATATTCTTATAGGACTGTTCTGTCGAGGTCCCACCGTCTTCATTCCATATGTCAACACTTTGTCCATTCCTTACGAAAGGTGTAAACCGTTCCCCTAGACCATAAATCAATTCTCCTACCGAAAGGGACAAACGCTCTCTCATATAAGTGTCATGCTCTTTCCCGTCATCATAAGCCAGACCTTTCCAGTCTGTCTTAATATAGGCTAGATCCCTCCAACCGCTGTCCGTGATTTTCTCGCTTTCCCTGTAATAGGTCATCTTCCAGTTCACTTTATTAATTTCAAGACGAAGGCTTCCACTGTAAAGTATTATTGCTTCGTCCGTCTCATCTACTAGCAGGTGTCTTCCCTCCTCAAGCTCAAGCTCAAATTCAGGAGACCTCTTAATAACTCCCATATAATGATCACACCGAATCCGCAGAACCTCTGGCATCGGTGCCGATATACGGATGGTCAGATTCGGCCCACCAAGGGTATCACCGCGGTGTACAATTTTATGGGTAGGCGCGCACATAGTAACCTGGTTCTCATCCTTCTTGGTATAGTACACCTCAGCGGGAGAGAATACCTCCGTTCCCTCCTTCTGCATCCAGCAGCCGTTACTAAATTTCATAGTAATTCTCCTTTCAGAATATTAATATATATAGAACCTTGCCAGGAGAATTTAATCTCCCTTCAAATATAAATAATTTTGATATAGTAATTGGGAGATTTTATTCTCCCTTTCATATTACTAATATTTATAGAACCTTGCTCAGGAGAATTTAATCTCCCTTCAAATATAAATAATTTTGATATAGTAATTAGGAGATTTTATTCTCCCTTTCATATTATTAATATTTATAGAACCTTGCTCAGGAGAATTTAATCTCCCTTCAGTTCCTTATGTTAGCTTAGTTAATCATTATCTATTATTTTATTGTTTTCGATTATAAAGTTATCTCAAATTATTGTTATCATACATCTATCATATCGAATCCTTTTATGAAATAAAATGGGGTTTTTTCTCATTCCCATGGCTTATATTCTATTCGCTCTGAATTATTACTACATTTGTAAAGAGGATACCTCAGTGTCTGTATTGATAGAATACTGAGATACCCCCTATAAGAGCATTTAAATATATTTCATAGCCTTCCCTAATCCAGAAGCTATTCTAAAGCTAATAAAGCATCTTCCTTCGCTTTTCTCTTCTCAGCCTGGCCCTTACACCATTCAACACAGGTATCATAGCCATATTCTTTCGCCTTATCCCTGAATTCTACTAATAATTTGTCATATTCCGCATCAGTCTTAGCATAGATCATCTGCCATGTATAGGATTTCACACACTCAGCAACTTGTGCCCAGGTAGTGTTTAGATCATCATCTCTGGTATCCATGGTAAAGCCGGAGCCTAATGAGATAGCAATTCTTCCGGTCTCCGCAAGATAATCATCCGGTGTCATGAAGCCAGTGAAATCCTTCCATTTCTGCTCAGCATTTGTTGTCGGCAAAGACTTGTAGCTATCCCAGAATAGATAGTTGTAGGTTTCTCCATTGCCTTCGGGATTAATACTGTCTCGATCCCAGGACTCATTATTCCATTTACCCTGCCCATCTTCATATGCACCACTATATTCACCGGTCATTTGTGTAGTAATATCTCTACGACAAGTCAAACCGAACTCTGTCAGATATGCCTTTCCATTTGCATCGTAATCCCAATTTACACCCTTAGGACCATAATAATAGGTCATAGTACCTTCCGGCGTACATAAATAATTAATGATTGCCATACATAATTCAGGATATTCACTATTTGCACCAATCGCCCAGATTCTATTACCGCCAAAAATATTTAAGCCATAGGTCAGAACCTTCATATCATCTGCTGCTAAAGCATACATACCCTTACCGGCTGATGTATGCTCCTCCGTATTGTATAAATCTCTTCCCAAGAAGGTAAAGATGTTGAAGAATGCACCACCATCTTTATATACGTTGATTGCATCATCGGAAGTTTGCGTCATAGAATCCGGATCCAGTAAACCCTTCTGGAATAATGAATTATAGAACTTTAAGCTTCTAAGATACATACTGTTCTCATCAAGAATAGGCTGTACTTCTTGAGTCGCTACATTATAGAGGGTAAAGCCAAACTCATCATAGCCGTATAAAGCACCGGTAGATTTCACATACATTACCATGTCACCGTCCCAATCCTTAAAGAAGGATACACCATAGGTCTGGGCGCCGGAATCGGACTTAGGCTCTGCTTCAACCATCTTAGCAAGTACATCTACATAATCCTCAAGCTTAGTAATCTTCGGAGCTCCGATCTTCTCATAAAGATCCCAGCGGATGTCAGGATGATAGAAGAAAGCCTGATGCTCTTTCGTTGATGTTCCTACGTTATAACCAAAACCATATACCGTTTTTCCATCAGGAGAAAGTCCTGCGTTTTTATTCAAAGCATTCTGCATATTTTCGTTTATGTATGGACCATAATCAGCAAGTATATCATCCTCATTCCAGTCAAGCAGCATACCGGCAGAAATAGCCTGCTGATATTCATCGGTATCATTTCCAAAGAAGATTAGATCTCCTAATTCACCGGATTCCATTCGTGTAGCAAAGACACCCTCCGGTGCGTTCACAATATTTAACTTAACATTAAACTTATCCAACAGAATCTTAGCCATCCAGCCCATTTGCTCACCATTGTAGTTCGCTAACTGACTAAAAGCGGTAAGAGTTACTGTCTCTTCAGGAATGATATCTTCCAGAACATCTGTTGACTCTTCTTCCTGAGCCGGTGTAGCTTCCTCATCGGTAGCAGCTACCGTTGGTTCAGGTGTTACTTCATCCTCCTTGGCAGACTTACAACCAACCAGGCTAAAGCATAATACGATTACCAGGATGATTGATAAGAATCGTTTCACTTTCCACATACATTTTTCCTCCTCTAAAATTATTAATTATGTATTCACAAAAATAGGCTTCGCAAACCTTTGTGAGTACTGTATTAAAAAATGTCAGCTTCACAGACATTTTATTAATCATCCCTTAACCGCACCAATCATGATTCCCTTTTGGAAGTACCTTGATAAGAATGGATATACCAAAATAATCGGTATGATAGATACCATCGCTACTGTGAATTTAATTGTACGGCCGCTTAATGCATCCTCCAGCATATTTTCTGTTAGTACCCCACCCGACTTCATTGCTGTTGCAAGGTTATTTGCTTTATTCAGATAGATATACAATACATACTGAAGAGTCTGCAGCTGAGGTTTATTTCCCATCAAAATCATTGAATCAATAAATGAGTTCCAATGCCCCAAAGCACCAAATATTGCAATTGTTGCTAAGATGGGCTTGCATAAAGGAAATACAATCTTTCGAAAACGTACCAGATATCCGGCTCCATCAATTGCTGCACTCTCTTCCAATTCTGCAGGGATGGATTCTATATAGGTCTTAACCAAAATAATATTATAAGGTGCAACAATTGCCGGTATAATGTATGCAAAAAAGTTATTTGTAAGGCCTAACATAGACATATTCAGATACCAGGGAATTAAACCTGCGTTAAAATACATAGTAATGATTAGAAATCGATACCAGAACCTCCTCCCCCACATCTCCTTCTTGGTTACCAAATAACCACAAAAGGCAGAGGCAATCACCATCAATATCGTGCCAAGTATGGTTCGGGCAACTGTAACAATAACAGCCGTACCAAAGTTGCTAACATTTCTAAGAGCATAGTAATTATTCAAGTGAATGCCTTTTGGAATTAGTGTTATGATTCCGGCATTTGCCAGTTCATTATTACTGATTGTATTTATAAATATGTAATAGAAGGGCAGGAAGCAAATAAATGTAAACAAACCGAAAAAAATATAATTAATTATATTAAAGGTGATATCTCCCGCTGAAAGGCGAAATTGTCTTTTGCGCTTTTTAAGCCTCTTACCTATCTTCTCTTCATCCATTTTCATTTCTTCAATTTTCATGAAGTAGTACACCTCTCAATCTATAATATAGGCCTGGTTGTGTGCAGTTTTCATATGAAACAAATTTATATGATGCTTTCCTTTCGTATCAGCTTCGACAGACCATTCGCAAAGAACAGAAGTATAACACTGATGATAGACTTAAGCATGCCAACCACGGTTGCCAGTGATATGTTAGAGGTACCTCCGGTTCCGAGACCTAAGGTATAAACATATAAGTCAAGCACCTCAATTGTAGATTTATTTGCTGCATTCTTAAATACATAGTACTGTTCCATTCCGTTATTGAGAATTCCGGCAATTGCCAGCATTAGTAACACGAAATAAGTAGGTAACAAGCCCGGTACCGTGATATACCACATTCGCTTAAAGCGCCCGGCTCCATCCACGGTGGCTGCCTCGTAAAGCTGCTGATCAATACCACTGATTGCTGCCAGATAGATTATTGCTCCCCAGCCAAGTCCCTTCCAGATACCCCATGCAAGCATTTTTAGCCAGATGTTATCACCATCCAGTAAGAAGTTGATTCCGGAATCGATTACCCCCATATCGATCATAACTCTGTTAATCAACCCATCCGTTGCAAAAATCGCAAAGCCAAAGGCATATACAAGAACCCAGCTAATAAAATTCGGAATCGTGGTAACTGTCTGAACCACCTTGCGATATTTGTTTGCTTTGATTTCCGATAGAAATATCGCAAATGCCATACTCATCCAGGAAGTCGCAATTCCAAGTCCACTCATTGCTAAGGTATTTTTCATAACGCGAACAATATCATTTCTGGAGGAGGCATTCTCAAAAAGATAGGTAAACCATTTTAATCCTACGAAATTATCACTTGTTAAATCTTTGCCTGGTTTATAGCTATAAAGACCATATCTCCAGCCCCATAAAGGTAAATAAGCAAAGATAAAACAAAGTACCACAAAAGGTAACATCAGAAGGAACAAATAGTACTTCTGCTGCATCTCAAATCTTGTATTCTTCGGAGGCTTTTCCAATATCAGATATGTGGTCAATGACAAGATAGCAGTAAAAACAAGCATAATCATCAGTGCGGGTAGCGCAAAGGGAAGGCTTGGATCAACCTTTTTCAAATTGCTGCTCATAGTAAACATATTGTAAGAAGCAAAGATTCCGAGTAATGAAATCCCTCCTACGAAACTACAAAGGAAGATCAGTAAGGTACTTAACTTTTTGAATTTAATCTCACCTAGGCTTAAGCAGCCCGCAATCCCCGAAATAACAATACAAATACAAGCAACCAGCGATGACAGGTTCAAGGTTTGTACCGCAGAAGCAGAGACCCATTCCTTAGCAAGTGCTCGCTTAAAACCGTTAGCCAATGTAGAATACGAAAATCCCGAGGTAAAGAAAGATATATTTTTATTTACCAGATCACTGACCTTAGCTGGATTAAAAAAGGGCAGAAACATGCTAATAACAATAAGTAAGACCAATATTCTCGTGACACTTAAAAATAAATTTACTCTTGCAGCTCTTGTATCATGCATTATGTACACTCCTTTCGCATTATAATCGTGATTATATTTTATATGGAAAGGTTAAAAGAAAACACCCTAATATATGGATTGAAAACACCCCAATTTTTGGATTTTTTTGTATCATAGAATATCAACACTTAGCCTGAAAATAACTTTTTTATTTTCACTATCATAATTTGCCTGCCCTTTGAAGTGTGAAAATAGCTTTTTATTTTCACACTATTCCTTGTGTTTGAATTCTTTCGGGCTGATTCCAACATACTTTTTAAACTTTGAATAAAAATAATCAATATTACTATAACCCACCTGTTCCGATACCTGATACACCTTGAGGCCAGTTTCCAGTAATAGCTGCTTCGCATTTTCAATTCGTATATTGTCCAGAACATTATTAAAGCTCTCTCCCATCTCTTTTCGAAACACCTTACCAAGATAGGCACTGTTGTAATTGAAGATTTTTGCCATTGCTTCCAGCTTTAGATCTCGGCTATAATTTTTCTCCATATAGGCGATCATTCTTTTTACTACCGCATCCGTTGTAGAAGTCCCGATACATTTAGTAGCCTTGGTACAATAATCCTCCACCATCTCCATTAAACCTTCTAAACTTTCCACATGCTTTATTCCTTCAAGCAACTGTTCAATATCCGGAAACTCCTTCTTCTTATTCTCATATTTACGTTCTAATAAACTATGTAGGAGCCCCATGTTATGAATCACAAGAACCTTTACCTCAGATTCCTTCATCAGTTCATTCTTATAGCTATTCTTCAGATTACAGATTGTCTGATGAATTGCTATTTCATCTCCAACCTCAATCAGACTACAGAGTCGTTCCATAAAGTTACCGACTGTAAACAACCCGATTTGATTTAGAATATCAATACTTACAGCCTCACTGTCTTTATATAAGAATTCATATTCGGTAAGCAACTTCGTACACTCATAGGAAAAGCTTAAATCTTCCCAGTTTGCTACATTATGTCCGATTGCGATAAAGAACCCCTCACCATAGCTTCTCTTTACTCTCTCATTATTCTTCCTTAATACTGCAAGTATCTCCTGATATGGCCTTCCCTTACAGATCAAGACCAGTTTATCTTCAATGATAAGCTTATCTATATCGGAAAGGTCCTTAAGCATCATCTCCTGTCTTTCCTTATTCTTTGCTATATCAATCTCCAAATAAGCCGCTTTCGTACTTAAGATTGCGGTACAAAAGGAATGATAATTGAAATCCATACCATAAAGCTTAATCTCCTTACAAAGGATTTCCTTCTCTGAAGAATGCTGAAGTAATCGATATAACACCTCCTGCCTAGCTCTTATTTCGCTCAGAGTATAGTAATCATCCAGGTTTTTCTTCGCATCCAACTCAGCAAGAACCTCTTTTACATTTTCCAGTAATTCATCTTCATCAATGGGTTTCAGCAAATAAGCACGCACACCCAGCGATACCGCTGATTTTGCAAAGTCGAAATCGGAATATCCGGTTAGAATGATGAATTTCCCTTCAAAACCCTCTTTCTTTGCTTCTCGAATCAGCTCAATCCCGCTTATTCCAGGCATTTTTACATCAACTAATACCAGATCGGGTGAAAAATCAAGTACCTTTCTTAGCCCATCCTTACCATCTAGGCCTTCCGCACATATCTCGAAATTATACTTCTCCCAGGGAATTAGCTGTTTAATTCCAGCCCGAACCATAGGTTCATCATCAATGATCAATAATTGATACATGCCCTGCTCCTTTCAAAGGATTTACTGTCGGATATCTTCCGGCAACACGATTGTAACCTTTGTTCCTTTATTCTCTTCGCTATCCACTTTAATTCCGTAGTCTGCTCCATATAAGAGTTTAATTCTCTGGTTTACATTATTGAGTCCGATATTGCTGCTATTTAACTTCCGGAAATCACTTAGATTCTCATTTATCTCCTCCAGCTTCTTGTGACTCATGCCAATACCATCATCAATCACTTGAATTACCAGATAGTCTTCCTTCTCAACGATAATACGGATCTGTCCTTCTCCTTCCTTTGTCTCAAGACCATGAACAAAGGCATTCTCAACCACGGGTTGAATAATCAAAGGCATAATCTTCTGAAATTCTATGTCACAACGGATGTCAATCTTATAATTGATCCGTTCTCCGAAACGATATTGTTGTATCTTTAGATAGTAATCCACTAGCTCAAGTTCAGACTTTAGGGTAACCAATTTATCTCCCACTTGAATATTTCTTCGCATGATTTTGGCAAGCATTTTAACTAATTCTTCTATCTCTGTCTCACCGTTACATCGGGCTTTCATCCGTATAGTCTCCAACGTATTATAAAGGAAGTGTGGGTTAATCTGGCTAGCAAGCATCTTAAATTCAACATCCTTCTGCCTGCTGTTAAGCTTCTCCTTCTGTACCTGCTCCTCATATACTGTAGTAATCAGCCTCTGTATGCTTTCAATCATAATATGTAGATCCTCGTACAGTTCACTGATTTCATCATGCTCCCTTGAATTCTCTGATATTTGAAAATCACCGGCAGCTGCTTGATGAAGACGTTCCTTAAATTCATTCAACCGCGTAACAAAGCGGTCCGTAAAAAATCCAATTAGAATGATAGAACATAAGATACCTCCCATAAGGATAATCGTTCCAATGATAGTTTGGTCAGTGATGTATTTAGTAAATTCAACCGCATTTCGATCCATTGTAAGTGCTTGACCTGTACTATATCTCATGTAGAAGAATAGAAGTAATAAAGGTAGGATTTCGCAAAGAAGACAGACCACAAATAATCGTTTCATTCGCTTTATCTTACTAATCCTGATAAATAATTTTCTTAATCGTCCCATACTAATCCTCCATTTTGCTGCAAACCGATCAGCCCTCGCAGCATCTATTCTTCTTTGGATGATTCTACAGTCACAAAATAGATTCTGTCCTTGATCATATGAAATGTCAGCTTGTTACCTTCCATATGAAAATCTATTTCATTACCCCAACTGTCACGAATGCAATACCCCTTTGAGACTGCTTTTATCACACAATTGCGATCCTTTACGGAAAGAATACTTGCCTTAACAAATTGATGATTACTCCACTCCATATCAACGGTAAATCCTCCTCTGGCTCTCAACCCGGTTACTTTCCCATTCTTCCAGCCACTGGGCAGTGCAGGGAGGAAATGAAGCTCTTCATAATAGCTCTGTAGCAGCATCTCCAGTATTGCTGCTGTTCCACCAAAGTTACCGTCTATTTGAAAGATGTTCGGAGGATGAAGATCCAGTAAGCTCTCTGTAGTAAAATCTCCGATTAATCTACGAATATGCTCAAATGCTTGATCACCCTCCCCGAATCTTGCAAAAAGGCAGGCAATCCACGCTCGGCTCCAACCAGTATAACCGCCACCCGAAGCAAGTCGTTGCTCCAAGGACACTCTAGCCGCCTGAAACAGCTCAGGAGTACGCTCTGGATCAATCTGCTCTCCGGGGAATACACCAAACAGGTGTGACACATGACGATGGGACGGCTCAACCTCTTCGAATTCCTTATTCCATTCCAATAGCTGCCCCTTACTTCCGATTTGTAATGGCGGAAGATGCTCCAGTATCTCATTCCAGATTTCTATCTTATCACTATCTACTTTTAGTAGCCTAGCAGCAGTTATGGCATGGGTAAGTAGATCCATAATTAACTCAATATCGATGGTCGCTGAAACACAGCTGGTTACAGGGTATTCACCCCCTCCGACAAAACGGTTTTCCGGTGACTGAGAAGGTATAATCTGATAAATACCGTTAGGATCCTTCACCAGGAAATCTTCATAGAAGGCTGCGGCCTCCTTAATAAAGGGATATGCTCTCTCCTCCAAGTATTCCATATCCTGTCCATATTCATAATGCCACCATAGGTGTTGTGCCAGCCAGGCTGCCACCCCCACCCATACGGACCAACCATAGGTCTCCGGAGTTGCACAGCCCCATACATCGGAGGACAATGGCAACCAGATTCCGTTACAGCCAAATAGCTTTTTTGCCGCATCCTTGCCATAGGGAATCATTTTCTCCAGATAGACAATTAACGACTCAGTATAATCTTCCAGATGCCCATTCTCAGCCGGCCAATAATTCATCTGTAGGTTCACATCATAATGGTAATCGCAATCCCAGGCCGGCTCCAGCTCCTCACTCCATTTACCCTGAAGATTGGCCGGTAATTCACCGTTCGCAGAGGAGGCACAAAGAAGATATCTACCGTAATTAAAATATAAAATGGGTAGGGTAACATCGTTATTCCCTTCACGATAGGCTTTAATACGTTCGTTAGTCGGTATATAAGGCTCCTCCTCATATATATTTAAATAAAGCCTTCCATAATTTTTCTCATGCTCTATGATATTCTCTTTGTATAACCGGTCCCAGGGTTTAATCGGGATCATTCGTCTCCTACATTCCTCAAGCGGCGCTTCCCCTTTTACATCAGTTCCGATATTTATGAATACCAGTATCTCTTTTGCATCCTCAACTCTTAGCCTACGCCCATCGATAGGAAATATTTTTCCGCCACGGATCTTCAGATCTGCTTTAATACTGAACTTCATTCCTTTATAAAAAGCTCCGTGTAGAATTATAGTTGCATTTCCCATATCATAGGTTACCTTACAGCGGGAATCAGGAATACGATCCAACCAGAAAACACCACTGATTAAATCTTCTCTGGCATATATTCGGGTAATAATACAATCCTCGATCAGATGTCCGATTACTGTTCTGGCAATATGTCTCCCATCCGCATCATAGGATACCTTCACTCTGGCACTCTCTAAATTAAGCTCCCTTTTGTAATTTGATACCACTCCCTGATCAATCGTATAATGGAAGTCACCTGCAGGCTGATAAGCATCCTCCATCGACGGTTTGTCACTAATTCCACCATTACCGCCCCAGGCCTCATTGGCAAGCAGCGTTGCTTCCTCATATTTTTCCTCAAGAAGGAGCTTTCTTACCTTTGGCAAGAAGGAACTTCGGTCCATATTCTTACGATCCCTATGCTGCCCCACACAAAGCCATTCATGATTGAGCGCAATCCGCTCTTCACTAATTCCGCCAAGCACCATCCCTGCCAATCTTCCGGTCCCAATCGGTAATCCGCTCTGCCAGTCGCTCGCTGGACTTGTATACCATAATGTATGATTCAAACCTTTTCCTCCATTCAATCTATTTACGGTATGCCTTTTCTTCTCCGAAAATATCATTGTGGAATTAATTATAAACCTCCTAATCCGCTTTTTTAACATTAATTATTTTATAAGAAGTACTTGAATTATTATAGTTTAGTTGAGTTTAGCCTTATTATGAGTATTAGCCAAAGCAAATCACATACGCAGACCATACTTAATTTCGTAAGAATGTTTCACGAACTTTATATTGTAATGAATAGCAAAGAAGGCCCTTGCATCAGCAAAGGCCTTCTTATTTCAGCTAAATTCTTCTTGGGTTCTAACCTTCTATAATATCAAGCTGATCAAATATTTTGTTATTCTCCAGATCATGAAGTATCCCTCTGGTTAGATATTTTTTCATGGTTTTTTTATCTGCCCAGATATATCTTTCATGTTCTTTCGATAAAGTGATACGATCACTAAAGCTATGGCATAGATAATTAAGAATTACTGTTTGTCTGTATTCCTTTGACTGGAAGGTGGATGCGTAGAGTAGCCGTTCCACCTTAACCATTAATCCTACCTCTTCCATAATCTCACGTTTCAGTCCGTCCTCTAAGTCTTCCCCAAACTCCAGTTTACCGCCTGCAAATTCCCAGGATCCGCTTCCTCTTATGTCTCCATAGGAACGTTGGATAATTAACACCTTACGGTTATAGATAATAATTGCTTTCAGTGCAACGACTATTTTGTTCTCCAACCAGCCTTCCTCCTTCTGTAAAAAGACTACTACTAAATATAATAGTAATACTTTTTACGAGGTTTCGCAATATTTATAATGGTAAATTTTGCTGTAATTGTAGAAGAACATTAAAAGAACCAATCGGTATTGATGTGGTATCTACCATTCTTCTCTTCCGCACCCAAGCCACTGAGGATAATTAAAAACAAAGGAAAAGTCTGAATCCATAAAAGGGTCAGATCGGTTATACCATGAACCAGAGCTGCTGCTGTTATTGCTAGAATCAGGGATGCTATTATCATATTCTTCTCTTTAATTCTAGTATAAAGTAAGGATATATAATACTTGGCTAGAAACCATATAATTAGTATGCTTCCTACAATACCAAAATTAAGCAGCATATCCAGATAGATATTATGAGCATGGGGAATCATATTATTCTTGTAGGAGCTATCATAAATATAGCTAAAGGACATAAAGCCATGACCGAATAAGGGAGTTTCTTTTATCTGTTGGATAGCCTGAGCCCAGATTTTTTCTCGTAAATAAATTGTAATCCCCATATCGGATAGTCTTGGTATTATCGGTAGATCAAAACCGAAGATAGCAAGAATACCGAGACCAGCTGCAGACAGCCATAATATCAGTAAATGATAATATTTCAACATAAACAGCAGTACAGCAACACCGATAAATACTTCCACCCAGACAAACATACTTTTAGAAAGATACATACTGATGACATTGACCAATCCGACTAAGATATAGAATAACTTATTTCCCTGATTCGTCAGTATCTTATAGGCACATATAATAATCACAGTTCCGACGATTGTACCAAAGTAATTAGGATGGGAGAACACCGATGCAATTCGGTGGCTGTGTCTGCCGTCAAAAATAATATTGATCAGTTTCTCTAATATGGCATATCCTGCACTGGTTAGACTCATAATACAGATCAAATGGAGCACTCTTTCATAAAGCTCCTTCGTCATGACACTTCTCATAAATAAGCCAAAAATTATTGCCATAATCATGCCGACTCCAACTAACAATCCAAGCCAGTTTTTATAGATAAATGGAATGATTAAAACATAACCAAAGAATACCTTCAATAAATTGGAACCCTTATGAACGAATATCAGTTGTCTTGTGTATTTATTTAAAACAATATATGTAATAAGAAAAGCCATAACGATTGCGGATAATACATATGGTAGAAAGATAGATACTGCCGCAAAGGAAATAATGTTGGAACAAGTTAAGGTAAGGTCTAAACGACGCTTTAGTACGATAGGTTCTATTGTTAACGCCTTCTTTCTGATTATTCAAATTAAGTTTATGATCGGTCAAGGTTCTGTCTATATGTTCATAAAGTAGCTGCAATCTTTGATATTCTTATGGTCAAGCATGTATTTTAGCACATAATCACAAAAAAAGCAAATATATTTCCTTCCAATCGAATATTAAATATACAAATTGACTAAAAGCATAGAAACCGGACCCTACAAATCGGATCCGGTTAAGTATTCATATTGTCTGGCATATCGATGGTATCTGATCTGTTATACCATTGCAAGGAAATATTCGTGAACCTTACTATCTTGTGTCAATTCTGGATGAAAGGCTGTTACCAGCATATTATTCTGCCTCGCTGCTACAATCCGTCCATTAACCTTAGCAAGGATATCTACCTTTGCCCCAGTCTTATCAATATAGGGTGCACGGATAAAGGTCATTGGAACCCATCCAATCCCTTTGAACTCTTCCGTTCTTTGAAAGCTGCCCAACTGTCTGCCATAGGCATTCCTTATTACATGGATATCCATCGTGGCCAGATAAGTATATGGTTCGTTAACAATCTGATTTGCCAGAAGAATCATTCCAGCACAGGTGCCAAATACGGGAAGGCCTTCATTAATTCTGGATTTTAGCAAATCAAGCATATCCGTCTCCTTTAGTAATTTTCCTATTACAGTACTCTCTCCTCCGGGAATGATTAGCCCATCTAGAGAATGAGTGAAAAGATCTGTTTTTTTTCTGATTTCATAGCTTTCTGTTCCCAATCGCTCAAGCATGATTCTATGCTCTTCGAACGCTCCTTGTAATGCCAGAATACCAATCCGTTTCATTCTATATCCCTCTTTGAGACATCAACAGCTCTATCTCCTGCTCATTAATTCCTACCATTGCTTCACCCAGGTCTTCGGATAGCTCAGCCAGCAGCTTGGAATCCTGATAATTTGTTACTGCCTGTACGATAGCCTTGGCACGTCTAGCAGGATCACCGGACTTAAAGATTCCAGAGCCGACAAATACTCCCTCGGCACCCAGCTGCATCAGCATCGCAGCATCAGCCGGCGTAGCGACCCCTCCAGCAGCAAAATTCACGACTGGTAAGCGTCCTTTATTATGCACCTCCAATACCAGTTCATAAGGTACCATCAGTTCCTTTGCAACATGATAAAGCTCGTCGTCCCTTTTATTGACCAGCAGTTGAATTTGCGACATCATCAATCGAAGATGGCGAACCGCCTGAACGACATCGCCGGTGCCGGGCTCGCCCTTCGTACGTATCATGGAAGCTCCCTCACCAATTCTTCTCAGTGCTTCTCCTAAATCCTTCGCTCCACAGACAAAGGGAACATTAAAATCTCTCTTATTAATATGAAAGGTATCATCTGCCGGAGAGAGCACTTCACTCTCATCAATATAATCAATCTCGATTGCTTCCAATATCTGCGCTTCTGCAAAATGCCCTATTCGTACCTTAGCCATTACCGGAATAGAGACTGCCTCCTGTATTCCTTTGATCATCTTTGGATCACTCATTCGAGATACCCCACCTGCTGCACGGATATCCGCTGGGATACGCTCCAAAGCCATAACAGCACATGCGCCAGCTTCCTGTGCAATTCTTGCCTGCTCCGGAGTGGTAACATCCATAATGACCCCACCCTTCAGCATTTGCGCTAGGTTTTTATTCAGATCATAACGTACACTCATAATAATTCTCCCGCCTCTCTTTTTATTTAACATTCTCGATATGCTTCATCAATATCTTTGTAATTATGCTTTAACTGCTATTCACTTGACGCATTCCAGAATTTGTCTTATTATATAACCAATCTGAACTCATTATAAGTATCAGTTTTGCAAAAGATAACAGTATCAGTTTATTAAAAAGGAGACCCTTCGTGGAAATTTTGATGCCTACTCTTACTTCCGACCGTCATACTCCAATTTATCAGCAGCTATATCTTTATATAAAAGAGGAGATAATATCGGGACGCATCCCATATAACTGTAAGCTACCATCAAAGAGAAAGCTTTCCACACATTTAAGCATCAGTCAGAATACGATACAAGCTGCTTATGATCAGTTAATTGAAGAGGGCTATATTCATTCCTCAGAGAGAAAAGGCTTCTATGTAAATAAGCTGAATCACCTTAAGAGCCTTAAGGTCAACCCGGTCATTGCGAATAATGATATAACAGAACACTCTCCTGTCATCCATTATGACTTTTCTTATCATGGTGTTGATTTTGCTGCTTTTCCCTTTGATACCTGGAGAAGACTTTCCAAGGAAGTAATAAATGAATATGATCGAGAATTATTACAACTAGGCGATTCCTCAGGCTATTATCGCTTACGTTCCGTACTTGCCACCTATTTACATCAATCCCGAGGTGTAAATTGCACCAAGGATCAGATTGTTATCAGTTCCGGCACGGAGATGCTGTTCCAGTCCCTTATCCAACTATTTAACCAGGATTATATCTACGGAATCGAGAATCCCGGTTACGAAAGGCTTAGTCAGCTTTTTCGTGGTAATCGGGCTGCCTTTTCTTCCATATCAATTGATGAAAGTGGGATGATTCCGGAAGAAATCGAAAAAAATAAGCCAAATGTATTGTGTATCACACCGGCTCATCAGTTCCCCTCAGGTCAGATTATGCCGATAAATCGACGAATCAGGCTTCTTAATTGGGCTAATCAAGAACATAATCGGTATATCATAGAGGATGATTATGACAGTGAATTCAAATACAGTGGCAAACCAATTCCTGTTCTGCAGGGTATCGATGAGAATGAGAAGGTAATATATATGGGGTCCTTATCAAAGTCCATAACTCCCACCCTTCGAGTAAGCTATATGGTCCTGCCGCCACATCTACTAAAGCGATATCGCAAGGAATTATCCTATCAGCTTTGTCCAGTCCCAATTTTTGAACAAAAGATTCTTAGCCGGTTTATTGAGGAGGGTTATTTTGAACGGCATTTGAATAAAATGAGAAATATTTATAAGAGGAAGCGTGAATTGCTGGTGACCTCCCTTCAAAAGATAAATCCCAAAATAAAAATATTAGGAGCAGATGCCGGTCTACATCTCCTCCTTCAGGTGCCGAATAATATGAGTGAAGAACAACTGATCATAAGGGCTGCTCAGGTTCAAATTAAAGTATATAAGTATTCCTCTTACTATTCCAATACTACCAATCTTCTTGAAAAGCCTACTATACTGCTGGGTTTCGCTACGATAGCAGAACAAGATATTGAGCCTTCCTGTAAGCTACTACAATGGGCATGGTTTCCAGAAAAATAATTTGCTTCCTCTCATCATCACTCTGATTTTAAAAAGTCTTATCAAAATAGCAGTTGGCTCTGCTCCTTGATAAGACTTTTTTCATGGCATATGATTCAATTTACTATTTCAACAAGTTTCATCCGCCATATTCAATTCACTTTTAATACTCCTCCACTGAGGCAGAAAGCGATCCATATAACTCTTAAATACACTGTTATGGCTTCTTTCCAGTAGATGTACCAGTTCATGAACCACAACATACTCAAGGCATTTTATAGGCTTTTTGGCCAGCTGCAAATTAAGACATATCTTTTTGGATCGTATATTACAGGTCCCCCATCTGGTCTTCATATTACGAATACAATAGCTGCTTGAGGCTACCCCGATGGTTCTTTCCCATTTGGCTAAAAGAACTGGTATTTCCGCCTCCAATACCTTCTTATACCAGGCGTTCACCATTCTCTCACGCTGCTCTCTCGTACTGTCAGGCTTAATATAGAGTATTAGCTCGTCGTCAATCATTTCAATATGGCTACGTGTTAAGGTCTCTTTCACAACTAATGCATGGCTGCATCCCCAGATACTGATCTGCTCACCAGTAACGTATTGAAGCTCCTGATTCGTATATCTTTGCTGAATCTTAGTCTGCTGAAGCATAATCCAGGAAAGCTTCCGATCAACAAAATGAGATATCTCCTCTTCACTCATTTTTACCGGTGCCGATATATGCACTCTTCCATCAGGAGGTAATATCCTCAAATACATGTTTTTAATACGCTTCTTTTCCAGTTCAACCGGTAAATTGTTAATCCATAACCGTTTCATGCAGGCTCCTATTTCTTCTTATTTCTCCGTCTTCTTCTGGTCGTTGTTGCTTTTCCTTCCTGTGCCTTAACGATCACTTTATTCTCCTTATCGGCCCTTAGTCTTACCCACATGGAGCTACCATCGGAAATAATATCAAGAAAATCAAATTTCTTAAGGAATTTCGAAAGCTTCGTATCTCCATAATTACGAACATCAAAATCAGGATAACGCTTAACCAGTCTGCTGCCTAACTCACCCATATTCATCCGCTGACCATCTTCATCCACTTCATTCATCATTTTGAGGATTGCTGCTTTAATCACGCTGATGTCAGTCATATTCTTACCGGCTTCTAAGCTTTCTGTGCTTGCAATCGACTTGATCGCTTTTCCGTTCTCTGACTCAGTTTCTTTATCTTTCTTGCTTTCCGGCTTTCCGTTCTTTTCGACATCAATTACTGCTCCAGGCTTATTACGACTTTCCTCAAGCTCCATACTCTTCTTTTCTGTTTCGGCCAATACATCAAGATATTTAAACTGATTACAAGCAGCGATAAAGGGCTTTGGTGTTTTCCTTTCTCCCATACCGACAACCAGCATACCTGATTCTCGCAATCTGGATGCCAGCTTCGTAAAATCACTGTCACTGGATACAATCGAAAATCCTTCCACATTACCGGAATAAAGAATATCCATTGCATCAATGATCATGGCAGAATCAGTGGCATTCTTACCGACTGTATAACCATACTGCTGAACCGGTGTGACCGAATTCTCGAGAAGAACATCCTTCCAGGATACTGAGCTTGGCTTTGTCCAATCTCCATAAATTCTTTTGTAGGTTGCAACCCCGTAACTGGATATCTCATCTAAGATATACTTGATATATTTTGCTGACACATTATCCGCATCAATTAATACTGCAAATCTTTTCTCTCCTAACATTCTTCTCCTCCATGCAATTCTACTGTTATCTTATTGTAACCCGAATAAAGTTATCTGTAAACCTTGTTTCATCTCACAATTTTCTGATTAATTACCATATATCTGGTAATACTGCAATCAAGGAGGTGTATTTATGCTTTTATTTATTAAGGATTATCATATTTCGATATTGAAAAAGAAGTATATCATGCTCTATGCACTTAATGTGATTGACATTGTATTTACCATTCTTCTACTTAGGACAGGCTACTTCAGAGAAGTGAATTTGTTTATGATAAAAGCTGTAGAGAATCCCATGATTTGCTTACTTCTTAAGGTAGTACTTCCAGCGATATTACTTGGATATGTATATCAGCTGACGAAATCCGGCGAAGAGGAACAGCGTAGGGTATCCAACATAGCAGTGAATATATCCTTGTCCATCTATATGCTGGTGAATTTATCCCACCTGGTATGGTCTGCCATGCTTCCATTTCTAATTATTGGAAATGGCTAACTCTGCATAGGAAGCCTCCAACCAGAAGTAACGATCCGATTCCTTTGGTTGGAAGCTTCCCATCAAATTCCCAAGGCTTTAAAGTCTTTAAGAGCAATTATTTCTTAAATCGTATTTTGATCAGGCAACGCCTTAATAAAGGAAAGCAAGGCATCAAAATCTCCTTGCTGATATCCAGTGATGTCTTCCTCCTCCGGGCAAATCAGACAGTCTGTGAGTAGAAAGGTATCCATCCCTAATTCTGCAGCACACATATCCTCTATTACATCATTTCCTATCATGATACATTCCCCTGCCTCTTTTCCTAGGGTCTTTAGAACCTCTTCATAATACTCCAGTTTGGGTTTACAATAAGTACTGGTCTCATAGGTCGTAATCAAATCAAAATCTTCGGGAGTAAGTCCTGCCCAGCTAAGACGTGTATGGGTTGCTATCTGAGGGAATAATGGATTAGTGGCCAGACCTATGGTATATCCCTTCTCCTTTAAAATCCGGATACATTCCTTGGCATGAGGATGCGTCATGGTTGTGCTCCTTGCCTGAGCAAATTCATTTCGATAAAATTCATCAAATAACGGCTCAAGCTGTAAGACTCTCTCACCCATTACAGATTGGAATACCTTCCAAAAACGCTGTTGGTTAGTCATCGTTCCGTCATTCTCAATCATTGCCTTTGTTCCTACCCATACGGCCTTCATCAATTCCTTTGGCTCATAGCCATGGGGTACAAACTTAACTGCCAATGCTTTAAAATAAGTATCTAGGAATAGCTCTTGGCTAGGCATCGGTAACAGAGTTCCGTCCAAATCAAAAATACAGGTGTTCATATGTTCTTTCCTTTCAAAGTAAACGATGGCTCATACTTAAATGCCAATCATTGGTATCTACTATTATTTCCAGTAATATCTTTTCATACTAACAAATCGACTCCAGAAATTCAATCCCTTTCGATGAATATTCGTTCTGTTATTAAATACGATTAAACTTTATAAAATCAATAAGTTGTATTCGCTATTGAATCAAGCTTTTCTTTAGTTCTATATTTATAGATAAAAATATAGTGATTGAATCAGGTAATCCTGTCCTTGCATAACAGAACATTTCAATAGATGCTTTTTTAGGGTATGGATGGAACCTGAACCCTTGATATAATCAGCCAATAGCTTTTCATAACGCCTCTTATCAGCGGCTGCACAATTCTGATTCAGATATCCCCATATGCTCTGGGCTGCATTTATCTCAGCACCAGTATACTCAGGTAAGCGAATCGTGTTTTCGATCATCTCATAGAATTCCTTTGCCACACCTGCTTCCTTCTCCTTAAGCAGTTCTCTGATAGCTTGATAAGCTTTAGCATCCTTACTTAGTACATAATACTGATACCTTGCCCATTCTGTCTCCAGCTTTTTGGAAGGTGAATGCTCGACTACAACATATATGCACTTGATGGCAGAGAGATTTTTATCCTTAACCTCCAGCATGATATCCGGTACAGTATCTCCTAGCTGCTGATAATATTCCATAAATGGTTGTATAAAGATCGTATCCGAATGACTTCCGGGTGGTGCCAGCTCCTTCTGCTGAGAATAGTGCATCTTCTGTCTTCCATCCTCCTGCTTCCAGGTTCTATTGCATCGGCTAATCCATTCCAGGTCCGTGAGCCTTTCCACCGGCGGATTAATTCTATGGTGAAGATTGTCGAAGACGACAGGAGCTCCACAAGCTTTTGATATCTCCAATACTTCGTTGATGTTAAAGCATCTCTCATCATTTTCAATCACCAGTCTCTTCTTTACTTCCTCAGGCAACCGGGCATATTCATTAATAAAGTTATTTGCTGCGGATATTTTATTACCATAAACTCCTCCAATGTGAAGAACCAGCTTATTCGTTCGATCTACACCTAGAGTATCTAACACCTTTGCATGATATACCAGCTCCTGCACCGATCTTGCTACGACTCCCGGATCATTGGAATTAATGACAGTATACTGACCGGGGTGCATCGACACTCGAAGCCCTGCCTTCTTGATCTTGTCTCCTAGCACATCAAAATAATCCCGGTAGTCCTTCCACCAGGTAATCTGATTAATCGGGTGAGATCCAAAGGGGATCAGGTCAGAGCTGATACGAAACAGCCGGATTCCATGATTGATATTATAATCCAATATCACCTCCAGCGCAGCGAGATTCTTAAGTATGAGAGCGCGAATATGCTCCTGTGTTGCTTTTTTCATCGTACATGTGGAAATAGTAGTTCCAGGAACACCGATTGTTAAGCATGCATAGCCAATAGCCATAATCTCCTCCTATATCTTAATGATATGCTTTCTCCTTTAGGTATTCCTTCACATTGCTTCGGCAGGCATAAATGATTAATATTGAGTAAGCCGTTGAAAACAGTACAACAATCATAGGATAATCGGTCAAAAACAGCTCCAACGGAAACAAGAGAAATGCATAGAGGGCGGCAATCGTATACCTGCGGACAAAGGGATAAAATACTAGGCAGGTGAAAAATAGTATTAATACCATGTACGGTTGGTACGCAAGGAGTGCCCCAAATATCGTTGACATGCCCTTACCACCTTGAAAATGCAGTTGTACCGGAAAGATATGTCCAAGTAATACTGCCAAAATGCAGAGTAACATACCAAGCTGTCCTAAGACCAAACCTCTTGCAAGGATTACAACAATTACTCCCTTAAAGGTATCTCCGAGAAAGGTAATCACAAAGCCCTTCTTACCAGCTATACGGCTTACATTCATTGCTCCGGTAACATTGGTGCCTACATCCCTTATATCCTTCTTATATAACCGTCTCGTATAGTAGTAGCCTGTATTAAAGCATCCCAGACCGAAGCTAACCAGTACCGCTATTATTATTTTAATGATCATAATAATACCTCCAAAGATTGATCCTATCTCATTCCATCCTTTAAGTATTACCATTTTTAAGATTTTTTGTATAAGATTATTTTACTACGTAACGCCAACCCTTTGCAATTCCAATCGATCCATGCAATTATAAAAGTAGCAGTTGCTTCTGCCATTCTCTCTCCGGCTCGTATTCTTCCATTGGAATACTTCCTGCCTCCAGCCTAATACTTTTCTTCAGCAGCTGTAGTTCTTCCTCACCAAGCTGTCGATAGAGACTCGGATACTCTTCTGTATAAAAGCAATCCTCCAAAATCAGAATCAAATCCGCCATACTCCTTACTCTCTCTTTAATCAAGGCTGCTTTATCATTAATAGAGTTCAGATTATTTATCTCCTGTATTAATTCTCTCAGCCTCTCATCCTCCATTGGTAAACCGTCTATCAATTCCTCCATTCCTTCCTCCTTTTGATCAGTAGGGATGAAGAAATGCTCTAAGGTACCAAGCTTGCAATTATTCCAGAGTCTCTCTGTGAGTTCTGCAAGAGCTTCGCATAGATACCTTTTTTCCATATTAGAAAGTGCTAGCTCCTCAGAAAGCTTTGTTAAGACCTCTTCCATTAAGACTTTTATTGTATCTCTGTCTAGACCGGATAACCTATTTTGAAGCTCTGTAATCTCAGCCTTTAAGATCTTTAGCCCTAACACATCTTTACCCAACAGGATGCAGCCGCAAGCATTGATAATAACCAACTCACAGATATTGATCAGCAAGTGCTCTGCTTCCCGGTCAAAGGAATAAATCAGTAGGTTCACCCGATCCATAGTAAAGCAGCTGATAATTCTGTCTTCGATATCTAAGCAACGTAGGTACCAGGAGGTCATCTCAATGCCATGATAGTCTACAACCGGAATTAAGAGCGGATAATCAATGCTTCCCGGTATCTCATGTGCTCCGAACTCCATATTGTAATCATGGAAGAAATCAGGAAGTCCCTGGAACAAAGTATCATGATAAGCAATACTCTTCAGATCTCGATTGTTCTCTTGAAGCTTTTTCAGGAGCATTTGGGCTTCCTTATACATTCGTCCGACCTCATCCAGACCACGATAAAAAAGAACTGACATCGTCTCCTTCTTTAATAGCTCCAGCTTTGTCTGTATATCGGACTGCGTCTTAAGATAGATACCGATTAGATAAGTAATTGACTGTAACAGCTCCTGTGCTTTCTCGATCAGAATCGAGCTGCTCTCACCATTGGTAAAGCGCTCCACCTCCTTCGCCATAAGCTCCAGTAGGCTATATTGAAGCTTTTCTACCTGCTCTTTCGTTAATAGCTGCTTACTAACCGCCTCCTCCAGCAAGGATTGAAAATAAAATCCCTGATCCAGAGCATTCTCCTCTATTCCCAAATTACTTGAAGCAAGTGAATTCATAATAATCCTCCTTTATTCCATCTCATCCCAATCCAGAAATTCGGTATAATCATCCTCATAACCATTCAAATATTGATACTCCTTTGTACCATATCGAATATCACGACAATAATTCTCAAGCATAGTCGTCTGCAAAAACTCGACATCCCCATGACATATCTCCTCGAAATACAGCTTCATGATTTTAATCAGTTCATCATCCGTTAGTTCCTCCGTAGATTCTGTTTTAAAATAGTAAAAGCATTCCTGGAGCTCTATCAAAATATCTACGTAATCCTGCTGATTTATATAAGCGGAATCTGCAAACTCCATCACGATCTTTTGTATGACACCACCTCCAAATTCGATTCGACCTGTTGACCTAAGTACCTCCTTCCGGTTTTCAACAAGCTGCTGTATCTCCTGATCTGAAAGTTGTAAACAAAAACGGGAGGTATAATCGTTGCATTCGTGAAGCACTGCTGTGGTCTGCTGACTTAAAAGCATTGCAGGTAAAAATAATGATTGACTATCCATAAGCTTTCCTTCCTTTCTGAAAATATTTAAAAAAGGGGGTTGACATATCCATATGTTTGTGCTATGATTATCTTGGAAATTTATATTTAACACATGTATATTACTGTCAATTAATTATTATATGTCAATATAGCAATAAAGTCAATCATAAATGGAATCGAAAAATTCAGGTTTATTTTACCATAAATCCCATACTTTCTAGGTAGGGATTTTTTTGTTGAGAAAAAGGGTTAGCGTCCATAAAAGCTGGACTGTTTGTCATACCAATAACTTAAAAAAATAGCGTGTGATTATGATCCAACCGAGTGAGCGTATGTCTCAATTGGATTATAATCACACGTTATTTTTAGGTAAACCTGGGTGTAATATACCTTTCTAACGAAAAAGGCGCCGCACATATTTGATATGCCCCCTTTTTCGTTTCAAACTATGACTCATAGATTACTTTCTCATCCTCTGAATTCAAATTCAATGTTACATAATAAGAGGTAATAGCAGAGATCCGGATTACGATCTTTCCCTTTACGTCAGAACGATACTTATGTTTTAATTGCTTAAAAGCATCGTAAAAATTCTCATCTACGGTCACATCCACCCCATGATTGAAATCAATCTTTACAAAGAAATCCTCCTTTACCACCTTCGGTTTTTGATGCTTTTGACCAACTGGATAAAGCAAACGTCTCATAAGGCTATCCGTTAATAAAAGCTCCTTAGCAATTACAGTCTTATTAAGGATTAAATATCCCCCGGCAATCACATATTGCATCGTCAATTCAATCACCTCTCAAAATTAAGGAAATACCCAAAATCAGCCGGTTTCTTTCCATTTCTGGTAAGCACCCACAAGGTATTCTGATTTACGCTATCCGGGGCCTCTCCATCACCGTCAGTAAAAATAATCACCAATGGAATCTTCTGTTCATCCGCCAATTTAAAGATTGGGCGAAAATCCGTTCCTCCACGTTTTACCCTCTTGTCTGCCACAACGAAAGTGCTGAGAGGTATCGGTGCGCTACATTCGGTATCGAATCTGGTTACCAGCATATTTGTTCCTGTAATCTTATTAATCTCCTGAAGCTCCTGATAGAAATCTTTAACCAAAGCATCGGATATAGAACCGCTCTCATCAATAGCTATCAGTGCGTTTACTCCGATAGAACGTTTTGTTCCCGGTAATTCTTCATATCTCCTCGACTGACGCTTATAGGATTTGCGAATTATCATCTTCCCTCTGCCTGTAACAAAACGTTTCAGGATTACTCTCCAGTCAATGTAATAATCCTGGTAGACTGCCTCAATTTGTTCATCCATATCTCCCAACATCTCAGTATCAAATTTAGAATCCGACAAAGCCTGTGCCAGGTTACTTTTAAGTGCATCTACTTCTGCTTTAGAAGCTGTCTCCTCTGATATCTTCTGTACCTTTAGAACACTCTCACCCAAGGAGATTAGTAAGCTGTCTCCCTCCATGTACGTAAGACCGTTTAGTTCCTCTAACTCTGCAATTTTATCATAATAATATTCCGCACCTTGTTCTCGTTCCAGCCTAAGCTTAAGCTTATCACATATCTTAACAACGGTTACCGCATCTGGCTCCAAGTAATCACTGGGCAGTATTTCGTTAACTGCCATATCACAGGCAATAGACCAGGGTATCATCTGACGGTTCCCCCTTCGATATTGATGCAGAAGAATTACATGCAGCAGCTCGTGTAATACAACACCCTGCTTATGCTCTAGAGTCAATTGTTCAAACCAGGCTGGATTATAATAGATGATAAGCTTTGGAAGTGAAGCCATCTTGATGGATTTAATGTTATCCGTTGCCATTGTCTGAACAGAAGCTGCCACAAAACCATAGAGAGGCTGCTCAATTAACAACTTTAGTATGACATCCTTCATATTCATAGCAACACCTCTATTCTTCACAAAGTATTTCTATCATCCTGTCACTGATTGCTGCAATAGCCTCTGAACCTGCGATAAAAAACTCAACTACCTCCGGTCGTTTAAGTGACATATACTTAAAAAATAAGATCTGTAATTCCTGCGGAATATTCTCTATAAACCTGTTAATATTACTTACTTGCTGGTCCTGAGGCTGTACCTCCATAACCAATTTCTTAATAACGTAATTTAACACCTCAATGTGCTTATTACGAACCAGCTCATCAATATCCGAGCTAACTACATCATAGTTGTCCAGAATAAGCCTGGTTGCAGGTATTTTGATATCCTTGTTTCTACGAAATCCATAGAAGGATGATGCTGCCTGGCTTCCTACAATTCCAGCAATCAGTTCATGCATTAAGCGCTCCTCAAGCCTGCAATGATTCAGTAATTCCTGTACCTTTGTCCAGCCTCTCGGTGTTGGATATTTTAATAAAGCGGTAGAATTTGCCGCTTTTTGCACTACCAAAAGCATATCGGGACAAGCCTGCAGGAAAGCTAATACCTCATCATTTGGATTGTTCTTCAAGGAGTACTCTACATAATCCTCCAACTCTGCATTAACCTCAATCGAAATAAATCGGTCTATCATAGCATCATCCAAAGAATTAACAAGATAATTCATCGTATCCGGATTCATAGTTACTCCAATCGTCCATCCTTTTGCTAATGCATGACCGTTAACCTTCTTCTCCAACAGTAATGGATATAACACGGATACTGTGTCACTGGGAACCCGATTGATTTCCTCCAATACCAATATTCCTTTCTCAGGGTACATTCCCATCTCTACTGCTTGAACCGTCGGAAGAAATTGAGGTGCAAGATAAACAGTTACCATATTCTCTCGGTCTTTATCCGGTAAACCCATAAAATCCGGCCCCTCCAAAGCTGCTGCATATAGATTGATATAACCAATACCTAGTTCCTCAGCACACTGCTTATAAGCGGATGTCTTTCCGACTCCTCTTTCACTGATTAGAGCGGTTACACTACCTGTTTGCAAGTATAGTTCCTTGATACAGTCCTTTGCCTCACTGATCTTCAAATAGCTTCCTCCTATCATATTTACCTATATTTTCCTAATTGTATAGCTTTGTTAATTATATGTCAATGACAAAAGGCATTTGGAAGCTTTCTCTGATTTTTATTCTAATGTATGGTAGAAGTAATATTAGCCATAACGATTATTAGCATTCCTTGATTAAGCTGATATAAAATTCAACTGTTTTCACTAATTTAGAGATCGGGATTCTCTCATTATGTCCATGGATCAAGCTACGTTCTTCTTTACTTAGTTCCATAGCCGAAAAACGGTAAACATGGTCTGTGATCCGGCAATAATGTCTTGAATCACTGCATGCCATCATTAGATATGGCGTAACAATTGCTTGCGGCCATACATTATGAATCACTCTGACCAGCTTTTTATATTCCACACAATCCGTATCTGAGTTCGGGGAAGGGTTTACACCATTCATTATCTTTACCTGGATATGGTCATTTTGAACAACCTTATTCAGATAGCTTTGAGCTATTTCCATTGTGTCTTCACCTAAAAGCCTGAGATTGGCCCCAGCCTCAACCCTGGTCGGTAATACATTAATCGTATTACTACCCTCAATCATAGTGATGGCACAGGTGGTTCTCATCATCGCATTTAATTCGCCACCGCTCAATCTACCAATCAGATTGAGAATTGGCTTAAAGCACCATAGATTAGCGAACAGGATACGATAAGCAAAGCTGCTATATCTACCCATCGTGTCAAACATGGAACACACCGGTTTAGTCAACTGAAAACGGAAGGGTCTTTTCTCAATCTTAAGGATTGCCTTTGAGATTTTACCAATCATCGTGTGAGCCGGAGGTGTGGAAGCATGGCCGCCTTTTCCCTCAATTGCTATGGAGAGATTCGCTATACCTTTTTCAGCAATACCGATTAGAGCTGCCGGTTTCGTCACACCCGGAAATACCTTCTCTACCACGGCACCTCCTTCATCCAATACGAGAGCCGGTTTAATTCCTCTCCTCTCCAATTCCCTAACCATGGCCGGGCAAGATTCTCCAAAGATTTCCTCATCCCCGGAGAATGCGAGATAGATATCCTGCTCTGGTACAAACCCCTGTGCAAGAAGATACTCGGTACCCTCCATAATACCGCAAAGAGTCCCCTTGGTATCCAGCGTACCTCTGCCCCAGATTACTCCTTCTTCAATGATACCTTCGAAGGCAGGCTTTAACCATCCACTTTCATCAGCAGGAACGACGTCATAATGAGACATAAGTACTGTGGGCTGTTGTGAGGATTTCCCCTTTAGTCGATACAGAATGCCGGTTTTACCGATAAGCTCTCTGCTGCATACCTTATGTATGAGTGGGTAACGCTCCTTAAGCAGGTCCTGAAACCGTTCAAATTCCTTATGATCAGTTAACCCCTCTTCTAAGTGGGAGATCGTACGGCAGCGGATCATGGAAGCCATATTATCAGCAATCTTATCTCTGTTCAGAGAATAGTTCATTTCTTCTACAGCCTCTTCCTTTAAGGGTTTCAAAAAAGATGCACGTATCAATATGATAAGAATAAAAAGAATAAATGCTATTGCCAGAAAAAGTCCTATGTATTGTCCCATACTTCACCTCCATCTATAGTTTGTTCTTCTTATATAGAACCCTGGCCGCTCCAATGGAGATCAAGGAACCGACGGGAACTAATATTCCCACCGATCCTGACAGGGTAGGAACACAGATGAATAATAAGATCATGAAAATCATTGGTGCCAAGGAAATCTTCCAGTTTTTACTTACGTAAACTACGGCCAAGCCTCCAAACAAGGATGGAAGAATGTTCTCAAATGCCGGTTTTAGAGAAGGTGAATTGATGACTGGTGCCAGCTGCGCCAGAAGTAATACCCCCACTGCGATGATGATTGTAGTTACAATCGAGGAGGTAGCAACCGCTATCGTTGATATAATCTCCCCTTCTTCCGTACCCGCTTTGACCTTTGCATTCTCCATCGCGCTCAGAGCACTAGGAACCTTAAGACTGGTAAGATTTCCAGTAACAAAAGCCAGATAGGAACCACCGGTCCCTAACATTGGAGTAAACGTAATAACCTCAATCGTTCCCACGGTCCAGAAGATTGGTGCTACTCCTAACAGCCCCTTCAGCACAGGAGTAAATCCCGGCCAAGCATCATAATATACGCTAATTGCGATTGGAACACATAACAATAATACGACCGCAGTCCATATCCATAGCTTTCCGTAAAAATGTGATAACTCATCATATGATTTCTGTTTCATATATTACCTCCCATAATACCTAAAAGAAGTCTCATAAAAATCTACAATGTAATTTATTTTGGAGACCCGATCAACGGTGTGATGAATACTGCAAAAGCCATTGCTCCAAGCATACTGATTGGCAGGGCGTAATTTTGAAGCCAATTCATCTTAAACTTCTTTATCAACAGACCGCAAATCGCCATAAGAAGAGCAGAAAACAGTAAGATAAAGAATGGAATCCATCCTGCCAGTCCACTTCGAATATCGGCGAAAACCATCCCAAGAAATGCGGAGATCATTCCTAAAAACATAGCTGTAATGAACAAATCCCCCCATTTACTGTCTTGATTTTTAATCGATAAGAGACCCTTCTGAATCCGTTTTAACAGAATTGGAACCAAAATAATACTGGGCATTATCCCTAGTGTCATAACCCAGGCTATCGCTGAATATACCTTAGGATCCGTTATTGTTTCGGATAAGGATACCTTTAACGCATTTGCTGTGGTTGTTGCTGCCGGTAATTCATAGGTTATCGCTCCAATTACGCTGAGTCGTATCCAGGGAAGCGGTAATCCCAGAAATTTGGACAAAGTAATAACACCAAGTAAAATTGAAACAGCAGGCGCTATCGTAAATATCGATGTTGACAATATGGTTCTTCGAATCTGGTTCATATCCATTCCGATTTTCTTGGCACGTTGGTAAGAGCGGATCAGGAAGAAAAAGGATTGCACAATTACAAATAGAATAACGATTGTCGCAACTGTATAGAGAAAGCTGCTGTTTGGATCAAATTTCATAATGTTGTCCCCCATAATAATTCTATTGATTTATATTGACTGTATGTCTCTCCTCCAGTTGTTATGCTTAATGTGTATGTGTATGATGGGTATCCGGAGTATGAGCATGATTATGCATTACCGATTCGTGGGTGTGAACATGACTGTGCTCACCGATTAACTCTTGATTGTGGACATGTGTATGATGACCATCCGTATGGCTATGTTTATGTTCATGAGTAACTCTTTCATGTGCATGAGGATGATCGTGAACCTCAGATACAGCAAAGTAGCTGCCTAACAGCATAATCACTAGGGCAATCAGAAACTGTATCGTAATTCCTTCCCTGAAGATGATCCAGGAAAGTATCACACCGATAAAGGGTGCTGTTGCATAATAAGCACTGGTTCTGGCCGCTCCCAATTCCCTTTGAGCTTTAATATAAAAATAAATACTTAAACCATAAGCGATAAAGCCTACCAGCAGTGCTGCTAATATGGAAGGAAGGTGTCTGCTGTACTGACCGATTATGAGTGATATAAATAAAGCACCTAACCCTGAACCGATTCCCTTAATAATTACAATCTGTATCGGATCCTTAATTGATAACATTCTAGTACAATTATTCTCAAACCCCCAACAGCAGCAGGCAAGAAGGATTAGCACGGAGCCTATCGAGAAATCTAGGCTCCTGGCTCCCTCCAGGGTAAGAATGATACTGGATAGGCTGATTAAGCCGATGGCGATCCACATCCTACGTCCGATTGCTTCCTTAAATAGAAACAGAGCGATAAAGGCAGTTGCTACTATTTCAAAATTATTTAACAAGGATACATTAGCAGGATCTGTGAATAATAAACCGGACATCAATAGAATCGGAGCTCCGATATCCAGCAGAACCATCGCTATCACATAGGGAACCTCCTTCTTGGTCAGCTTCGCTTCCATCTGTTCATGAAAGCGATGTTGTCGGACAAATCTAACTACTAGCATTCCAGCTCCGGCACCCAGATATAATAATGCAGCCATTAGTGTCGGTGGAAGCTCATATAGTAGAAGCTTTGATATCGGTGAACTGATCCCATATAAGGCGGCAGCGAATATTGCTGTAATAACCGCCCTCGAATAGATTATCTTTTTCCTCTTAAGGTTATGATTGCTACAGTCCATAAGATATTCCGTTCTGCTTCTAGGTAGAAGCGAATAAATAGTCTAAAAAAGTCTCTTCAGCATCTTAAGATGGTCCTTGTAGGGTGGATATCTTAGTGGTACATCAAGCCAATTCGCTTTTTTTAGGACACTTTTCTTATGTGAGAAGGTATCGAAGCTGTCCTTACCATGGTACCTGCCCATACCACTTTCCCCAACACCTCCAAAGGGCATATATGAGGTCGCTAGATGCATGATCGTATCATTAATACAACCACCACCATAGGAAATGCTTTTGATAATCCTTCTTTCATTTTCCTTCTTAGTGGTAAAATAATAAAGTGCCAGTGGCTTTGGATGGTTGTTCACCATAGTAATTACTTCTTTTAAATTCTTAAATTCCAATACCGGTAATATTGGTCCAAAGATTTCTTCAGCCATAACCGAGCTGCTCCATTTAATATTATTCAATATAGTCGGTGATATCTGATTTCTCTCTCTTGAGAAGGTGCCGCCTATTACAATGCTTTCATTTTTGATTAAGTCCAGCAATCGCTCAAAATGCTTTTCATTGATAATTTTCGGAAAGCTATCACTCAAGCAGGCCTCATCGCCATAAAATTGACGAATATACTTTTTCATCTTCTCCAGAAGCTTTTCTTTCACACTATGATGTACCAGGAGATAATCCGGTGCTACACAGGTTTGACCGGAATTAAGGAATTTCCCCCATATGATACGTCTTGCTGCTAATTCCAGATTAGCGGTTTCATCCACAATACAAGGGCTCTTGCCTCCCAGCTCCAAGGTAACTGGTGTCAGATGCTGTGATGCAGCTCTCATAACCGTTTTGCCTACCGCAACACTTCCGGTAAAGAAAATATAGTCAAATTTTTGCTCTAATAAAGTCTTATTTGCCTCTCTTCCGCCCTGAATCACGGCTACATATTTCTTCGGAAACACCTCCGATAGAATGAGTTCAATCACGGCCGACGTGTTGGGAGAATAATTCGAGGGTTTTACAATTGCACAATTTCCTGCTGCAATTGCACTGGCTAAGGGTGAGATAGCTAATTGAAATGGATAATTCCAGGGAGACATAATAAGAACAACACCATATGGTTCTGAATATATTCGGCTTACAGATGGAAAGTTAGTAATCGGAGTTCTTACCTGCCGTGGTCTTGCCCATCCTCTCAAATGCTTACTGACAAAACGTATTTCTTCCAATACCATACCAATTTCTGTTGCATATGCTTCAAAAGGGGCCTTGTTTAAATCCTTTCTAAGAGCCTCCATAATATCCTTTTCATGCTTTAGAATGCTTTGCTCAAGCCTATATAAAAATTCTAATCGATGACTGATATTTTTCGTTTTTCCTTCTGAGAAATACTGTCTTTGCTGCCCTAAGGTTGTAATTATATCCTGCATATTTACATTTTCCTCCTATCTATGTTCCTACAATCAACCCGGAACATAATGTATCAAGTGCTTTTCTGGTTCACGTCAGGAAAAAACATCCTATTTTCATCTATTGTAGCCCTTTCAGTTTGGATTTTCAATCTGATTTTTAATAAAAAAAGAGCCTATAAAAAAGAACCTATGTAAATAGACTAAATGATGTCTGCTTAATAGGTTCCAATATATTCGCTTACTTATTACCCATTATATTGATAAGTTCTTGTATCTGTACTTCCTTCTTTTTATTCCTCCAATTGATAATCGAGGTATTCCTTACGACAGCGCCCTTTTTCTCGCAAGCGTTCTTCATCTGCTTAATTGCATTACTCCCGCCCATCCAGTTATACGGAAATGCCTGGGTGACATAGAGATCGATCTTCTGTCCTTTCAGAGACGGAACCTTATCCAAATAAGCAGCTAATACTGGAGATATTGAAAACCCCCTTACCGGGGCACCCATAATCACATAGTCATATCCGCTTATCTCTGGTTCCGGCTGGAAATTGATCTTATTAATGTCAATCTCATTCGTATTCTCGCCCCCCACAGGCTCAAGTCTCTTTAATTCTACAGAATGTCCGTCATTTTGAAGTTTTTTATTTAGCTGTTCCGCAACTGATAACGTATTACCCGTGTGTGAATGGATAAACAATCCAATTTTCATAAGCTGCCCCTCCTGCATACTCCCTCTATCATAATCTACCATTCATAATCTATCATTCATTATTCAAATCCGTAAACCGATATAGTTACTACACTCTTTTTAAGTTTTGAATTTATTATAACTTATCTAAGATAAATTACTATTATAATCGCTATTTTTTAATCTTATTTTAACCTTAGAAATTATCATCTCATAAGAGACTCCTATTATACCACTGATACCTTCGTCCATAAAAGTATGCGTGGTTATATCTGTTAATACAAAAAGGTCTGTATATCCCACTAGGATACCAGACCTAAAAAAGCTTTATATTGATTTTTACCCTCAGTAAATTCATGATTGATTTCTCAATCCGATCCTAACTTTGTAATATATTCCTTTATCAGATAAGCTTCTGATCCTTCAAAAGATTCATTACCGGAACATTATAGGTAATATCCTGAGTAGTATAGGTAAGCTTGTCCTCTTCCACAGACTTCTCCTTCTGTTCCTCTTCTTCATTAATAAGCAGCTCCAGGAATTTCAGATAATCCTCATAGGAAAATAATGTATCTAAGCTCTCCAGCTGGTTGTCAGAGCTGCTAACCGTATTGGCGATAATAAAAGCATAATTGTTTTGAACCGGAGCTGAGGCAGCCGTTAATCTGGGCTGATTCTTCTCTCTCTCCTTGGAATCGACCTTTACTAATGCTCCACCAGTATCCAAATCCTGTTTCATATAGTTGAAAACCTTTTTTACATAATTTTGAGTTTCTTCAAAAGGAGGTATCCCACCATACTTCGCAACATTTCCGCTTCCGGCATTGTAAGCCGCCAACGCGAGCTTTGTGTCACCATCATATTTTTTCAATAACCCTGAGATATATTTTGAACCACCCATTATGTTTTGCTCCGCATCAAAGGAATCGGTAACACCTAACGATTTTGCCGTCGCAGGCATCAATTGCATTACTCCCTGAGCACCACAGCGTGATACTGCATTAGAATTAAAATTAGACTCTGCTTTTCCAATCGCCTTCAAAAGCTCAACCGGTACATTATACTCCTTTGAAGCCTTATCAAAAATCTCGTCCAATGTCTTAGTCTCACCCAATAACGAAGAGAAATCATTATCGTTATTCCTCTTCACCGCATTTGTACTTTGGGTATTCTTTGCATCAATCTTAGCAATTGCATTTATTTCAGCCATTCTATCACCTTTATTCTGCCTTTTTGCAGCACATTATAATCATGAACACCTGCTATTAGTTACATTCCAGTTGTTAGCCTTAAGCTATTATGTATCTCTCTCTTATTTTAGTCTATTATGACTTATTAATCAACATGATATATCAAAATATCAACAATTTTATCATTATTCTGACACATGATTGGTTACAGTTCGATCCCGTTATATCACAGAATCCGATTATCTACTCCTTCAGTTATTCTGATATTAGGATGGATCAGGTACATTATTCCAGATGTGAAGATACTCTTTCTTCACAATAGGTACTTGTTTTCATGTATATTAATGTAGTACAATATAAATAATGTAGTTTTTAAGGTATCATTCGTAAGCTTTGGCGCTTGAATATGCTCACTACTCTTTATTTATAATTTATTATCAGGAGGTTTGTACTATGTATTGTGTCCAGGAAATATCACCTAAAGTGTTTTGGGTCGGAGGCAGCGATAGACGTTTAGCTCTGTTCGAGAATATGTTTCCCCTTCCGAATGGTGTTGCATACAATTCTTATCTTATTATGGACGAAAAGACCGCGTTAATAGACACGGTAGATCGCTCTATCAGCGATCTATATATCGAAAATGTAACTCATGTTCTCGGTGGCCGTAGTCTTGACTATCTAATCATTAATCACATGGAACCGGACCATTGCGCTAATATTGAAGAAATTGCCCGTAGATATCCGAACGTGAAGATTATCGGAAACAAGAAAACCTTCCAGTTCATAGAACAATTCTATAACATGGATCTTAAGTCGAATTACCAGGAAATAAAGGAAGGGGACGAACTGTCACTCGGATCGAATACTCTTCGCTTCTACATGGCTCCCATGGTACATTGGCCTGAGGTTATGGTTACCTACGAGGTAAGCCAGGGAATTCTGTTCTCTGCTGATGCTTTTGGTTCCTTTGGTGCCGATGCCGGTAATCTATTTTCAGACGAAGTAGATGAAGTTGACATGGATGAGGCTAGACGTTATTATGCAAACATTGTTGGCCGTTATGGTCAACAGGTTCAAGCTTTATTTAAGAAGCTGTCCGGAATCCCGATCAATATGATATGTGCTCTGCATGGCTTGATCTGGCGTAAACAGGATATACCGTTCATCCTTGATCAATATGATAAATGGAGCCGTTATGAGCCGGAGAAGAAAGGTGTTGTACTCGTCTATGCTTCTATGTACGGCAACACCGAGAATGTTATGAATGCATTGGCAAATAAGCTGGCCCTTCGCGGAGTTCGTGATATGAAGATGTATGATGTATCAAAAACCCATCCTTCCTATATCATCTCTGATCTATGGAAATACAGCCATATGGTAATCGGCTCTCCTACCTATAACATGCATCTATATTTTGTTATGGATGCCCTGCTTAAGGATATCGCAGTTCTTGGTCTAAAGGATCGTAAAGTATCTATCATAGGTAACCACTCCTGGGCAAGCGCAGCGATGAAATCCATGAAGGAACAAATTGAAGCAATGAACAACATGGAGATTATCGGAACACCACTGGATGTACGATCTACAATTAAGGCGGAGAAAGAATTTGAATTAGATGCATTAGCGGATGCCATCTATGAATCACTCCAAAGCAATAATTAAGAATTAATTTAAAAAGAGACTGCTCCAAAACCTAATCTTAGTATATGGGATGCATATAGCATACCATATACTAATACATGTTTTGAAACAGTCTCTTCGCTTTTTCTCTTACTTAAATACATAGCTATAAATCACATTGTTATATACGCATCTGTGGTGATAACTTTAGCAAATAACGGCTGTAATGATGCCATAAACACTTTGTGAACTAGTTCAGCCTCCAGAATTTCATTCTGATACGGTAAGGACTTTGTCGTACAGGCATCTTCGATTAACGTTACCTGATATCCATAATCCTGTGCCGCCCGAACCGTAGTATCAATACACATATGTGACATCATGCCCGCGATTACGAGCTCCGTAATTCCCTGTGAGTTCAACACCTCCTGCAGCTCTGTCCCTCGAAAAGAACTGGGATAATGTTTTTCGATCACTGTTTCCCCCTGTATCGGCTTGACATCTTGATGAAAATCGCGCAAATAATCAACTGGCACCCTATACCCAGCGTTATCGAACAAATGCTTTACATGAAATACTGGTAATTTATTCTGTCTGAAATAATGTAAAAGCTTACTTGCATTTTCTGCTGCCCTTTCAGGATTAGATAACTGATAAACCCCATCGGTAAAATAGATATTTTGAATATCGATCAAAATAAGCGCCTTCTTCATATTAGAACCTCCTATCCTTATTATGATAAGATAACTATATCTAAATGAAGCAGCCATGTAAATTACTTACTTATTTGTGGGTATCAAAACCGGATACCCTTTCTTCGCAGCTCTTCCTCCATACCATGTTCCAGCATATAGTCAATTCCAATCTTCTGCATAATAAGAACCGACTGAAGAAGCTCTTTCCCTCTGACCTCAGTCAAGAAGTACTCTACATGCAAGGGATACCCTGGTGATTTATGCTTATCAACAATACCAAAATCCATGAGCTCCTTTAATTGCTCAAGAAGCATCTTCTGGCTGATCCCCTCTATACTCTTTAATAATTCTGACAGTGACATGGAGCCGTACCTTAAATGAAAAATTATAATCGACTTCCATTTTCCTTTGATTATGTCGTGAACAATCTCAAGCGGACAGGTATACTCTTTTCTAATTTTCATAGCGGCTCCTTTCGATTATTTTCTAGAGCTCCACTTGGTAAACTTACTTTTCTTCTCTTTCAGTATCCCATCTGCCGTCATTCTGTATTTCTTCTTAGGAGAAGCGGCTTCCGTTCGCTGACTGCCCTTTTGCGGCACAGCTGGTTTATTTACTGTTTTATCTGTTTGTTTATCTGCTGCTTTAATTGCTGTTTTTTCTGCTGGTTTATTTGCTGCTTTAACCGGTTCCCTCCTAGGCTGGGTATTCTTAACGGCCGGGAAATTGTTCATCAAAGGGTATGGATGCTCTACTATCTCTTTGAGTCGTTTTCCGATGAGTAGTTCAATATCGGCAAGTAATGGTTTCTCATCAAAATCACAGAAGGAAATGGCAACCCCATTCAGTCCAGCTCTACCGGTACGTCCGATGCGATGTACATAAGTCTCAGGAACATTTGGCAAATCATAATTAATCACATGGGATAGCTCATCGATATCAATGCCTCGTGCTGCAATATCGGTAGCAATTAATACACGAAGCTTCTTGCTTTTAAAATTACTTAATGCATTTTGACGGGCCCCTTGGGATTTATCTCCGTGGATAGCCTGAGCGGTTACTTTTTCTTTCGATAACTGCTTAACAATACGATCTGCTCCATGTTTCGTTCTGGTAAATACCAATACGGATTCGATACTCGTGTCCTTAAGGATATGCAGTAATAAATCTTTTTTATTAGCCTTATCGACATAATATAAGAACTGCTCTATCGTGTCTACTGTGGATGATACCGGAGTTATCTCTACCTTCGCAGGATTCTTTAAAATTGTACTAGATAATGCGGCAATATCAGCCGGCATTGTAGCAGAAAAAAGTAAGGTTTGTCTACTACTCGGCGTTTTTGCGATAATTTTCTTTACATCATTAATAAAGCCCATATCAAGCATTCGATCTGCTTCATCTAAAATCAGAATTTTAATATTCTTCAAATCAACATGTCCTTGCCCGATCAGATCATTTAGTCTACCCGGTGTAGCAACCAGAACATCCACACCCTGTCGTAACTTCTCCTCCTGAGGCTTTTGAGATACCCCTCCAAAGACAACGCAGTATTTTAATCTGGTATATTTACCATAGGTACAAAAGCTTTCATAGATTTGAAGAGCGAGCTCTCTGGTTGGAGTTACAATGAGCGCCTTTATATTATGTTCAGCGGGATGAGAACGTCTATCCTCGCTGAGTAGCTGTAGAGTTGGTATCGCAAATGCTGCTGTTTTACCGGTACCGGTCTGAGCACAACCCAGCACATCTCTACCTTCTAAAATATAGGGGATTGCTTTTTCCTGTATCGGTGTTGGGATTTCGTAATTCTCTTTTTCTAAAGCCTTTAAAATAGGCGGAATAACCTTTAATTCTGTAAAATGCATATTTTCTCCTGACTATTTGTTCTATTCTCTCATTCAAGCATCATTTGCTTATCTAAACTAGTATAATCGATAAATCGGAATAGTCAAGAAACTTTATGATAACGCACATTATTCGACAGTAGGTTTTAGCTCATACTATTCGAATGTAGGTTTTAACAGATACTATTCGACGGTAGGTTTTAACTCATACTATTCGATACACGATAGCCTCGTGTTATTAATGCCTGTGGTATATGATCGATATCCATACAGGGACGCGGATCTATACTACTATAATTCGGTTGTTTATTAAGCTTTATATCAGAGAACCTGATAGGAAGTCCTGCGCTATTGTAAAAGCTAACTCCATCCTGTACTTGAAAATGTAAATGTGGTTCGGATGAATTACCAGTATTGCCACAGGTTGCGATTTTTTGACCTCTTTGTATCCTGTCACCGACCTTCACAACCATACTGTCTCTTTTCAAATGCGCCAAGGTACTAAACTCATTTTCACTATGCTTAATCACAATATAGTTCCCAGCGATATTCTTTGCTCGACTGAATAATTTACCATTTCCGATAATCAAGCTATCATCCGATTCATTCGCTATCTCTATAACCACACCATCTGCCGGAGAGAGAATTGCTTTGTCATAACAATAATAGCTCTCAACCTTTTTTGAATCACCTATGTATGATTTGCCGCTTTCATCCATCATGATAAAATCATATGCATATCTCTGTGTCGGAATATCCCACGAATGTGAGAACTCTTTAGTAAAGCAGCCGTTAACAATCGTCCATTCTCCTTCAAAAGGCAAGGAATATCGTATCTCCCCGGAGTAGCTATCGATATCAGGGGCATTGCTGCCATATTTCTTATTTGCTTTCGCCATGCCGATAATCTGCAAAATTGAGCACTTGAAGGTAGAATAAGTTAGAGCTATTTCCACAAACACCAATAAACCAAGTAGGCATAACCAGTTAAACTCTTTAATATCACTAATCCATGCCAGAAGAAGTCCAACTATTCCTACATACTTGACATAATTGCAAAATAAATACAATCGGTATTTCCACATAATTCTCCTATAGATATCATTCGATATGATACAATTCTTATTTTTTTTCATTCCCTCCCAATAAACATGAATTTGGGCCAATTCACCATTCATGCAGATCAGATGGATTACCAAAATTATACATGAAGACGTTTCTTTTGTCCATTATTATTCTGAAATCAGCTCTTTCAGACCTTTCGGTTTGATTATTGGGAAGATAATTCATTTGTATAGAATTATCTGACAAGCAAGATAACTAGGATATTTTTACGATAATCATCAAAGACTAATGAATAATCACTTAAAAGGAGAATGATAAATGGATAGAATATTGCAAACAAGATTACAAGAGAAGCTCGACCAATTAAAGGATGCCTCCAGACCAGAGCCAATCCGGTCCGATGGTTGTGGTGCCCTTGACTTGGGACCAAGAAATCTAAAACGAGATGAGGAAAATCCCGATATGCTGGTCCCTCCTGCTACCGATAAGGGACTCATACCCAATCTTAAATTTTCATTTTCAGATACAAATATGATACTCAGGCCAGGTGGCTGGTCGAGGGAAATTACGAAACGAGAGCTCCCAGTCTCCGATACCTTTGCTATTGTAGATATGAATCTTTCCCCAGGTGTTAGGGAGATGCATTCCCATCAACAATCTGAATGGGGATTTCTTCTGGTGGGAGGCTGTCGTGTTACCGCAGTAGACGAGATGGGTAGAAGCTTTGCTGCCGATATTCATCCAGGAGAAGGTTGGATTTTTCCCAAGAACATTCCTCACAGCATCCAGGGACTTCATGAGGGCTGTGAATTTTTGATGCTCTTTGATAAAGGGGAATACTCAGAGCACAACACCTTCTCGATTTCCGAAATGTTTGCTCACATGCCTATGAATATTTTGTCTGCTAACTTTGGGGTACCAGAGGAAACCTTTCAAAACATTCCCTCCGGGGAGGTATATATTACAGATGGTGGCGATCCCGGAACCCTGAAATCCCAGACCGTTGATTCACCGAATGGGTCGGTTCCGAATTCATATAAGCATGAGCTTTGTAATGTACCGCCGATTAAAGGTGATGGAGGTACTATCCAAATACTTGACAACAGAAATTTCCCTGCCTGTGATACGGTAGCCGCAGCTCTGGTAACGGTGGAACCAGGTGCTATGAGGGAAATTCATTGGCATACCAACCAGGACGAATTTCAATATTATATAAAGGGTAGAGCAAGAATGACCGTATTTATGCCAGGACCGAAAGCTCGTACCTTCAATTATAGTGCCGGTGATGTAGGTTATGTACCCGTAGGTGGTTTTCATTATGTACAGAATATCGGAGATGAACCCCTTCAATTTCTCGAAATATTTAACAGCAGTCATTTTGCTGATGTGTCACTTGCTCAATGGATCGCTATGACTCCTACTGAGGTGGTGAAGTCAATTTTAAATCTACCGGATGATTTTCTTCATAATATACGTAAGGATAGTAATCCAGTGGTTAAATATAAGAATTATGAGTTTCCACCCGCTAAAAACACCCCTCAGAATATTTGTTACTTCGAGAATTTTGATTTTAAGGCACCGAAAAGCGCTCCCCAAAAGGGTTATTCTATATAAGTGTATTGCATGTTTCATTCATATTAAATCAATCTAATAGACAGAAATCATAAGAGCTGTTGTAAACGTAAGCTAATGTCGTTCTTTCCTTATAGCATACGCTTGCAACAGCCCCTATCTTTGAAATCCGTTCCATATCATCAAGAAATACTGAAGCAATCATAGCGACTGTCTTTTAGGCTATCTTTCATGTTGATCAATAAAGTTCTTTACAATATGTCCAATCGTAAGAGGAAGCTGCATCCATACATAAGCATGGATTGAATTATCAATATGTTCTATTTCATAATCATTCAGCAGCTTTGTGAACGAGGACAGACTTGCCCTGATTTTCTCATCCTTCCACTCTTCTTCGCTTGGCAGGAAAAGGATGGGGCACTTTACCTTTTTATAGTATTCCTCAAACTTTATATCCCAGTATTTCTGGATATATTCGGTTCTGGTATGGTTTAAATAACAATAGGTATAATTACCGTCGCTTTTCTGTTGTAGGTTATTTTCAAAGAATGCCAAGAAATTATCATTCCATAAGCCCTCTGGCTCCAATTCCGCCCGTACTTCTTCGATATACTCCTCTTTTGTTTTGTAGATACGTTCCTCTCTTTGTGCAAGCTCAATCCTAAGTTCCTCTTTTTTCTGTTGGATTTCAGTCTCTGTTCCATTCCATAGCCCGAATTCTCCAAACTCATTATATAAAGCCCCTTCACACACGAGGGATTTGACGAACTCCGGATGAGAGGCAGCGAAACAAAGTCCAATCTCGGCTCCCATCGAGCTACCTACGATATGACAGCACTCGATATTTCGTTTTTTCAATAATACATAAATGTCCTTTGCCATATCTTCGATGTGATATCCTGTTAAGGGCTTATCGGATTTTCCATGTCCTCTGATATCCGGGGCAATGATACTATAATCATTCTCAAATTGAGGTAAAATCCCATTCCACATATTCAAATTTCCACCACTAAAGTGGATAAACAAAATAACCGGTTTATTATTATTTGAATAACGTACATTAATCCTGATATGTTCAAGATCAATTACTTCCTCTATCATTCTTGCTTTCTCCTCTTTTCGTAAATTCTATCTGCAGCTTCCTTATTGATTTTCATTATACCACAGGTCAAAACTTAAATGTAATCAATCTTACCATATTTGCAAAAATAAAGCATATTACAAATCCGGTTATTGTAGGTACAAGGAACGATACCGCAGTCCACTTCCAGCTTCCCGATTCCTTTTTGATCGTTAAGCATGTGGTTCCACAGGGCCAATGCATTAATGAAAATAGCATCGTACAAACTGCTGTTACCCAGGTCCAACCATTTGCGACAAGTAATTCTCTCAGCTGATCCAGGCTATCCAGTTCCAATAAGTTACCAGTTGCCATATAACTCATAATGATAATCGGCACAACGATTTCATTCGCCGGAAACCCAATAATAAATGCCATCAAAATAAAGCCATCCAGCCCAAACAATTTTGCGAAGGGATCTAAAAACTCAGCACAATGTGACAGAATACTCAAATCACCAATATAAATATTAGCTAAAAGCCATATGATTAGTCCAGCAGGAGCAGCTACCACAACAGCACGTGCAAGAACAAACAAGGTTCTGTCTAGAATGGATCTTACAATTACCCGACCGATCTGTGGCCTCCGATACGGTGGAAGCTCCAGCGCAAAGGAAGACGGCAGACCCTTTAATATGGTTCTAGATAAGATTTTTGAGATAAACAATGTCATGAATACGCCCAAGACAATTACTCCGGTTAGCAGTAATGTAGATACAATCGATTGAAAGGGACCTGCTACCGTTCCAGCAAAAAACATCGTGATAAGTGCAATCAGTGTGGGGAATCTGCCATTACAGGGAACGAAATTATTCGTAATAATTGCAATCAGTCTTTCTCTTGGAGAATCAATAATTCTACATCCAATTATTCCAGCTGCATTGCAACCAAATCCCATACACATGGTCAGAGCTTGCTTCCCATGAGCACATGCTTTTTTAAAGAAATTATCCAGGTTAAATGCAATTCTTGGTAGATATCCCAAATCCTCTAAAAGAGTAAATAATGGAAAGAATATTGCCATAGGAGGTAACATAACCGATATAACCCAGGCCAGTGTACGATACATACCCATAACCAGAACTCCATGCACCCAGGGTGGTGTTCCGGCCCAAGTAAAAAAATCTGTTAATCGATCCTGAACCCAGAACAAGACATTCGCTATCATCCGAGATGGAACATTCGCTCCGGTAATCGTCAGCCAGAGTATTATGCTTAAAAGTCCTATCATGATTGGAATACCGAAGATCCTGGAGGTCAGAATATGATCTATTTTACGATCTGTCTGATGATATTTTGCATTCTCATAGGAAACTGTCTTTCCGCTTATTTCTTCTGTCAATTTGACAATATGGGATACGATCCTGTCTCTTAACAAATTATGATCCATGCCGCCCAGCTTCAATTTATCACGTGCTTCACTTACCTTCTTCTCAATGTTTTCGTCTAAGACTATATTATAACCCAGATGCTTATTAAGAGAGTCTATTAAGTTAACATCTCCTTCAATCAGCTTGAGTGCAACCCATCGGCTCTTTAGTTTGTTCTTTACTATTACTTGGATGCTTGGTTCCAATATACCAATGGCGTCTTCAATTATATCGTAATATGTAATTTGTATCGGTGTATTAATTGGCTTCTTGCTGGTATTATTATATACAGCATCCATCAAATTATCTAGACCTTTACCACTTCTTGCACTAGTGCCAATCACCGGAACTTTAAGCAGTTCAGAAAGCTCCTTCAGATCGATTCTTATTTTTTTCCGTTTTGCTTCATCCATAAGGTTCACACACACCACAACATTCGATGTTATCTCAAGCGTCTGAAGGACAAGATTCAAATTTCGTTCCAGACAGGTTGCATCCACAACAACAACTGTTGCATCCAAATCTCCAAAGCAAATGAAATCACGGGCGATTTCTTCTTCGACGGAATTAGCCATCAATGAATAAGTACCTGGTAAATCTACTAAGATAAAGCTTTTATCCTTATATTTATACTTCCCCTGTGCATTGGTAACTGTTTTGCCAGGCCAGTTCCCGGTATGTTGATTTAATCCTGTCAGGCTGTTGAATACGGTACTTTTTCCGACATTGGGATTTCCGGCTAGTGCAATAACGATATCATTAACACTCAAGCGCTCCACCTTCAGTTCGTTATCCAGTACTCCTGCTCCCGTTGACTGGTTTGTTAGGCCCATTGTTTACCTCTCCTTTATTTTTATATGTATTTGTTAAGTAATCCTTACCTTTTCATTCCTACATTCCGGTTACTTTGTTAAACATGAGTAGGTTGATTAATACCTACTCATGTTTAACGGTTATAATATAAAAAAGGGGAAATTACATATCATTATCGATACTCATATAGCCACAACCAATATTTTGGAAGCCTCTTCAGACCGTAGTGCAATGACTGCTCCTCTGATATCGTATGCAATTGGGTCTCCTGAGGGGCTTCGTTGTAACGCTTCGATTACAGTATCCTTAATCAAGCCTAAATCCAACAATCTTCTCCGTATTATCCCATCTGATATGAGTTCCTTGACGATTGCTTTTTTTCCAAGTGGCAGGTGATTAAGTGGAATTATATTTTCCTTCATAAGTTATACCTCCATTATTACTATCTATATTTAATATGAGTTAGCTGGGAGTAATTTTATTATCTAACACTAACATATGTAATATAAATACATGTGTTACATATATAATAGATAAAATGAAAGATACTGGTTGTGATAATAATGACTAATAGTGAATTTCATACCGTTCGTGGTTATCAGCTTCTCGAACAGAATAAAAACAAATTAACCTCTGCAATGGAAGACTATTTGGAGATGATTTACCGTAACAGCTTAGAGGATGGATATATTCGTATTAATATACTGGCTGATCAGCTTCATGTTAAAGCTGCTTCGGCCTCGAGAATGGTACAAAAGCTTGGAGAGATGGGATTACTGAATTATAGAAAATATGAAATAATAATCTTAAATGAGAATGGAAAGAAATTGGGTGAGTATCTTCTGGAACGTCATCATATCATTGAGAACTTCCTTAAGTTAATTAACTGTGAGGAGGATCTATTACAACAGACCGAATTAATGGAACATAACATTAGTCCACGAACAGTTGATAAAATTAGGATATTAAATAACTTTTTTAGTAATAACAAAAATATTTTCGATTTCTTTATAGAATTCCAAAAAGAATTTGAATGTAATTAATCACTGTCATTCATCCTTTCTGCCGCTCTATATTAATGTCACGGAGTATCCTATAGAACGAAAACGGAAAACCCTTTATAATGTAACAAATTAATATATCATTAATATATTTATAGCAAAGAATTATTTTCTCTATGGAGTGTTATGCAGCATAAAATTACAAGGCCTTCTAAGCTATTAAATCGATCCGGTGAGCTTATTCAGAAGGGATATGCTACCTCCCCCCTCTTGCAGTATAAGCAAAAGGATGTAACGCTAAAATCCAGATTAAAAGAATGGGATTACTATTTGATAAGTAATGACCGATATGTTGTCGCATTAACGATTGGAAAAACTATGTCCTTGATTTTAGTCAGTGCCTCTCTGATCGACCTCGATAACGGAAAAGAAACCACAAAAAATACCTTTGGATTTATTACCGGGAAAGATTTCTCCATGCCGGAATCCTCTGAAACCGGAGATATTGTTTATCATAATGCGAACACCAATATTTCCTTGACACAACATAAGGGCAGCAGGGATCTTACTCTATCCATGAGAGGTTTTCTTAATAATGAGAATTTGAATTTGTCCTTTGTTTTATCCCATGAGCCTCAGGATTCCATGGTGATTGCAACTCCTTTTTATGAAGGAAATAAATTGTTTTATTATAATCGAAAAATCATAGGTATGAGGGCATCCGGTTATGCTCGCTTAGGTAATCAGACCCTTTCTTTTCTTCCATGTAATTCCTTCGCTCTGCTTGATTGGGGACGAGGTGTATGGCCTTATCATACCACCTGGTATTGGAGTGCTGCTCAAGGTATGATTGACAATCATCTTTTTGGCTTTAATCTGGGCTATGGCTTTGGAGATACCTCGAGGGCAACAGAAAATATGCTATTCTACGATGGGATCGCCAGCAAACTTGAGGATGTCACCTTTCACATCCCAATCAATAATAAGAATTCCTATGAGTACATGGAACAATGGGAAATCACTTCCTCGGATGATCGAGTACAAATGGTATTTTCTCCTGTTTTGGATCGAAGTATTAACCTTTCCGCGATATTACTATCGACCAACCAGCATCAGGTCTTTGGTCGTTTTACAGGGACAGCTTTTTTGAATGATGGAACAATAGTCTGCCTTAAGGATTTATGGGGTTTTATAGAGAGAGTTGAAAATAAGTGGTAATGAGCTTAACGCAAGACTCTCCTCCTCTTTTCCATCGTTCATCTGAGAAAGTACCTATATCAATTGATATATCCATTATTTACCTAGCTCTTCCCAATGATTATAAGCATCATTCAGCTCTATTAGAGCATCCGACTTATCCTTCGCTGATACCGCTCCTTTAAGACGAGCTATATTGGAAGTCAGAAAATTAATTTCATCCCTTTCTTCACTGAACTGAATTCTTTTGATTACCTTTCTCCATGCACTGTCTAGCTTGTCAACCTCAGCGACTGCCTGATCCCACACTTCATTATTAACATCCTGTTTAACCTTTTCTATCGACTTAGCTACATCATCATTCTTTCCGAATGGTCTTTTTAGAAAAGTACCGCTTAACATAATACCAACAAATAACAGAAGTGTTACAATAGGGATTGCTACAACAATAAATTTCCTCATATACCTTCCTCCTAAAATGGGCCTTTATAATCACCGATATCCTTAACCTTCTTGATTTTATCCTTGTACTTATCGAGATACAGACTTCCGGCATCGTTCAGGGTTAATAAGAACACCTCGGATACATCCTTGATACCCTGCTTTTTTAGTTGGTCCATCAGCCATTTTTTATCTTTATTCATCTGACGCAGATTTTCCTCGATTAATATTCCATCATAGATTAACTCTGTACTGATACCGGTGGGGGATACCTTAATGTTCATATCCTTTGGAGTTAACGGAAGATTTTCCGGTTTTTTTAATACAGAAAGACTTCCGTTCGGCTCTATAATGGCATAATCCACTTCATTTAAATCAAAAATTCCTTGATTTCTTAAAAGCTCTAAAATATCCGTAATCCTGAATTTCATCTTCCTCAGGACATTTTCCATGATTTTTCCATTCATGATTACTATCGTTGGTTCCCCTTCGAAATATTTTGCTGCATATCTCCATTTTAATGTTATTGCTTCCATTAGATAGGCTAAAACTGCCCATGTCGCAAGCCCCACCCAATGCGGCCACGCACGGCTGGATAAATCTACCGTTACTTCTGATGCAATAGATCCAATGGTAATACCTAACGTATAATCGAAAAAGGTCAATTGGCTAATCTGTTCCTTTCCTAATATACGTGCAAAAATTAGCAGCGAAAAATAACTGATCACAGCTCTTACCATAACAACTAGTGCTTCGTTCATAGCAATATACCTCCAAAGAAATTATCATGTTCTATTATTGTTCTAAATATGTTTTTTATACAAATGTGCCCTTCTTTCCCTAGTATCCCTCTCAATGAATATAAAAAACCCCATTTACATTAATGTATTTGGGGTTGTAAAAATGATTTTTTTATTAAATTTTACATAAATAAAAATAAATGCGCTCAAATTGATTGATAAATAGTCAAAATAATGTATAATTATATTATATGTATATTAAGTTATAGGTGAACACTTTGCTACGTTAGCAAATGTGCAATTACTCTCATATCATAGTTTTATCTTTGATCCCTTTGATTATGTCGGTGTAATTTCATTTTAATTCAATGAGAAGTGTGATAATTCAATCGATTATCCCGCTGCCTAGATATATTCTGTAAGAAATCCACTTATTAATGATGAAATATCTATAGTACCTCAAGCGATTATCGCCCACTCACATTGGATGATATAACTTATATATATAATATTTGAGATAGGAGAACGTGATGAATAATTTTAACCTGAAAAGTAAACTAACTATTTTGAACACCACGCTGAGGGAAGTTTTTCTCTCCTCACTACCTCTTGCAATAATCATCATTATTGTTTGTGTATTTATCGCACCGCTAAACAACCAATCTGATTACATTAAATTGATTGTTGGTTATTTAAGCGTGGTTGTAGGCCAAGCCGTGTTCCTGGTTGGCCTGAACATTAGTATTCTTCCCATTGGTAAGCTTGTTGGAGGATCACTAATCAAACTAAAAAAACCTGCCTTCATTATTTTCTTCGGTTTGGTTTTTGGCCTGCTGGCCACGGTAGCCGAGCCTGCTTTGACTGTTTTAGCCAGACAGACAAATATGGTTATGCCGATTATTAATGAGACAATATTTATCTGGATCATGGGCTTCGGTATCGGAATTATGGTGGGTTTTTCGCTCTACCGAATTATGAAAGACTTAAATATTAAGATAGTCTTTGGTGTATTGTATGTTTTAACCTTTATTGTACTTATCTTTGTGCCCAACGAATTCGTTGCTTTGGCCTTTGACGGAAGTGGTGCAACCACCGGTGATATCTCAGTTCCTTTCATATTGGCGCTGGGAATGGGTGTTTCTGTTACGATGTCCAAGCATAAAAGTAATGATGATACCTTTGGTATCATCGGCCTCGCTTCCATTGGTCCAATACTAGCATTATCCATCTATGCTATCATGCTTAGCATTAAATATAACGGGATTTTACCTCCGGAGCAGCTCTATTCTCCCGGTACCGAGATAACCATACGCGAAATTCTTTCCGGTAATTTCGTAGGTGTTTCTCTGGCACTTGTTCCTATCATCGTAATCTTTCTGCCCTTTCAATTCTTTCTGATCAAGCAACCTAAGAAGGACTTTATTAAAATTCTACTGGGTTCTATTATTGTGTTTATTGGTTTGATGATTTTCCTATCAGGAATAGACTACGGCTTCGCCTTTGCAGGCAAATACATCGGAGAAATCTTTCTGGAACCCTCTCGTCCGGAATGGTTCAAATGGCTGTTGTTGCTGATCGGATTTATTCTAGGTGCAGCTATCACCTTATCGGAGCCTGCTGTTACCGTCTTAGGAGAGCAGCTTGAGGAAATAACCAATGGTCATATCAAAAAGCTAACCATTCGAATGACCCTAGCAGTCGGAATCGGATTTGCCTCTTTACTTGCAATGATTAAAATTTTGACCGAGATACATATTCTCTGGTTTTTAGTACCACTCTATGCAATCGCTCTTATTATGATGATATTCACACCAAAGCTATTTGTTGGTCTGGCCTTCGACTCAGGCGGTGTTTCCGGTGGCGCATTAACCTCTGCCTTTTTAACCCCGCTGACCCTTGGTGTGGCACAGGCTGTAGCTCAAAAATCTAATTCCGGTGGGCAATCAATTTTGGTCAACGGTTTCGGAATTATTGCATTTATTTCAGTTACCCCATTGATTGCTGTGCAGTTTTTAGGTATAGTGTATGATATAGCTCTTAAGAAGGTTGATAAGAATGTAATCGATGCTGAATTGGATGAATTAGAGGAACTGGCTTTACTCGCAAATCGAAGCGAACCTTTAATCAAACAGGAGGAGTCAGTGCAATGTGAAGTAAATGAAAATAATGATAATATGGAGCTAAATATAACAAAGGAGGGAACCGATAGTCTTGATGGATTCTGATTATACGATTGATTATATAACGGTAATTGCCGCACGAAAATATAAGGATGATGTGCTGAAATTGTTGCTTAACTCTGGCTGTCATCTCATTGATGTGGTGTATGCCAAGGGTTCGGTACAAACCGGTTATTTTAAAGATATGCTGGGTCTCGTTGCCGATGAAAAGAAAATTTTGATTACATGTTTATTAGCGAGTAATTTAACACCCCAGCTTATGGAGCAGCTTGTTATAAAGTTAAACTTTGATAAACCCAATACAGGTATTGCTTTTGTCGTTCCTGTTGATAAGTTATCAGTATAATATAGGAGGTAAAAATGATAAATAGTAATATGAAAGCCTTGTATATCGTTGTTAATATGGGATTTGCCGAAAAGGTAGTAGAGTACATCCGTACACAAGGTTCCTGTGGGGCTACTATTATAAATGCTCGCCGATATAGTTTTCAACATAAAGAGATTATGGGTATCAGTACGGATAAAGAAAAGGAAATCGTATTAACCATTATTGACAGCGACGCCGCCGACAGGATTATGCAAAGCATAAAGCAGTATTCAGGCTTTAAGACGGAAGCTCATGGTATTTGCTATACTCTACCGGTGTCAAGTGCCGTCGGACTAAGCCAATAATGAATTGTTTCGCTTGAGGGTTGGCGAATTCTCCCTCTTATCGTGGAATTCAAATGTGATTTGTATTATTCTTTGAATAGAGTCTTTTCTATTGGTAAAGCAGAATATGGCTTTCCTCCACACATACCGTGGAGGAAAGCCATAAACTTGTGCAGGATCTAAGACACCTCCCTACTAGGCGATGTATCTGATCCTTCAAACACATCTCGTATATCAAGCGTATTTCCAGCATAGTTCCAGCATACTTCTAGCGTATTTCTATCATACTTCCAGGTACTTCTAGCGTACTTCTAGCATACTTCCAACATACTTCCAGCATACTTCTAACATAGTTCATACTGTTCCTCAAACACTGCTTCCGCTTCCGATATTTGAATATCTAGGGGCATAATACTAGCACCTTCCCATTCCTGTTTTAAGGTATCCATATCATCGAAACGGTGTAACAAGGCAAAACCGCAATCTCCGCCGCCGGCACCGGAGAATTTACTGCTGCCATATTGGTCGGCAATTTGACATAACCGTCTGATTTCCTTTGTTTCCAGCTGTATTCCGGTTATGCTGCTAAGGTATTGTAATGCCATTCTATTCTCATGAATTGCATGTAGAATACCTGCTGCCTGCCCCAATTCGCAGGATCTTATAAATTCCTCAACGGCAGCCTTACTCAGTTCCAGAAATACTTCGTATTGTTCTTTATTCTTCCTTTGAAAGGCTTCTATCTGCTCCACTAGAGGTGAGGTTTTAACAGCATGCTGTGTCCAGGCCGCAAGTAAGCTTATACCATCCGGCAAGAACACTCTTCTAATGTATAAGCCTGGCCAGGAAATAGGTAGCAGGCTTACAACGCTTACATTAGGGTCCTTTAGTTTGCGGTCAAGCCATGATAAATCATATCGATAATAACATAGCCATCCCCCATAAACCGATGCTGCTATATCCGCTCCGGAACCATTCCCCTGCGATTTTAAATGAGCAATACAGGACAGCTTATAGAGCTGTAGCTTGTCACTTTCCAATCCCTGATGAAAGAAAGCCAAAATAGCTCGAATAACACCGACTACAATCGCTGCACTGGAGCCAAGACCATACTTCTTCCCGCTTATAAAATCATTTAGATCGTTTTCTATATAAAGCTGAAATGGAGTGATCAATACTGCCTTTTCTCTTAAAAATTGGAAAGCGATACGAATCGCTTCCTTAATAAAAGAATACTCTTCTCCTTCCAGACCTGTCACAACTTCATCAGGATCATAGCTCCAGATAACCTCTATCGGTTCTGAGGATGTAAAGCTTAGTTTATATTGATCGCATTGACTTATTTTGATATGAATATACCGATTAACCGCCGCAACGATGGCCGGATAGCCGGTTGATAGTACCGCATATTCTCCGGCAATCATTAGCTTTCCCGGCACTTTGATACTTAGGCTTGAATCCTTCATACAATTTTCCTTCCAATCACTGAACTTCTTATATATTATATCCTGTCATATTCACAAGCCATCATAGTAGAGTGATATGAAGTCCTGTTGTTATATCATTCTATATAACACGAAGCAGCCAGGGTGCTGCATACAAAATCATAAATAAAACACCATAATTAACTCCCAATCGATGGAGTACCCCCGATACCAAACCGATAAGAAGGATTCCTGCAATATTAATAAAGCCACCATCCATATATGCAAGTAATAATACTAGGCTAATAAATAGTCCCAAAATAGCTTCATGGGGTATTTTTTCAATAAAGAAGAGGCATACCTTTCTAGAGTATTTTACCGCTATAAAATAGGTAAAAATGGATGCGATGCCTACTCCAATAATCGTAGCCCACACAAAATCATTCATTGTTAACACATGATGAAGGTTGTGTTCTAGGTTAAATACCGGTTCAGCCAAAAACAAAGGATTGGCAGGCCCTATCGCTACCGGTGATAAGGGAATTCCCAGCGCGATCAGAGGAATCAGTGTCCCTGCAATATAAGTCGCCTGCGCTAACGCTTCCATACAGGTTACCGCTAAGGAAGCCTTTTTAACAGGGTCTTTAATCCTACCGGCAAATAACTCTCCGAAGAAAATCGTGAGTCCTACGGGACTTAACATAAATACGATACTACCGATCAGGGATGCAGCTGCACTGTACCCAATTTCCGTTTTTGACAGTATTTTAAAGGGATTCGGCATTCCCTTCGTGGTTATTTCCTTTTTCAGACTGATTATTTTCTTCTGATAGGTTTTCATTTCGTTTCTTTTATCTTTATTCAGTAATTCAAATAAGCTTAATATCGCCGGTCCAATGGTGATTGCAAGAAAGAATGAGGTAAATACATTGGTTCCTCGCTCCACCGCACCAATCTCCCAGTACAAATATCTTAACCCTTGAATTAGTAAGGCAAATGGAAGGATAGCCACCAGTGAAATCCAACGATGCCTACTCATGAGAGCCAGTAAGATCGCTCCGATAAAAAATACGATATCTCCATATTCCTTGATTATACTAGCAAAGGGCACTAATGAATTGGCTAATAATAAACTAACCGGAACTGACACCAAATTACCAATGATTGCTCCGGAAGCTATCTTGCGTATACTGACATCGGTTAGCCCCTCTCTTTTTAGCAGCTGTGCATGCTCGACCATCGGTGTGGACATTACACCCGCCGGAATTCCTGCAACCGATATCGGAACGGCATCAATTAGTTTGCTTGCAACGATAGCGGACATAAAGAAGGTTAAAATAACGATCGGTTGTACCCCTGTTAACACCAATATTAAGGTAATCGGTGCAATCGTTGCCGTCTCATCCGCTCCGGGGGTCGCTCCGATTATGGTATATAGTACTGCTGCAGCTGTAGCAGCTATTATCATTTGAATTAAATAATTTATCATAAACTTCTGCTCCTAATTCTCTTGATCAAATTCTCGCTTCGGTTTAATCAAGAAACTGGAGACGAAAAAGCCCACAATCGCACCGACCAGACCAAAAAGCAAGGGTTTATAGGAATCGTTCGGGGAAAGGAAATATCCACAAAAGGTAGTGATGATACAAATGGATAATGACTTCACTAAATCCTTAATGCTAACCAGATCGTCCCAAATCTCTATATTATCATCAGAAGGCTTTAAATCGTCACGAAGGAATTCCTTGTCCTTTGATACACTACCATTATTATTAATTTTATTCTGCTTCTTCATATTGTCTTCTACCCTTCCTTTCTACTATTGTATCTCTATTTATGTACTTCATTAATTTGATTTATTGTTTTCTATTCTGATTGGCTAACTTAACTACACACTCATTCGGGTAAATACTTTACTCCCTCTCCGGGATGACAAGGAAACACTGTCTTTACTTTCTCTAATCTCATTAAGACGTCAACCACATATTCCTCATCCTTAGGTTGACACAGTACCTTTACATTGGGCCCTGCATCAATTGTAAAATAAGCTGGTATTCCGTCCCGCCTAAGTTGATGGACGGAATGCATTACATCTAGGGTACCACCTTCCCAGTATAAAATTGGTGGTCTGGCTCCGAGCATGGTAGCATGCATTTTTAGAGCATTCTGTTCAAGGACCTCACCAAGCGCAGAAAAATCTCTATCCAAGATCGCTTTCCTTGCCTCTTGCATATCATTTGCTACGGTATCTAGCCATCCTTTATAGAATGGAGAAGTCTCCACGGTTCTCTTCATTCCTTCTCTGCTCGATACTCTTTTTTGATCGGAAGTAATCACTACCGATAGAATGGAGAGTCTCCAGGAATTTTCATCGATAATCTGATGAGCGACGGAATCCGATCCATCAGCCCGATTTCCCTTATCCCATTCAACAAATCCACCATAGATGGATCTGGAAGCCGATCCGGATCCCTGCCTTGCTATCCCGGATAATTCCTCCTCGGAAAGGTTAAGTCCGATTGCCTTTGTAGCCGCCGCTGCTAAGGCTGCATAACCGGAGGCCGAGGAAGCAAAGCCTGCTGCTGTCGGTACATGATTTTGGGTTGATATATTAGCATAAAGTGCCATCCCTGCATGTCTTCGGATTACATCCATAAAGGATGAAATCTTTATCTGCTCGGCGACACTCACAGGGCTATGATTCAACGTGATGATATCCTCAGTTAGTTCCTCCAAGAACTCAACCGTGGTAATTGTATAAAAGTTATTTAAGGTTATCGAAAGACTGCTATTCATAGGTAAAAACAGCTTCTCATCTCGCTTGCCCCAATATTTAATTAATGCAATATTGGTATTCGCTCTGGCAGTTGATTTTAACATAAACTCCTCCCCTTAACCGTTTCATCGATAAAGCTTGTTCGAATCTGTTGAAAAACTCCAGACCATCTTAGCCCCACCATTTTTAAGTTCCTTGGAGATAATCTCCGTATCCCTGGCATCCTTCGCAAGTGCCAGGATACAACCACCCATGCCACCACCGGTTAATTTCGCTCCCAATGCACCGGAACGGATTGCAACCTCCACCAAGTGATCCAGCATCGGGTTGCTGACCTCCAGTTCCTTTAGCTTTTCGTGATTCCTTACTAACAACTCACCCAGTAAGCTTGGATTACCTTCTAAGATAGCCTCATTGGCTTCTATTACAAGCTCCTCTATTTGTTTGATAATATGATTGATCTCGGAGGGTCTTTGCATTCTCAGAACTCTCACATGCTCCACTGCCATTTTTGTAGCACCGGCTTGGCCAGTATCCGCTACAATGATATGGAAAGCACTCGACGCAGTTAAAGAAGCTACCCGCATTGGTTTACAAAAAAGAATTGGCTCCTCTCTGCTGACAGCCACCATATCAATGCCACTGGGATTTCCATGAGCATGGGTCTCCGATATTGCTACCAGGGAAAAGAGCTCCTCCTCAGATAAAGGTTGTTGGAAATACCTGAATATTCCTCTTATGATTGCCGTCGCGGCAGCTGCACTGGAGCCGAGTCCCCTCCCTTCCGGGATCTCTGATTTGATATCGATATGAAGGCCAGCCTTAGGTTTATTGCAGATTACTAAGGATTGTTGAATGCTATCGTATAAGCCACTCATACTACTAGGCTGCTCGTCTAATTTACCGGTATATATGCTGGAAGAGATTGATATTTTCTCATCGTTCCTTCCTTTCACTCCGGCATATATCTTAAGAGGAAGAGGAATTGCTATGGCTGGTTTATTGAAAACCACAATATGCTCCCCAACCAATATCAGCTTTCCATGTGCCTCCCCAATAGTCTTAAGCTCATGTAACGTATTCATTATTTATCCCCTGACTGAAGTTTATCGATCGATAGCATCTCCGGCTGATCCATCAATATCCGAAACCATACTGTATAACGCTGCGGATGCTCCTTCATGTCCTTCCTTAGCTGATCAAGCTCTACCCATTGAACCTGCTCCACCTCATCCTCTCTAGGAGTAACCATATCATTATAAAATCCTAAAAATACATGATCTATTTCATGTTCAATCAACCCATTATCAAATTCCACATGGTATTTGAATTGAAAAATTTCCTTACAGTCACAGGTAAACCCTAACTCTTCTCGGACTCTCCTGGAGACTGCATCGGTTAAGGTTTCTCCCACTCTTTGATGGCTACAACAGGTATTACTCCAGAGTCCCGGTGAATGATATTTCTCCATCGCTCTTTTTTGCAGTAACATTTCTCCCTTATTGTTGAATATCACGACGGAAAATGCTCGATGGAGGATACCGCGTCTATGTACCTCTAATTTTTCCTGATATCCTGTCTCTCTATCCTGTTCATCTACAGTTATGATATATTCCGATTCCTTATCGGCCTTTTGTAGCTGAAATCCCACTACATCATCCTCCTTTATAATTAAGCTGTATTTGCCGTTTTATAGGCTAGCGATAAATGTAAAATAATATTAATTCTTATTATTATATTATAACATTTCCCATTTGTCCATTGTCAGGATTATGTAAATAGAGCCGGACACCGATAAAGAAATCAGTGTCCGGCTCCATCCTTATGTCACCATAAGCTTTTCACTTCTTAATTGTCTCACTGTAATTCTACCAGTGAAGCTTTGTTGCCGTCTCATTTGTTATCTGGTCTCTTCTACTTAGCATAAGACATACTGCATCTAATGTGATATGAAGACTTTGGTCAAATAGCGAGCTTAATAGCTGCACGGATCCTCGGCTCTCTCCGCTTTCCGATTTTGTCGTCCCGGGAATGATCAGTACTGACTTTGCTAATTTTGCAAGAGAGGAACCCGATTTACTCGTAACTACCAGGACCATGCTTCCAATTTCAGCAGCCTTCTTTGTGTCAGCCAGTACTCCGGACGATTCTCCTGAACCAGAGACTGCTATAAACACATCATTTTTACTTACCGCCGGAGTAATTGTTTCTCCGACAACATATACGGTATACCCAAGATGCATCAATCGCATGGCAAAGCCCTTTGCCATAAATCCGGATCGTCCTTCTCCATCAACGAATATTCTTTTCTCTTTGGTAATACTGGCTACAAATTGATCTAAATCCTCTACGTTTACTTTGTTTATTACATCTGTTATTTCTGATAAGATACAATCCAGAATCTCCATCTAATTACCTCGCTTCTCTGCAAAATGCATTTGCAGCTTCTTGTATATTCTCAGATTTTGTTATCGCACCACCTACAATGGCAATTTCAAAACCACTCTCCTTGATAATAGAAAGTGTTTTCAAACTCACGCCACCGGCCACTGCTAACCTAGGGCAATCGATTAGTTCTTTTCTACTTTTTTCAATTAGCTCTTCTAATCCAAATCCATCCTGATCGGCAGGCAGGTGAACACAAAATATTGCATCTTGAAATTTCTTTAATTTATCGATTTTGTCCGTGGAGACCTCCAGAAGATCAATCATATATTCTTTCTGATATTCCTCTGCGACAGCTCTGCAGATTTCAATTGAAGTAATCGACGCTGCTCCCATTACGGTCAGAATATCAGCTCCGGCTCTATACGCTGCCCTAAACTCATATTCCGCTTCATCCATTGTTTTTATATCTGCTAAAATATTAAGATCCGGAAAAGCATGTCGAATTCTTCTGATCGATTCCAAACCATAATCCTTTATTAAGGAAGTACCAATTTCAATAATATCAACAGAAGCCTTCACCTCTTTAATTATTCCAATTGCTTGTTCTGTTGTCACTCGATCAATTGCAACCTGTATCTTCATCCGTATCTCCTAACACTTATTTATTTATTATTTTACCATCGGATTCCATGAATGCCTCTAGTTCTTCTCTTGTCGGAAGTCCTTCATTGTCGCTGACATGCTGTATCTGAATTGCGCCAATTGCATTTCCACGTCTAACGCAATCTTTTAATGACAGTCCTTCTAACCTTCCGCTAATGACACCTACCGCAAAGCCATCTCCGGCTCCAACCGTATCGATCACTTTTTCAACCTTAAAGCCTTCTACGGTATAGGATTCATTTTCTGTTCTTACATAAGCACCCTTTCCGCCTAGTTTAATTACAATCGTTTTCACACCTAAGTTTTGATAGAAGTCTGCAATCTCTTCCGGGTTCTCACTACCCATGAGAATTAGTCCTTCTGCTGTACCAGGTAAAACCATATCTGCTTTGGAGGCCAAATCATTTATGGTCTGTATCATGATCTCTTTGCTTTCCCATAGTGCTGGGCGTAAGTTTGGATCAAAGGATATAAAAATATTGTTCTCCTTTGCCCTTTCAAACAATCGATAGGTTGCCTGGCGGCAGGATTCGGACAAAGCCGGTGGAATACCTGTAATATGAACATGCTTAATTCCTTTAAAATCGATTGCATCAATTTCTTTCGCGGAAATATGGGAAGCCGCTGAGCCCTTTCTATAATAAGGAGCATATGGATCTCCTTCAACCACTTTGTTTTTCAATTGAATTCCTGTTCGAAAGACCGGATCAAAGGTGATAAACTCAGTACCGATCCCTTCTTTCTCCAAAAACTTCTCAACATATTTTCCTAATGGATCATCACCAAGCCTTGTAATATAGGTTGCTTTATGTTCTAATCGAGTCAAGCCGATACATACATTTACTTCAGCACCTGCCAATGATCTTGTAAAATGTTCAACATCCTCTAGCGGACCTACCGTATCTGCAACAAACAGAGCCATTGGCTCACCAAACAGTATTACTTCTGACATATCATCCTACCTCTTTCGCTACTGAATTTTAAAACCTGCTATTTCATCAATTAACTCTTTTGTCTTTTTCGCATCATGAGGAAAAAGCATTATGGCATCAAAAACGTATGGGTTATAATTTAAATCCAGTAGTTCCCGTGCAAATGACATTGCTGCGATTTCACTCAAAGCTGCTAATCTTGATTTATAGTGAATCGGACCCAGTTTCCAGAGTACAATTTTTTTCGCTTTCGTATAAATTTCTTTATCGTCTTCTTCAAAATAATGATACATTTCATGAGCTAAAAGCATTTCTTCTACATCGACATGATCTAGTATTTCTCCCATGTCGTTATCTTCAATCATCTTATCAACCTTGTTAACATTACCCGAATAGATCGTTACTTTATTAGGATAATTAAATTTAGCAAATACAATATAGTTATCACTACCATCACTATCTTCGTGAACGACTTGAAGCCTTAACTGTTTGGCATATTCACTTACTCTTATCTCTCCAAACTGAGCTTTCAGTTTCTTTGCCTGTTCTGCTCCACATTTATTTGCCTCATCAATTAACTCTTTCTTTTCTTCCTTAGAGAGCTTACCTTCCAGTGGATCTCTCGAAAAAGCATACAAGCCCCATTCAAAATCATTTAGCTTCAGTAGTTCTATTGTATTTTCTTTGATCATAGGTCATTTCTTGCTCCAACAATGATGATTTCTTCCTGCGGCTCCATTAATCCTAATTCAGTATCTACTACCATCTGCAGCTGTTCCAGATCTCTCATCCCTGCATAATCAAGCACCTTACCACCGATACAGATATAGAGGTCCGGTGTCAGTTTAATATCACTTTTGAATACTGCAAGGCTTTCCCACATTTCTTCAATAATTCCAACTGCTTCAGCAACGGTACAGCCCTTTGCCTCACCATCACCTCTTTGTACTTTGATAAAGCCCTTTTTGTCAACGATTCGGATCTGCTGCCCAGTTCCTTTTTTACTATTAGCTCCAAATACATAAAATACATTATTTTTCGTAATTAATCTGGTATCTTTTTTATCAACACCCATGGATTTCGCAGCAAGCTGCTTCGCATCGTCTTCGGTACAAGCTTTTAACAGGTCTGTTGTCTGTACTTCAGTAGAACCAAGTGCAATTGCTGTTACTCTAGAGGTTTGTGAATCAATCTCAATCTGTACCTCGACGGAATCCGGTAATGCACCATTGGCAATTGCAAGTGCGGCTGCTTCCTTCTTAATATCAGCGATATCCTTCTTAGAGGGAGTTGGAATGGTACGCTCAACAACGTCACGGACCATCGCAAGTGCAACACCGATTGATGAAATAACTTCTGCATTTTCAGGAATGCTGTACTCCAATTTCATATGATCCGCTGTGTAAGGTAATAATGAGGCTGCTCCACCACCTACACCAACTAGAGAGATTTGATCTTTTTCCAATTTATATTTTTCCGCTAATTCTTCAATAACCGGTTTGATCTTTTCATAGGATTTTGCTAAAATTGCCTCTGCAACTTCCTCTACTGTCTTATTCATATATTTTGCAAGCGGCTCCATGGCTTTTCTTGCTGCTGCGGGATTACCGTAGGAGTAGTGATCCGGAGTAACGATACCAAGAACGTTAGCTGCACAGCTGTTTGTGATGGTGATTCTTTGGCCATTCTTTAGCTTAATAGCGACATAATCTGCGGGGTCACCCTTTTTGGGAGAGAAGAATTCTACCTGCGGATCTTCAATTTCATTAATGTCTGTGTAAACAGAATATGGCATACCTGCAATATGAGCACTTCTAGGTCCTACATCAACAACACCCTCCTTTGATGCACGGATCATACTTCCACCTGCAATACCAAGTACTCGAACATCGAGTGAATTAATATAAGTAGGATGTCCACCTACGATTGAGTAATCAACTGCAGGACGTCCATTTTTAATAACACCGATATTCGTACTCGTTCCACCCACCTCAAAATATACGCCGTTCGATGCTCTAAGGTACATAAGAGCACCAACCACACTGGCTGCCGGTCCGGAAAGCATTGTTAAGACAGGACGTTTCTTCATCTCAGAGATATCCATAACACCGCCGTCACCACGCATGATCATAAGCGGAACCTTAATTCCTGCCTGACGAACACTTTTCTCTGTACTGGATGCAGTATCCAGCATCTTAGGTAGGATACTTGCATTGATAGCCGCTGTTCTTGTTCTTCTTGTCAGTCCGTATAATTTACTGATTTCTGACGCTACCGATACTGGTAAATTGTGCTTTTCTGCAACTTCCTTAATCTGATTTTCTTCTGTAAGGTCATCTACACCAAACGCCTTTGAAGCAACAACAACACTTGCTCCTTTTGTTTGCAATCCGGATATTTCTTGTTCCACTGACGCTTTATTAAATTTCTTATTGGGAAGGTAAGTATGATGAACCTTGATAATTCTTCCTGTCCCTAAATCAATGTCATCAATTTTACTTTGTTTTTTTGCTAACCAGCCCTCTAAGCCACCTTTTCCTGTAGCTAAGATACCAACCTCAGCAACATCACCCTCCAACAAAGCATTCGTTGCCTGTGTCGTACTATGAGCAATGAAGATAACATCATCCGGATCAATATTATTTGCGGTTAAGCATAATTTAAACGCCTCAATTACACCAGCTGCAACACCCATCTCATGATCATGTGTTGTCATAACAGATCCTTTTCCTATAATTTCATGTGTTGCATTATCTATCGCCACTGCTTTCGTATGTGTTCCGCCAACATCAATACCAACACGAATTGCTCTCTTACTCATTATCGTTTCTCCTTTATTCAATCAATATATAATCGTCAATAACCACAAAACATCAGCCTTACAGGTATTTTGCGTATCTTGTATTTTCAAAATTTCAGCCTACAGATATTTTTTATATCATGTATTAAAAATTTCAGCTTTCCAAATATTATGTGAAGCATGTACTCAAAAACGTCATCTTCTCAAACATTCTGTGAAGCATGTACTCAAAAATGTCAGTCAGACACTTTAAGAAGCTAGTACTTACAAATGTCTCCTAAGCTTTTACTATATAAACTAAAACTTAGGAGACATTTTTAACTAAGCCTTATAAAATAGTGTGTGCAAAATCTTACCTTTTTAACCTAATTACATTCCATAGAAGAAGTATACTAATCCAAAGTTAATTGCACAGATAATCCAACCCCATACAACACCTGATTTTAAGAAGTCCTTGGGTGTTGATTTTGAATAATTGATCGCCCATAAGTTCCAGGACTGAGTCGGGCAGCAGGAAATATTCATAGTAATTGTAGGAATGTAAAGCAACGGGAATAAGAATGCTGCTCCAAAGGTAGGAACTGTTTGTAAAATACCTAATGTTGCAGAACCAGCTCCGAATACGGTTAATGGTCCTCTGAAAAGTCCCAAAGGAGCAATAATCATGAATACAACGCAAATTAACAGTGTACTTGTAGGTAAAACTCCACCTAAGATTGATTTGAAGAATACGGCGTCTAATCCTGATACTTTATTAAACATAGGAAGGATGAATAAGAAGCCAAGTAAGGATGCTACGTCAACTACACCATCATAGAATGTCTTTGTAACAACTTTTTCACAGTCTTTATAGCTCTTAATTGTTCCGGTTACAAATAATGCATAGAAGGATGCCACGATGAATGCAGGAATTGGCTGCCATTTAAAAGCAATTGCTAATACTACAGGGATAATAGGAGTAATTAATGCATACCAAGGAGCTTGTCCATCTGGTGTCGCTTTTCCTGCTGTCGCTGCCCAGGAATGATTTACACTGGATTTTCTCAGCTTCACACCAATCATGATAAACACGATGACTAACTGTACAGCCATAGCTGCGAAACCAAATTTCAAGTAGTTATTATCATACTGGAAGCCTTCAAACAGACCTTGCATCTGTTTAAATAATACGATATTTACATACATACCAGATCCAACAGACATTAAGTATGAGGATACTGCTAATGACTTCGGTACACCTAAGGATAATAAGATAGGAAGAATAATTACACCGATTGCTACAACTGCACCAGCACCAAAGGTACTTGTAAATATTAATCCGGTTACAAGAGAAAGAAGAATTGTTGTAACCAAAGGTTTATCACCGCCAAGCTCAACTACCTTACGGATCAGTGTTGAAGCAACACCAGTTTTAATTAAAACCTGACCAAACCAGCTACCAAAGATAACGACTACAGCTGTCGCACCCCAGCTCTCAGGTCCCCCTTGAAATACAACTTTCTGTGCATCGTCCCAAGTGATTACACCGCCAGCCATACCAAGAGCTACCCAGATAATTGACATAACCAGGAAGCCAATCATTAGGTTTCCGCCTTTAATCGCAAAAATTGTAAAGCCGATAAATGTAAGTAATAAGATAATACCAATCAGAACATTAAGGTTCATATTTTGTCCTCCTCTAAGTTATATAATGTCCACTTAATATGTCCTTAAAGCATTCCGTAATTAGAATGCATTAGGTTCTAGTAATTTACCCAGCTCAATAGCAAGCTGTTTTGAAGCATCCGTTCCACATGGATATTCAAGACCTAACGGAATGTCTTGTGGTAATATATCAATAATATTCTTCCATGCAATATCACCATCATTAAGTAAAACCGCTTTCGGATTCTCTTTTCCTAATACGTCCTTAAGATGAATGTAAGAAACATATTCCTTTAACTGCTTGGCATTTTCTGCAGGATCTTCCTTCTGCCATATCCAATTTCCAACATCAAAGGTTACCGATATATTTCCACCTAATTGATGAAATGATTCCACAAAATCTTTGATTTTTGCAACTTTTCCATTCTCTTCGGTCTGATCATTTTCTACTGTCAGCATAATATGATACTGATCCGTTAATTTATTCAATTTGCTGACATCCTCCGAAGTAATGGCATTATAATTTCCGATGTTCATTTTTACGTGAGTACAACCCATAGTAAATGCTTCATTAAAATAATTTTCAATGCTTTCTAATTGAAGCTCACCATTTTTATAAAGCAGTTCAGGGACAGAGTAAAACAGTTCCATATCAAGCTCAGAAGCCTTTGTTTTAATATCCATCAGCTCTAAGTCGAAATTCTTAATAAACTCTCTTCTTACTTCTACTTTTTTTACACCCAGCTGGTTTATTGGATCAATCATCTCACATTGTGGTACACCACTTTTCAACTGGTCAAGAAACACTAAAGTATTTATTACCAATAACTTTTTCTCCATTTAGTAATTCTCCTTTAGCTATTTGCTGAAATTAATTTTTTACAACGTTCTCTTAGTACATTTAGGTTGCTTTTGTCGATACCCTTTGTAAGATATCCTCCAAATCCAACTGAATAAGCTCCACTCATAAACCATTCCTTTACATTGGTATCATCCACTCCTCCTGTTGGCATTAGCTCCACAAACGGCATGGGTGCTTTAATTCCCTTAATCATATTCGGTGACAAGCAATCACCTGGGAATAATTTAACAACATCACAGCCAAGCTTATATGCACGGAATACTTCTGTTGGTGTTGCAGCTCCTAAAGAGCAAAAAATGTCATTTTCTTTGCAATATTCAGCGACTTCTTCTACTATGCAGGGTGAAACAATAAAATCTGCTCCATTCTCGGCAGCTAACTTTGCCTGCTCTCTGCTAAGTACAGTTCCCGCTCCTATGATTGCTTCCGGCAGCTCCTCCTTTAGATCAGCAATTAATTTTTCCGCATTTCTTACAGAAAAGGTAATTTCCAAAGTGTCAATTCCTGATTCTACAAGGGTATGACAAATCGCCTTCGCGATATCGGAATCTTCATGTCTGATAACAGCAATTAGTTTTCCCTTCATAATTTCTTTTACCTGGTTCTTATTCATTTCATCCTCGCGATATATTTATTGTTCTTTATTTCTCTTCCTATATGGAGTGGTTGACCCTCTTACCATTAGAGTGGTAGGAATTTCAAGATAACCATTTATACTTTCTCCGTTTATCCGCTTGATCAGTAACTCTGCTGATTTTACACCAGTTTGATAAGAATTCTGGGTTATCGTAGTGATACCGGGCTTAATTAACTCTGCCCATCCCCAGTCATCAAATCCACATAGTCCGAAATCCGCTCCTATCTCCATGTTTTCATCCTTTATCGATTGAAGTACATTCAGCATGGTTACACCATTTACAGTAAAAATAGCAATTTCTTCCTCTGGATGCTCTTGCTTCAGTTTTCTCAGATAACTTCTGCATAGATTGACATTATTAATATCGATTTCAAATGTCTCGTTTTTTCCATCCATCCCGTATAGTTCATTCATTGCGGCCATATATGCATTATGTCTGGTATAACGGCTACTATTGTTCCCGATATGCTGAGTAAAAAACTCTATTCTATCATAGCCCTGATTTTTTAAAAACTTTATGCAGTTATAGGTAGATTTATAATTATCCGTCGTAATCGTATCTAACATAAAACGATCTCTTATACATCTATCTGCTAAAACAATCGGCATTCCCTGCTTTTTAAGCTCCACCAGATAATCATCTATATATCCAGTAGTGTTAATGATCAGCCCGTCCAAATGATTATCCATTAATGATTTTATACATTCAATTTCATTTTCTGGATTGTTGTCAATATTAGAAAACAAAACTTGATATCCCTTTAATCTGCATACATCATTAATACCTTTCATTAAATATGATGAGAATGGATTTGTAATGTCATCTATTATGCAACCAACGGAACCGCTTTTACTCGCTTTCAGACTTCTTGCAATATTACTTGGCCTATAATCCAATTCCTCGATTACTTTATGAATTCTTTCCCTCGTCTCAATTGACATGCATTCATATTTTTTATTTAGGTACCTAGAAATCGTTGTTGTAGATACCCCCGCAGCCTCCGCCACCTGGGCAATTGTTGTCTTTGAATTTGATACCCGCACACCTATTATCGCCTCCTCGATTTAATTTTTAATTCGGCAACATTTCGTAATCGATTACCCTAATCGATTTACCTAATCGATTTACTTAACCGGTTTACTTAACTTGCATTTTTGATTATAGGTACATTTGTATACTTTGTCAATATTAATTTGATATAAAATATACATATCGACCATGGTTTTGTTGGTTCGAATGTAATTTTATAGTTATTTCGTACATTTATACCCAATTAAATATGTCACTTTTACCAAATATGGATAAATGTACTATATGTGCCATTTATTGGCACTGTTGTTCTGAAGTATAAATGCCTTTTTCATGTCGTCCAACTCATGTCGTAGTACAAAAAAGTCCTAAGACTGTATGCTCTTTTCATACACCTTAGGACTTTTATTAATGCACTTTGAATGGCCGGCAACTACATATCCCATTACAGTAACTGGCAAGAGAGCGTAGCGAAAAAACCTCTCGATATGTTTCCACTTACACATACCGAGAGATTTTAGTTAGTCGGACCGATACCAATTCCAACAACTCAACACAAATAAATAGTATATACTGCAGAGAAACTTATTTTTTTATCTATTATAGAGAGGTCCGTAAACACTACAAGCTCTATAATCTTGTCCCTCTTTGTCCATGCCAAATGCATTCCAAGAGGCCGGTCTGAATATCTTTTCTTCCGGTACATTATGCATGCAAACCGGGATTCTCAGCATGGAGCATAACGTAATTAGATCTGCACCAACATGGCCATAACTGATAGCACCATGATTAGCTCCCCAATTGTTCATAACATCATATGCTGATTTAAATACACCCTTACCTGTTACTCTAGGCGCAAACCAAGTACAAGGCCAAGAATAATCCGTTCTCTTCCATATTGCATCCGATACATCATCAGGAAGTGACACGGTATAGCCCTCCGCTAGTTGAAGAACCGGTCCAATCCCCTTCACGATATTTAGGCGTACCATTGTGACAGGCATTGCTGATTTTGTTAAAAATCTTGAAGAATATCCACCACCTCTGAAATATCCTAGGTCTGATGTACACCATTCGGTAGCTTTTAAGCAAGCTTCCAAATCCTGATCCGTCATCTCCCAGAAAGGCTTCATCACCGCTTGTCCATTTTCCTTTACCTCGCCACAAGCATCCAAACAACAAGCACCAGAGTTAATCAGATGAATAATTCCATTCGATTCTTTTGCTTTTCCCTCCAACTCATAACCCGTTGCTCGTTTTACAGAATCAGTAGACCAGCAGGTTCGAACATCCGCAAACATCTGTGCCCGATTCGTCAATAATTTAAGCAATAGCATACTTACAGCATTTAGTGTATCATTCTCTGTTGCTAGAATATAAGGCTCTCTAGCTCCTTCCCAATCAAAGGAGGTATTTAATATTGCCTCTGCAAAATCTGTATTAGGGAACATATCCGTCCATTGTCTCTGTCCTTGGAAACCGGCTGCAATCGCATTATGTCCAAGACTTTCTTCTCCTCTACCTTTTGGTAGATTTGGATTCCCATTCATTAAATCCTTGATGATACAAGCACATTTGACACTGAATTCCCAATCCTTTTCTTTTTCCTCCCTTGTCTTTTGCACCTCTTTGGGATTTTTATCAAAGCCCTCGATGCAATTCTTCTTTGTCCATGCTAAAGCCTTCTCGTATTCCTCTTTATCATAGATTTCCTGTTCAATTCTTCTTAATACCTCTACCTCGTCGACGGATTCACATCGCATTCCAAGATAACTTTCAAAGAAATCGGTATTAATACTTGAGCCAGCAATACCCATACTAGTAGCTCCAATTTGAAGATAAGATTTACCTCTCATCGTTGCCACTGCCACCGCAGCTTTAGCGAAACGAAGAATTTTTTCCTTAACATCTTCCGGTATTTCATTATCATCCTTGTCCTGTACTTTTTCCCCGTAGATACCAAAGGCAGGAAGTCCCTTTTGTGCATGAGCTGCCAATACGGATGCCAAATATACAGCACCCGGTCGTTCCGTTGCATTCAATCCCCAAATTCCTTTTATGGTCATAGGATCTGTATCCATAGTCTCAGAACCATAACACCAACAAGGCGTTACAGATAAGGTAATACTTACACCAGCTTTCTTGAACTTTCGATCACATGCTGCTGCTTCTGCTACTCTTCCTATGGTTGTATCTGCTATTACAACCTCTACCGGCTCCCCGTTACTATATTTGATATTATCACGAAGGAGTTTTGCTGCATTGTGGGCCATAGTCATAGTTTGCTCTTCTAAGGAACCTCTTACATCAACCATTCCCTGTCTGGCATCAATAATCGGACGTATTCCTATCACTGGATAATCACCAATTAATCTATTTTTTGCCATATCTATTACCTCCATACCATTATTTTCTATTTGTGTTAATATAATACCTTTAATACCATCTTCTTTACCATATTCCCATCCCCAATCATAGGCCGATGTCCATCATCGGGAAAACATATTACAAACTGATCCTGATTTAATTGCGTACTTACACATCTTTTTTCATCGATAATCTGCCCATCATAGAAGCATATATCTTTTTGATCATTATATGGGTCTGTTATAGTAAGTTCACTTGTCTTCGCAAACTCAATGATTTCTTTTCCTGAAATTACATATTGAATATCAATATATCTGTTATGTGATTCAAATGAGATGCTTTCCTTTGGTTTAGTAGGATACTCTTGGATAAATCCATATACCTTTTTTCCTTCAATTTCAAAAGTCGAATCATGAAAGCATCTCAGATCAGTTTCATTTATCCACTTTAATGCAGTATCAAGGTTTTTATGAATCCCCATATACCTTAATAAATTATCTCTTGTATCAAAAATCATAGTGTTTCCCTCCTAAATGCTTATTTTCCAAAATGCGATGTTTTCTCTGTTATAGGTGTATGTCAAATATAAGCATTCATTCTGAGAGATAATAGATGGATAAGAAAATTCTCCCTCACCTTCATCTAAAACAAGGATATCGCGGAAGGATTGCCCATCATCTTCGGAACAAGCCAGACATAAGGGTGTTCTATTTCCCCAACTGATTCCTACTGGATTGTATACCAAATATAGATTTCCATCACGATGTCTGACAACATCAATACCACTGTTATTATTCGGAATGTTGGTTTGATACGCCTGGCAAAATGTTGCACCTGCATCCTTTGAATCACTGCGAAATATATAACCTTCTGTACTTCTCATAAACATATGGACCCCAGTATCACTTTCCCAAAGGCTTGGTTGAATAATGCCTCTTCCTACATAGGACTGTTCTGATACCGGAATTGCATGATAATCCTTAGCAATCTCCCTATCCTCATTCGGTGTAGCATAGATATCATTACTCTTCTTCCAAGTCATACCGAAATCATCGGAGTAATCTACAAAGCATCTCCATACTCCTGCTTCTGTAGAAGCCGGTGCCAGTATTCTATTATTTTTTAATTTTATCAGTTTGTTTCGTACAGGTCCTCTACCTCCTGCATCGCCCGGTATCATTTCTCTAGCCTCGGACCATGTCTTTCCATTATCATAGGATGACATAATCATAGTTTTCCATGTAGCAATCGTATCTCCAATTTTATAAAATAAAAGTAATTCGTTCTCTTTTATTTCAAATAATACCGGATTCCAATGTGGAATATTCTCTTCTACTGTAATGGGTTTCGGATCTGTCCATCCATTTTTCTCTCTGATCGAACCCCATATTGTCACATCCGAAGCACCTTCTTTACTTCCTGCAAACCAAACAACCATAATTGTTTGGTTTGACAGAAAGCAAACATTAGAGGCATGACAGCTCTTAAAAGCCTTATTGTTCTTTGCAATAAGCTCTTTATTTACTTTCATCCTGACCACCATTCTGCCATAGGCAATTCAAATACTAAGTCAAAAGCAGCTCTGTAATTTCTACCTTTAATAATACTCTTTCCTTCAACCTCTATTAGCCTTTGATTCCGGAGCTTGCAATTCCTTCTACAAAATAGCGCTGTAAGAATAAAAATACAATCAGAGTTGGTATTACTGCCATACAACAAGCAGCTAGTACAGGTCCATACTGAAATTGAGCATTGGAGTTTACATTTCCCATATATTGCGAAATACCAACCGGTAAGGTATAAAGCTTATCCGATCTTAGCGAAATCATTGGCCACATAAAGCTGTTCCAGTTACTGATAAATGCAATAATCGTAACGGTGGAAAGAGCTGGTTTTGATAAAGGAAGCATGATTTTTCTAAAAATAACCGTCTCGGTGCAACCGTCAATTCTTGCAGCTTCCTCCAGTTCGTTAGGCAGATCTTTAAAAAAACTGGTTAAGATAAAAATACTGGTAACATTTGCAACTGATGGTAAAATCACACCCGTCAGTTTATTAATTAACCCAATTTTAGATGTAAGTAAAAATAATGGAATCATATATGCCTGAATTGGTATGAGCAACATCATAATAATCATACCATACAGTAATTTTCTTCCTCTAAATTCAAATCTTGCAAATGCATAAGCTGCCATGGAAGACAAAATTAAAATGAGTCCAGTGCCAACGACCGAAGTTATTAAACTGTTCTTTGCCCAGCTTAAATAGGGATATTTATCTAATACCGTAAGATAATTTGAGAACGTAATTACATCAGGAATCCACTTGGGTGGAAACTTTACAATATCCAATTCCGGCTTTAGTGATGATACCAGAGTCCATGCGATTGGCATTAAGATAACAATACATATTATTAGCATTACGATGTATTTCAAGGATTTTTTTATATTTTTCATCTCAATTACCTACCTTTCCTCTGTTTTTAAGACTTTATTCTGAACAAATATCATAATTGCCAAAATAATTAATACCATAACCTCTACGGTTGCACCATAGCCTAAATTGTAATTTTGGAAAGCTGAGGTATATAGATATTGAACCATAGTAAGTGTAGCAGTGCCTGGTCCACCTTTCGTCATTACAAAGATTTGATCAAAGAGTTGAACAACATTAACTAATGTTAAGGTAACTACCATTGATGTTACCGAACTAAGTAAAGGAAGTGTGATTTTGAAAAATGTCTTAATCTTTGTAGCTCCGTCGATCTGAGCTGCTTCATATAACTCCCTTGGTATCCCTTGCAATCCAGCTAAGAATAGAACCATGTTATATCCTAGATAAGACCAAATTACAACTATGGATACCGATAACATTGCCATCTTTTCATCGGTTAACCAATATACTGTTGAACCACCCAGTTTTTTGATGTAATAGTTTAAGATACCAAAGTTGTTATCGTATAACCAAGTCCACATAATACCAACAACCGCCGGTATTAATACATAAGGTATAATCGAAATCGCTCTCGCGGCATTTTTAAACTTCATCTTTTGATTCAGCAGCAATGCGAGAAGCAAGCTACCACAGATTAATATTGGCAATATGATTATGAAAAACTTAAATGTGTTAATTACTGAAATATAAAAATAATCATCTTTGAATAGTTTAATAAAATTATCGAATTTAATAAAACGAGGCTTGGATGCTAACTTCCAATTTGTTAAGCTAATAAATAATCCAGCAATACTCGGTCCTAATCGAAAGATAAAGAATATTGTAAGATATGGAAACAGAAATAATGCTGCATATTTACCTTGTTTCTTTTTCAATTTGCCCCCTCCAATCTTATTTGATGCGGACTTCACTATGGTTGCAAATAATAATAGAATATAATAAATAGTGCATCTTAGTCTTTCTCACGAATTCAATGGAAGAGAAATCTGTAAGATGCACTACTTATCGATTTACAATATAAATTTATTCAATTTTACGCATAAAAGATGAACCGGAAAACGAGTTCACTTTTTCATGAGTTATTGTTCCTTTAATACCGTATTTACATCATTTTCAAATTGTTTTACGATATCAGCAGCATTCTTATTGTTTAAAGTAGCATCCTGAGCCAAGGTTAAGATAGGGCTAGGTGCACTGGATGAGAAAATTGATACTGCTTTTTTATGCGCCGGTATGAATTTAACATAATCCATTTCTTTGTAAAATGCATCAATACCTTTTAATTTCTGTGAGGCTTCCTGTGCTTTTACATTCGCAGGAATCTGACCGGATAAAGCCCAATCCGCAGAATTTTCAGCCATCCAGGTAACAAACTCTTTTGCAGCTGCTATCCTACTTTCATCCTTAATTCCGGAAGGGAAGGCTAATAATTCACTAGCGCCCCATACTGCTTTCTGATCAAATACCTTAGGGTATTCAGCAGTTCCCCAATTGAAGGCTACTTGACTCATACCGGATAACTGCCAGTTTCCATCAATAATCATTGCTACATTTCCAGCCTTAAAATCATCAATTGCTGACTTCTCACCAACGGGGGTAACATGATATTTATAGATTAAGTCTTCGATGAATGTAATTGCTTTTGAAGTCTTATCTACATCAAGCTTTAATTCTGTCATATCCGCAGTTAATGGATTGTATCCCTGTTGATTCATTAATCCGTATATTTGATAAAATCCATGATGATTCTGTAAAAATCCAAAACCGTATTGAACAATCTTAGAAGAGTCAAAGCCCTTTTCTGAAGCGTTTTTGCCATTGGAATCAATGGTTAACTTCATAGCAGTATCAATTAATTCATCTCCTGTAGTAGGAGGATTCTTAATTCCCGCTTTATCGAGCAGATCTTGATTGTAATAAAGTGCATGCATATTGATATCGATAGGAACGCCATATTGAACTCCATTGTAAATAGTTCCATTCCAAGCAGTCTCTACATAATCTGCTTTATTAAGTCCCAAAGCAGTAATTTGTTCTGCACTCAGAACTCCCATATCAACAAATTGTCCCATTTCAAAAGTATGCATAGCTACCACATCTGGTGTAGCGCCCACTTGGTAATCCGCTAAGAATTTGGTAAACATTTCACTCCATTGTAATGAAGTGAATTCTACGGTGATATTGTTTTGGCTCGCATTAAATTTATCAACCAAAGCACTCATCTTTTCCAAGTCAGCACCAGTCCAACCACCATAGAACTTAAGAGTAACCGGTTTAGATACCTGCTTTGTTGCTTCAGGTGCTGCTGTTGTTGGTGTGTTGTTTGTGTTTGTGCCTGATGGTTCTGTGTTTTTCTTACCACATCCTGCAACCATTGCCATAACAAGCATTAGGCAAATGATTAATTTCATAGCTTTTTTCATACAATACCTCCTATATTTTTTTAATTAGTATATCTAAAACTAAGATATTTATTAATATCTTAATTATTTAGATCATTAAGTCTGCTATTTTTCTCATATAGCAGTTGGGTTATCTTATCCGTAAGTAGATTTAATTGAACTACTTCATCTTGAATCGTTGCATTAATGAAACTCCTTGTAAATTTTCTTGTATAGGTACTAATCGGATATCCCATTAACTTGATTGCCAATTTTGCATTTTCCGGATAATTTTTCAGTTCAATAAAAGAACACATCGTCAATACCGCCTGCAACCACGAAGCAGTATCGGGATCTTTATTCCAATTATTTACCAACCAGCTATATAGCTGTGGCTGAAAGTTAGCCATAACTCCACTATATCCTGCAGCTCCATCTTTTAAGCTTTCCAGTAACGTAGCTGTATTGGCATTATACAATTTCATACAAGAGCCTTCTAATTGATGAATTCTCCGTTTGATCTCTTTTGCATCACAACAGGTATCTTTGATGAAATAGAATCTCTTTGTTTGAATACAAAAATCAATAACCTTTTCTGTCAGAAGCCTTTTATATGGATATGGGCATTCATAAATACCAAGAGGAATATTCTCTGGTAATTCTTTTAGTATTACCTTCAAATTCTTTATTAATACCTCATCATCCTCATCTTCTTTGGCAAGGATTGAACTGATCAGTACAATTGCATCTACGCCTGTTGCAGCAATCTGCTTAAGCTCTTCAATCTGGTCACCTAAGCCACTGGATACATGACCTGATGCAAGTACCGGAACTGTTGAATGTTCCTTTATAAATCTGGCTAACTGAACTCTTTCCTCTAATGATAGATAAAACATTTCGCTAGATTGGCATATCGCGAATAAGCCTGTAGAGCCATTCTTTATATACCATTCAATTAATTGTTGTAATGCCTTATAATCAATTTCTCCTTGGTCATTAAATGGTGTTAGCATTACCGGCCAAATACCATTTTGTAATTCATAACTCATAAAAACCATCCTTTCATTCTTTAAATTACTACTGATATTTCTCTTAAAAAACTTTTAATAATATATCGTTCTGTATATCAGAACACTGTTCTATATTTACTATTTTTTTTTAGCAATATTATATATGCGAGTATATAATATTGCTAATATTTCCAACTTTAATAATACCTATGCTAAATACTCTTGAATTCTTTTTGCATACTTTTTCATCAAAACAGATAATTCAATAATTCTTTTATCATCGAATCGTAAAGAAGGGCCGCTAACGCTAAAAGCTCCTTCCAGTGTTCCTTTCTTGCCAAATAAAGGTACCGCAACGCATTTTATTCCATATTCGTGCTCCATGTTATCAATTGCATATCCATTTTGTCTAATCTCTACTAGCTGTCTTAAAAGCTCATTTTTATCACATATTGTCTGTTCCGTATATGATATTAGTTCCTTACTTAGATAAGTTTCCACAAGATCTTTTGGTAGATAAGCCATCATTGCTTTGCCAATACCGGTGCAATACATTAAGGCTCTTTCTCCCAAGATAGAACGCATCATGTTGATATCCTCTCCCGGATGATAAGCATCCAGATATAGGACACTATCTTCGTAGGCTACTCCAAGATATACGCTCTCTTTTGTCAAATTAGATAATTCCTGCAAATAAGGCATCGCAATATTTTTAATAGAATACCGGTCTCCTATGGTTCGGCTTAGTTCAAAGATCTTGATACCAATGCGGTAACGTCCTGTATCTTGATCCTGCTCTAGATAACCAAGTGTTTTTAATGTTGTAAGAATGCTGTGTACATTACTTTTATATAAGCCAAGCTTTTCACTGATTTCAGTAACACCCAAAGCAGGTTTATCAATAAAACACTCTAACACCGAAAAAGCCTTTCCTACACTTTTCAGCTTTACCTCATCTCGGTCTTCCATATACACTCCCATTTCCGTTCTAATATACAGAACATTGTTCTTTTTTATTTATATTATATTACTTTTAAATATATCTGTCAAACAAATTTCATCATTGATTGTGCATTTGTTCTTGTATAACGCTATTTTCCATGGGTTTATTGTACATTTTTACATTACTCCGGTAATTCTATATTTTTTTTTTATGATATCAAAAAAAAGAACACCAATTAGGATTTGTGTACCTAATTGGTATTCCATTGTATCTACTCATTAAGTTTAAATATTTTTATGCTCTCTATCAGTGAATTTGACATACGCCTTAACTCAGATGCTTTTTCTGCTATTGTCCCAATGGTTTCGTTTAACTCCGTTGCAGAAGCTGTGGTTTCTTCTGTACTGGCTGCATTTTCCTCACTAATGGCTGATAAGGACTCGATTATAGCTACCAACAATTGTCTTTGAGAATCTAATATCATAATCTTGTCATAAATGCTTTCAATGCTGCTGCCAGACTCATCTACTCCGTTTCTAACAACTTCAAATTGACTTCTTGTATCATCCAGATTACTCTTTTGGTCATAGATGATTTCTTTAACGCTCCCAACAACCTCAAGTGATTTTTGAGATTCCTCCAGCAATTTGTCTAGGATCTCTTCTATTTCTTTCGTCGATCTTGCGGAACGATCTGCCAATTCCTTTATTTCACTAGCCACAACCCCAAAGCCCTTACCTTGTTCCCCTGCCCTTGCCGCTTCTATGGATGCATTTAAACTCAGTAGATTTGTCCTTTTTGCGATATCAGAGATTACATTCAGAGCCTTCTGAATCTCTTCCGCCGCCAAATTGGTTGCTTCGGTCTGACGTACTATTTTTTCAATCGCCTTCATTGTATTATTGGCCGAGTTTTCCAATTTATCAGCGATTACATCAGCCTGCTGGCTAGCCTTACTGATATCTTCCGATCTTGACCTTAGTGTATTTACAGCATTCGATATATTACTGATTTCATTTCCTACTTCAATAATACTAAAATTCGCATTCTGCGTATCCTCCGCCTGGGATAACGCACCCTTCGATATATCGTCCATAGCCTTCACTACATCATCTACGGTTAACCTAGTCTTATTCGTACCTTGATCTAATTCGTCAGCAAAGCTGCTCAAGCTTACAATGGATTGTACAATATTATTTAACATTTCTTTGATATCGTCCCTTAATCTTTCCATGGAGATACCAAGCTGTCCTATTTCATCTTTTCGATGTAAAAGCTTATGATTTATCTCAATTGTCAGATCTCCGTTGGCGATAACCTGCAATGCCTGTGATGCCTGACGGATATAGTTTGCTATTCGTCTTAAAACCAAGAATAACCCAATGCTGGTTAAAGCTGTGATAATAAATACAAATAACATCAGCTCATGAGTTGATTTTTCCACCATAGTATCAATTAATTCACTATCCTTAGCTACGCCAAGGACGCCTAACACGGAACTCTCACCGATAATTGGTATGTAGTAAGCATAATGTGAATGTCCCTCTTCAACAAGATTCTCGATAAAGCATTCACCAGCATCCTCAATTACCTTTCTTTTGACTTCATCTATCAATATAGTACCGATCGCTCTCCCCTCAGAAGCATCTACGAAAGAGGTCGCAATTCTCTGATCACCCCAATAAATACTGATGTCTATTCCGGTTTCTTCATTCAGTGTATCCATAATAGTCATCGCATTAATATTCACTACCGTAGCAGAGCTTACCGCATCCGTTGCTTCGGCGGTGGCAGAGCTTACCGCATCTAAGCCTGATTCAGTATCCATTTTAATTTTTTCAAAATCCCCTCGATACAACACATAATACGCATTCTTAAGTGTATAAGCTGTATTCCTGAGGGATTCTCTCTCTCTTTCTCTAATACACTGCCCTGTATTGATCGAAGTATATATTAATGTAACTCCTCCCAATAAGAATAACATTCCGACCGCTATAACAGTAAGTTTTATAGCTATACTGATATTCTTAGTCTTAGTCGCTATGTTATCACCATTATTGTGAGACAATTTAAAAAGCCTTAACATTATTCCCCTCATTTCTGCATTGCTTTTTTATCTTCTGTAAGTTGAAGCATAATTAATATATATCTCTTTATTGAGTTCTAATCAATAGAACAATTGTTACCCAAACAAAAAAGCGTCCCTAAAGTCAAAACTTACACGAGATCAACTAAATTTATAGACTCTTTTTTATAACCTTATATTTTAATTCCACTGTATACACTTTGTATTTTCTTGACCAAATCCTTGGGGACTCTTTCATCCCGAATTATCACATCAAATATCTCATAGCTTGTTAGGTAGTACATATCCTTATCCCGGTGTTGAACAATCATTAAGCTTAAGGCCTTTTGAAACCATTCAATTCCCTCTTCCTCCGATCCGATCTGATAATTAGCATAAGCCAAATAGAATAGGGTATGGTGTAAAAAAGAATGGTAACACATTTCATTCTGATATTGAAGCAGTTTAAGCGATTCCTCAATTACCTCTTCCAATTCACCTGCCAAATAGTGCATTGTAATTATATTAATCTTAACCGTTACGATTACCTGTATATATTTCGCTATTTTCTCCTTCCCTTCTATTGTTTTATTGGCAAGCATGATAACCTCTCTTGTACTCTTTATATCACGTGCCATTTGATAGCAGGTTGATAATAAAACATAATAAAAGGCAAGACAGACATCGTATATTCTCTTTTTATTTATTTGGGTAATAATTTTTTGAATGGAGGGTATGGAATTAACAAAATCCTCCTTCCCCAGAACCTGAATCATAAGATAATTAAGTTCAATTTCATATATCCATGGCTCTTTACCAAAGTCCGGTATTTGCTTGGCCTCCTCGGTTAGTTCCATCAAGGATACCAAGTCATTTTCTCTTCTTGATTTGTAAAACTTTTCTATGTAATAGCAAATCTGAATGGGGTTAACGCAATCAAGGTATAGGTGGTATTTAAACAAATCGACACCCATTCTATCACCTAATAGCCTCGTAATTTCTGAGGATGGGGTTCTCTCTCCTTTTTCAATTAAATATAAATATTTGTCAGAACATATATTTTCTGACAAAGCTTTACGGCTCATATGTAGCATATTACGATGATCCTTTATTACATTACCAATATGGTTCATTATTTTTCTCCGATTTTATCTTTAGTGATATACATCTAAATATAACATGTCAAATGACATAATTCAATGAAAAAGGATAAGCTCTTTAAAGGTTTCATTGTCTTTTACATTTTCGACAAAACATGTTATTATAACAATGCAAAGGAGGCTATCATGAAACAGAAATTATCTAACTTAATCCATAATCTTAATAAGAATAATATGTCTGGCTTTTTTGTTAATACACGCGAAGAATTACTTCTTCTCATAGAAAATTTAATACCCCCTAGAACCTCTGTCGGATGCGGTGATTCAGTCACCCTTGAAGAAGCAGGAGTATACCAATTTCTAAGAGATGGTGATTACACTTTTTACGATAAATTTGTTCCTGGACTCTCAAAAGAACAAAAACGAAAGATATACCTGGACAATTTTGGGGCTGATACGTTTATCACCAGTGCAAATGCCGTAACTATGGATGGTGCAATCTTTAATATCGACGGAAACGGTAGCCGGGTAGCACCTATGTTATATGGTCCGAATCAGGTATTAATTGTTATCGGAATAAATAAAATAACGAATGATGTGAATTCCGCAATTAATAGAGCAAGACAGATTGCTGCTCCCCTCGATGCAAAACGGTTAGGAAAGAAAACTCCCTGCACTTCTTTACATCGATGCATTGACTGTAAGCACGGAGAGAGAATCTGCAATGACTTCGTTTTAGTTACGGGACAATTTGTAAAAGACAGAATCAAAGTTATTATTATCAACGAGAGCCTTGGATTTTAATTGCATATATGTGAGCTTAATCCAATCCTCTCTCTCTTATGGAACAAATGAAGCATAAGCCACCGGTTCTTGAAACGAAATGTATTTGTTAGAAGCATAGTGTACCTTACTCCCCTGCAAAATCATATATTAAGATTAAGAGGAGGGTTTATGATGTGTACTGCTATTACATTGCAATCTATGCAAGGGGAGAACTTCTTTGGGAGAACCATGGACTTTTCTCATCCGATTGAGCCTGGACTTTTTGTGCTTCCTAAATATCATCAATGGTATAGCCTTGTTACTAGTAAAAAATATACGAATCAATATAGCTTTATCAGCATGGGTCAAGAAATTGATGGAATGTTAGGCTTTTTTGATGGAGTAAACGAACGTGGGTTTGCTGCTGCTGTCTTATACTTTGCTGGTTATGCTTTTTATGATTTACCTACATCGGATAAAGAGATGATCGCATCTTTAGACTTTCTACATTACGCAACCAATCTTTCTTGGAAGCATCGCTGTATGACTTGATCAATTATTTGCTACGACAATCAGCTCATCCGACCATTCCTTGGTGTTGTCCGAATGAGGAAGAATAACGAAGAAACTAATAATCCGTATGCACTACTCTCTAACCATCGCATACCGGATCGGCTCAAAAAATAAAGGACTATTGCAAAAGGTATAGTATATAGGAAGGAAAGGACAGCATACATCCCATGCTGTCCTTTCCTTCCACTACAACTCGTGTTTTGAAACAGCCCCTAATAAAATCGCTGTAAATCACTGGTTTTATGTTTATGCTTTATATTAAGAATACGTATTTATCTTCAACGGAAAGCTCCTTGGAATAGGCAAATCCGAGCTCATTAAACTCCTTGATGCCATTCCGGTCTGAAATGTTATTCTCTGCCATGAACCGAACCATTTCACCGCGAGCCATCTTCGCCATCGTTCCCTTTTGCTTCACTTTCCCAGCCACTAGCTCACCAAACTCAATTGTAATAAAGTGATCCTTCGGTGTGATAAATTTCTCGATGCATTGCGAGTATTCCTGAGAGGCCAGATTAATGATTATCCTGTCATCGTCCACTAGACTCTGATACAACCGATCTCCCCAAAAATCATACAAATCCTTAAAGCCATTCACGGATAGCTTTGCCTGCATTTCTAGTCGATACGGCGTCACCCCATCAAAGGGCTTTAATATTCCATAGAAGCCTGACAAAATACGCAAATGATCTGATATGTATGAAAGTGCCTCTGTTGTAAACACTTCCGGCGCAATATGCTGATACTGTAATCCCTCATAGGCTATTACTGCCGGCGTTAATCTATGGATCAAATCCATATCCTTAAAGCGCTGATAGTTTAACTGGGTCAATTTGTCATTGCATTTCCAGAGTGCTTTTGCCTCCGACAAGGACAAGGATTGTATATCATGCATCAAAAGGATAGTATCATCAATAAAACCAGGCACTCCAGTGACCTCAAAGGAATCCGTATTCACGTTCATCTTCTTTGCCGGAGAAATAATTATCTTCATGTCCTATAACGCCTCCAGCATCTGTGCCGGATTCTCTTCTGCCTTCACCTTACCGAAGGCTTTTACAATCATCCCTTCTTCATCAATCAGATATGTGGTCCGGACCACTCCCATGCTGACTTTACCATAATTCATTTTTTCCTGCCATACATCATATGCCTGAATACAATCAAGCTTCGTATCAGAAAGCAATGTAAACGGAAGTCCATACTTTTTCTCGAACTTTCTATGAGATGCCACGCTGTCCTTACTCACCCCAAGAACCACGGCTCCCTTTTCCTGAAACTGTGGATACAGCTCTCTAAAGTTGCAAGCCTGCTTGGTACACCCCGGAGTATTGTCCTTTGGATAGAAATACAGGATAACCTTCTTACCCTTGTACTCCTCCAACGTATGCATCTGTCCATTCTGATCCAACAACGAAAATGCTGGTGCTTTTATTCCTATCTCTAACATTATTTGGCCTCCTAGTTCTAATGCTATTGTAATATTCATTTATTTCTACTTCATTATTATCTGGTAGTTATTAGTTGTAATACACTGTTGTACCTTTAAACTATGCTATCCATGAAGAAAAATCCCCTAAACCTAAGTCTAGGGGATTTAAGTCATACCAATAATTTAGTTAAAATATTGTGTTTATTTACCTTCCTAGATCTATAATATTTTGGATGAGACCCTTACATTTTCCACATACCTCGCCAGTTTCTTCATTTACACCTGTTCCAGCACCGGTTATCTCTCCAACCTTTTCCACTGTATCTGCGCCATTTCTAACTGCATTTACAACTGCTTCCAGGGAAACCTTCTTACACCCGCATACAGAAGCTAGTATCGCATTTAATTCACTTTTACATCCTTCACACTCCGTACATACTCCGGTAAGTTCAACTAATTCATCTACTGTTCTTGCACCAGAAATCATCGCTTTTCTGATTGATAGATAATCAACGTCATTTCTTGTACAAATTATTCTATTTTGTGCCATATTATTATGTCTCCTTCGTTTGTATCGTTACTTACCAAGTATAACATATATATTTCGTTTTTGCTAACGGGAAATGAATGTTTTCTTCCAATTCTGAGACTTTCTATATTTCTTCACTCAGATTCGTATTTCTGACCTTATCTCTTACGGAAAGAACTAGGTTGGGAGATACCGATACTTCATCCAATCCCATTCTGATAAATTCTTCTATGAGTGTGGTATCGGCGCCAAGTTCACCACAGATTCCTACCCAGCACCCGGCTTTATGTCCATTGTCAATAACCATCTTTATCATTCTTAGCACGGCAGGATGATGTGCATCATAAATATGATCCAGCTTCGGATTCTGCCTATCGATTGCTAACGTATATTGTGTTAAATCATTGGTTCCGATACTAAAGAAATCCACTTCCTTTGCAAGTAAATCGCTAATCATGACGGCTGCCGGAGTTTCAATCATAACGCCCTGTTCTACATCCTGAAATGGTATTCCCTGCATCGTAAGTTCATCCTTTACCGATTGTACAATTTCTTTAATCTTCTTCACTTCATCAACCGAAATAATCATAGGATACATGATCGCCACCGTTCCATATATGCTTGCACGATATATAGCACGAAGCTGGGTTCTGAATATGTCCGGTTGGTTTAAACAAATACGAATAGCCCTATAACCCATGGCTGGGTTCTCTTCCTTCTCAAGGCCGAAGTAATCCACCTGCTTATCGGCTCCGATATCTAACGTACGAATAATTACTTTTTTCCCTGCCATAGTTTCCAATACTGTTTTATAGGTTTGATACTGTTCTTCCTCTGTAGGAAAGGTGTTTTTCTCCAGATATAAGAATTCACTACGAAATAGTCCGATTCCTCCAGCATCATTTTGGAGCGCAGCGGCCACATCCGAGACATTACCGATATTGGCATATATATCGATTTTTTTTCCATCCTTCGTCACATTTTCTTTACCCCTTAACTCCATCTGAAGTTTCTTTTTGTAAAGATTTTGTTGCTGCTTTTCTAGCATACTATTTGCTATCTCTACCGTAGGTTCTATTATAAAGCTTCCTTCATAGCCATCTACAATTGCGGCTTTGCCATCACAATTTTCATTAAAGTCCACACCAATCAAAGCCGGAATATTCATCATCCTTGCTAAAATTGCAGTATGAGAATTCGTAGAGCCCTTCCTAGTCACAAATGCCAGTACTTTTGTCTTATCAAGCTGTAATGTCTCACTTGGTGCCAAATCATCTGCAACCAGAATATACGGTTCATCCGACTGTAACCAGGTATCTGCGCTTCCCTGCAAGATCTTTATCAAACGGTTGGATATGTCCTTTACATCCGCAGCCCGTTCTTTGAGATAATCATCATCCATTGACGAAAACATTTCTGCAAAATTATCTCCTACAGAGGCTACCGCATATTCTGCATTTATTTCTTCATTTGTTATCATATGAATTACAGAATCCACATAATCCTGATCGTCCAGCATCATCTGATGCACCTCGAAAATCATGGCATTCTGCTCTCCAACCTCAGTCACTGCTTTTTCATATAAGTCCTGCAGTTCTTCTTTTGCCTTTTCTCTTGCTACATTCATGCGTAATATTTCTGCATTCGCATCCGTTATGTGATTTCTTCGTACCTTACCCTCATTTTTACGAAAAATAAGTACTTTCCCGATTGCAATCCCGCCAAATACGCTCTTTCCAATATATTTTTGCATGTTTTGTCCTCCAAGTTCTGAGAATAAGTGCTTGCATTCATTCTCAGAACGCAAACCTTCGTGTAAAGATGCTTTACTTCGCACTTTGCAGACTATTACAAATTCTCTTTGATAAATCCCTCAAGTGCAGTTAAGGCTACGTCCTCATCTTCGCCGCTAATTTCAATCGCTATTGTGTCTCCTTGTTTCGCTCCAAGGCTCATAATTGCGAATATCTTTTTTGCATCCGCTCTTTTACTGTCTTTTGTAATGGTAATACTTGATTTAAATTCACTTGCTTTCTTTACTAAAAGTCCTGCCGGTCTAGCATGAATTCCCATCTCATCTTTTATTATATAACTAAATTCCTTCATTTTATATACCTATACCTTTCTATTTATGATGTCCTATTCACTTATTGAATAGACCATAACCGTAATATTTAATTCTTTTTTATGTCAATACTTAATCCACTCATCTATTTTATTGTAACAAATCTATTTTGTTATGAATATTTTTTCTTCTGCTTTTATAGAACCACTTTTCAAAAGCTTGAATTCTGTAAATTCATCTGTATTAGTAATGATAACAGGCGTCACCGCACGGTACCCCGAATCCGTTATTGTCTTAATGTCAACATAGCCGATGACATCGCCCTTCTTTAAAATATCACCCTCATGTACTCTAATATCATAGCCCTTTCCGTTAAGCTGTACCGTATCTATGCCAATATGAATCAGCAATTGTATCTTACCGGAGCTTAAACCGATGGCATGCTTGGTATCAAAAATTGTTTCCACCTTACAATCAAAGGGTGCCACAATTTTACCTTCTGCTGGATCGATTGCAAAGCCTTTGCCTAGCATTTCCTCTGAAAAAACACCATCTCCGATTTCTGATAACTCCATTACATTGCCACTGAATGGAGCATAGATCATTGCTTCCTGCATCACCATGTTTTCCTGCTTTGCAATGGTTTCTTTATCTATATTACTTGATTTTATCAGTTCTGCCACTTCTTCCTCTAAAACAACACCATCAGCACCATCTGTCGCCAGATAATCCTCAAGATTTGATTTAATTATGGTCACTCTTGGTCCGTAAATCACTTGGATCCCTGTTCCCTTTTGAACAACTCCTGCTGCTCCCGTTGATTTTAAAATGTCATTGTTAACTTTATTACCGTCTATTACCGTAATTCTTAATCGGGTGGCACAACAATCAACATCACTGATATTTTCCTTTCCACCAAGACCTTTCGTTATTACTGCTGAAAGTCCATCTCCTTCCTTAGCATAGTGATCTTTTTCTGCATTTCTCTTCTTTTCATAATCAGCACGGGTATATAACTTAGTTTCCTCGTTGTCTGCTTCTCTACCCGGAGTCTTCAAGTTCAATTTCTTAATTAAGAAGCTAAAGAGTAGATAATATATTGCGAAATAAATAATTCCCAACGGGATGATAAGAAGCCATGAGGTCTTACTGTTCCCCTGTAAAATACCAAACATAAATAGATCTATGAACCCGCCTGAAAAGGTTAAGCCGACTGCGATATTCAGAGCTTGTGCTAATGCATAAGCGAGTCCAGCCAAAATCGCATTAATTCCAAACAGTAGCGGTGCTACGAAAAGAAAAGAAAATTCAATCGGCTCGGTAATGCCAGTCATAATGGAGGTGACTGCTGCGGAGAATAATAAGCCATACACCTCTTTTCTCTTCTCAGGGCGTGCACTGCGATAGATCGCCAATGCAGCTCCTGGCAAGCCAAAGATATATATAATAAATTCACCCGTAAAGAATCTTGTTGCTAACGTAGAAAAATGTGTAGTTGCCGGATCAGCGAGCTGTGCGAAGAAAATATTCTGAGCACCAACGATAGTATTACCGGCAATCTCCATTGTCCCACCAATTGCGGTCTGCCAAAACGGCATATAAAATACATGATGTAAACCGAATGGAATTAATAGTCTCTTAATCATACCATAAAAGAATGTTCCAATAATTCCTGAGCTCTGTACAAGTCCACCCATTTCATTGATACCAATCTGTACCGGCTGCCATAAATAAAACATTAGAATACCTACAAAGGTGAATACTACCGTACTGATAATAGGAACAAATCTGGTTCCTTGGAAAAATGCGAATGCAGCCGGTAATTCAATCTTATAAAATCGGTTATGCAGTGCAGATACACCAAGACCAACGATAATACCACCGAAAGCACCCATCTGTAATGACGTCATACCCAGAACAGTGCCTGTGGCACCACTCAAAAATGCTTCCGGACCACCGTATATCGTAATCATACCACTGATTGCAGAATGCATAACAAAAAATGCGATCATAGAGGCTAACGCTGCTACCTCTTTTTCCTTCTTTGCCATACCGATTGCTACCCCTACTGCAAAGATCAGTGGCAGGTTGTCGAATATAACACTACCGCTTTTACTCATGATGGTTAAGATATTGTAAATTATCGTGCCCGGCCCCATGAAGCCTAATAGATTATAGGTTGCAAGCGTTGTTTCATTTGTAAACGAGCTTCCTAGCCCAAGAAGAAGTCCAGCAACCGGCAACACCGCAACCGGCAGCATAAAAGAACGTCCTACTCTTTGCAATACACTAAAAATTTTGTCTTTCATCATTGTCCTCCTTAAACATTTTGATATCTTAAATATTCCAACGAATTGCAGATAAAGATGCTAAAATAAAAATAGACCGCCAACGAATTACATACTTATCTGCATTCAAATAAGTATAAATCTGTTTGCGGTCTTGCCCCGAACAATAAAACGCATAAGGGTCACAAGCCAAATATTCATTTTGTTTTTCCAACACATGCTTTCTGGGTAACTTAGGTTTATATATCCTAATCTTTTCTATTCATCAGTTTTCCCAAATGCGTCATCAGGAAAAACATTTCTTCATTTGACAGAAGATGTCCAAAATTGCCTTGAATATAACTTTGGATCCGTTTCGCGCACAAGAAATCCTTTGGGTATTTTTCCTGTACAAGATTACGAATCATTTTAGTAAAATCGCTGTCATTCTCCTGCATGGTCTGGTTTTTAAAAATCCGCTGACCTAAGAATTTCAGATGAGTGATAAATCTTCCATAATCCAAAGAATCCTGATTCAGTGTAATTTTATAATGTCCCTCAATGATATCAATAACTCCTTGAATCATCTTGGTAATGCTTAACATATCACCCATTCCGGTTTCCAGCTCGGCATTTACAATGTGAAGTGCGATAAACCCTGCCTCATCCTCCGATAACTGGGTCCCCAGCTTTTCATGAACGAAGGCAATTGCCAGCTTTCCTTGTTCAAATTCCGAAGGATAGAAATTTTTAATTTCCCACAGCATCTCATTTTTGTATTCTAATCCAGTCTTTTTTCTCTCTAATGCAAAACAGATATGGTCAGTCAATGTGATATAGATATTCTGGCTGAGTTTTTTGCCTAGATTTAACTGGGCATTTTCTATGATCTGTGTGCAGACTGTGATATATTCCAAAGGCATGCTTTCCACCAAATCGGTCAAATGATTAATTTGTTTAGAAGTATCCATTCGGTATATTTTCTCAACCTTATCTTCTGGGATAATATCACCCTGGGATTTATTGAAGCCGATGCCAAGACCTCTGATTATTATTTCCTTATCATCCTTATCTTTCGATATTACAAAGTTATTGCCAATAACACGAATAATCTTATACACAGCCCACCTCCACTAAGCCGCATTACTATTTATTAAGATAATATTTTCTACTCTGATTTCATCTTTCGTAACGATTTTTGCTATCAAGTAAATAATACTAAAACGCGGCGATATCGATGGTTTATTACCTGACAAGTAAAAAAATAGACCTACACTGTTAATCCACATCAAATGGACATCGTACAATGAGGGTCCTGCCTGCCTAACCAGTCACAGCCTTTATATCTATTAATAAAATATCACATTTTGCTTCATAACACAATACACAAAAACAACTTTGTACATATTAGTTAAATTGCAATATGTTTTTTATGTATTTCGACGAAATTCTCTATAATAAACAAAAAAAACCCTCGATATAAAATACAGATCGAGGGGTCACTTCTAAGTGGTATATTGAATCATTTTGGTTGTCTTCCATTAATGTCAGTAAACCCATATTTTAATCCTATTTCTGCCGTACGTAATATTTTACCAGTTTGCTCGATGGCACTATCATCCTGCTCCAATGCCGCAATGCAGCGTCCGACAAACTGTGGCGTTTCCATTTCTTCTGGGCAAAGGGATGAATCATACTTTGCCAATTCGAGCATACCCTCTGTTCGAACATCACCCGGATAAAGAGCAAACATCTTTACCCCATAGTTTTTCAATTCATAAGCAGCATCACAGGTAAATTTATTAATTCCCGCCTTCATTAAACCATTTGCAACATTTAACCAATATTTCTCAGCACTAATATATGAAATGTTTGCGATCAATCCACTGTGTTGCTTTACCATCACCTGAGAAGCATATTGACTTGCAAGATAAGTAGAACGCAATCCTACCTTATGAAGATCGTCATACAATGACATTGGCTGTTCCCAAAATGGTGTCTGAAAGAAATATCCGTTCATGATGTGATCTGCAGCTGCCCAGGCATTATTTACCAGAATATCAATTCTTCCCTGTTCCCTCATAACTCGTTCAAACAGTTCCTTAATCTCCTCATCCTTGGAGAAGTCACAGCGATGGGCAATTCCAACCCCTCCCAACCGGTTCACTTCACTTGCTGTTTCTTGTACTGTAGTATTCTTCAGGAAATCAGGAAGTCCTTCGGCGTTTTCCGTTCTTCCTGTCACATAAACGGTAGCTCCATACTCTCCCAGTCCCATAGCTACACCCTTTCCTATTCCTCGACTGGCACCTGTTACAACCACAACCTTACCTTTTAAATCATACATTTTATATCCTCCTATGAATTAGAAGATAGATGTACTACCTGCATGATGCATATTGCATAGAAAAAGCTATAATATCGGTAACATCTTACTTCTTAAATGTTATCCAAATTATAGCTTATGATTTCTTCTCCTGCATGACGTTTTTTGCTGTTTTTTTGGAGCTTTTATGGGTACCAGGATATTCACATCTTTCAAATCACTCAGATTAAATATATCGAGCATACCAATTCCACAGGGTTTAAGCTCTATTTCCTTTAGTATAATCCATCGGTATAGATCTTCAACGAAAGTATTTCTAATATCCAGCATCTCTCCATAATAATGAAAACAAGCGTACCAGCCTTCAGGAAGCTTATAAACCTTTAATCTTTTATCCCTATCTTCTTCTGATATATTTCCGCCTATAAAAACAGTATATTTTCCAATATCATTCCCATGGCAGCTTACCATACTATAAAATTTATCTTCCTTAAGAGATTTCGAATATCTTTGTATAAATTTGCTTCCAGTGGAATATAGTATTTGCTCAAAGTCAGAGCTATTTTCATTTACTTCTGTATATATTCCATATAGCTCTGTGCTTTCCAAATGCAGAAATGAATTTCTCAATGTCAAGGAGCCCTTCAGGTTCGACATATCCCTTATCACAATATCTACCTTTGCTACCATATTTATCTCCATATCGCTCTTTCGATAAACGGACGGATAAATACCAAATTGCTTTTGAAATGCCCTACTAAATACCTCTGGGCTTTTATAACCACTGTCCATTGCTGCCATTGTTATTGTACACTCTGAATTTTTCAGCTTTTCTGCAACTAATGTCAGCTTTCGCCCTTGTATATACTGCTTCATACTGTAGCCAGTAAGAATTTTAAATATTCTGCTCAAATGAAATTCCGATATATAAAACTTTTTTGATATTTCCAGCAAGGTCAAGGATTCATTGATATTTTCCTCTATATGCTCAATTATCTGACTCATAAGTTGAATATAAGAATTCAAGTTCTCCCTCATTTCATCTCAAAATAATATGCAAATCATTTTCACAAAATATAGGATCATCATTAAATGTTTATAATGATTACACCAGTTTTATTTCATCCTCGTATAGCAAGCACGTCTCTACTTGGTTTATAAAATAATATAGATAAAGCTTACAAGTAAATTTCAATATTTTTGAGGACTAATATCAGAAGCTTTTATCCTTCCTTTTTCCTCGTTCCATATTAACCAATCGTTTTTATTATCTCTAAAATATATGTATTTGATTTTTGTTCCATTGGTACGAATTAATATATTATAATCAATGTAGCCATTGAAAACAGCGAAAAGCATATTACGATTAACACCTATAAATAAGCGATCATCTTCTATTTTATAGACATAGCCTGCGTAAGAAGAGATGCTATAGGCTTCGTTCAATCTAAGACTAACTTTATCACTCTCAACCATAATATTATCTACATACATTCCAGTAGGTGCATTACACATTGAAAATCCAAATAATTTCCATCCATATCTGGAGAATACAGATAGAAGTATAAACGATATTACAATTATAGTAAATCCTATTATGCCTTTCTTTACAATCCTTTTCATAAGATCCTCACTTCAATATTTCTTCTTACTCCATGCATTCGTTCCTTTGATCAATCCATTGGTAAACACTATTCTCCAAATCATATGGATAAGAAAATTTCTTTTTGTCAGATATCTCACGAGATAAGCGTTTAAATAAGGTGATTGTAGCCTTTAAAGCCTTCCAACTGTCATTCCTGTCAAAATGTCCAAATGAGTTCTGTAGCTCTTCTTGAGTTTCTTTACTGGCCCATTCACATAAGAAACGGCCTGCATGCCATGTATCATATTCCATTCCATTTACTGTCTTTTCATGCCATTCTATCATCTGAAGAAGGAGCTCCTTCAAATTACCATCTCTGACTTTTACCACCCATAATTCATTTCGAAGAATCTGTTTCGCTGAATATAACGCTACAAACCAAAACATATTTATTGTTTGCAAGAACCTTTCTTCCGATAATGGCATTCCCTGAGGAGCCTTGTTGTTCTGGGGTATAATATTATGGGCAATATGGTCTTTATCAATCAGCACCTTCACTCCCCGGTAGAAATTATTCGGTATGATCTTATTCTTAACAATCTGATTCAAATTATCTACTGTGTGAATAACAAAATCAACCTGCCACCCACCTTCAAATAATGTGAGACATTCCGGATCTCCCCCATCTGTCTGTGCCACAAATGAAGTACAGACATCCCCAAAATTGTTAAGCCACTCGCTATTTGTAAGATAATAATTCTGTCTTGAAGTGAAGAATATAATATCCATATCAGACCATTCGTCTGCAGGATGATCCTTACGAGCTCGAGAGCCTACGATAAATGCTGCTCTTATGTCTTCAACCGTTTGCGCCCAAGATACAAAATTACTTTCCATGTTTTCATAGAACATTTTTGAATTTAACATATATAAGCACCTCCATATTTAAGCATACTTCTTATTTGCAATAAGAATTTCTCTAATTCGTAAACCGGCATTACCCTTTTATTTTGTTGCGTTTATGATCAACTTTGCAATTTTAGTGCTGTGTAGGACATAGCTTCCATGCCCCTCACCCCGCAAAATGCGGATTTTACTGTTTGGGATGTTATCAGCTATGTAGCGTGTATGGTTCCGTTTCACCATGTCCCGACTTCCTGCTAACACCGTGGTGGGGATTACAATACGCCGAAGCATTTGGGCTGTAATATTAGGCTCTTTCAGCATCATGGTCATCTTTGGGTCTTTTACAATTGCGTTGATACACTGAAACAGCTTAAGCCAGCCTGTTCGTATCCCATCCGGCTCTAAATTCGCCCCGCTGATAATTATCTGGGATAATAGCTGTGGATACTTTGCTGCAAGCAGCAGTCCCACAATCCCGCCATCGCTGAAGCCATAAAGAATGGGCTGCTCCAGCTTCAGCTCATTAATAAGGCACTTTATATCCTCAGCCAAATCATCATAATGATATTCCAAAGCAGCATCACTCTGCCCATGCCCACGGCTGTCTATCGCATATACGGTAAAGCTTTCTGCTAGTACTGGTATTGCCTTATCAAAAATCTTATGCGTTTCTCCATTTCCATGAAGCAGTAGCAGGGGCTTTCCTTTGCCACATTTTTCATAGTAAAGATTGGTATTGTTCACACGACACCTCATAAGTGCTCCTCCGGTTTCATTTTACTTCCTTGTTTCTATAAGTAACAACAAATGTATCTACATGCATTTCCAAAATGGATAATGCTTCGCTTTCCTTATCCGGCTCAAAGCTCACCATTACTTTTTCTCTTTGTTTCTGAGAGTCTTCACTTCTTATGCCTTAACCCCTCCAAATAAGTATTTATGATAAAATCAAGACTATCCTCCTGGGAATAGTCTATTTTAAATCCGAGGTCCATTTGTATAGCTGCAAAGCCGTGCAGCATACTTCTTAACCCCCTAACTGCATGAATACTATCCTCATCTGTTAGATTATATACTCCAAGAAGCTTAATAAATATCTGTACTAATTGATTACTTAGTGCATCAAATTCTAAATCATAAGGATCCGGAGCTTTTGATATAGAGCTATATAAGCCGGGGTTCTTTCTTACAAATTCAATATATCCCTTTGACGCTAAATAGATTGCCTCATCTCCTACACAACCAATAATTGAGTGTATGATCGTATCATATAGCATCTTAAGCCCATAGTAAGCCATTTTTTGTTTTAAGTCTGATAATCCCTGAATGTGATTATAAAGGGAAGGCGTTTTTATACCTAATCTCACCGATATATTGGATAGTGCAAGCTGCTCGTAACCCTCTTCATTACATATATCAATCGCTGTCTCAAGTATTTTTGTAAAATTGATTTGAGCTCTTTGTGCCATAATTCCTCCTGCCTAATTATTCTTTGCCTTATGTATCAACTTTTCAAGGTCTGCAGATGGTTTATGAAGTAAATTACCATGACCGGGAGCAATTACTTCTGGTACATATTGAAGTATTTTTTCCGCACTATTGATAGCCAACCCTTTCGACCAAGTTGCCATTGCCGGAAAAGGAAATGTCCAATTAATCATACCCGCAATAGCAAGTCCTCCTTTTGTCTGTAATGCATCACCTACAATAAAGAATTTATCCTTTTCACTCCAATAGGAGGTCATTCCTGGCGTATGTCCCGGTGTCCATACTGCAGTCAAGGAACCAATATGCTCTCCATTCTGTATAGTTTCATCCCATATCGGCATAATTTCTTTTGGATAACCACCTTTTAAAGGAAGATTTGGTTCGTCCGAATCAAGTGTAAAATCCCCATTCATGAAACGGCTCTCTCTTTCTGGGACAATAATTGCCGCACCCGGTAACGCTTCTTTAAGCTTTGGTAAACCACCAATATGGTCATCATGACAATGCGTAATCAAAATCTTTGTAATAGGCTTGTTTAAGCTCTTTGAGAATCTAAGAATATGTGGCACAATCATAGGTAATCCAGCATCAATGAGTGTTAATGCTTTACCTTCTTCTACTATATAAACATTCACAGGAAAAAAATTCGGCATAATGGTAAGTTGATATAATGACTTGTATTTCGTAACTCTCATATTTTCTCCTTTCTTACGAATAATCAAGCAACTATTATTAAGTTTAATCAATTAAAATTTAATTCTGGAGGCTGTTGATAAGATGCCTCCGCCAATAATAAGAGTCGCCCGAAATTAGCTTCTATTTTTTGAAATAATCATCATCAGTAATAGTATAATAGAGGTAATTTTCAAATTGCTTATATTCCTCTTTGAGCTCTACCATTTTATAACGGTATGTTGCACCTAATCTTGCTGCTAGTTTTAATGATGGTTCATTCCGATGATCTATATAAAGAGCTATTTTTGTCAAACCAATCGTTTCAAAACTATACTTTAATAAAGCCGTACAAGCTTCAAAGGCCAGCCCTTGCTTCTGATATTTTCTACCAATTCCATAGTATAGTTCAATATCTCCTATTTGAAGGTCATCTGGTCCTAGTCCGCAATAGCCGATAAATTCTTGAGTTTCTTTATGGATAATGGAAAGATTAAATTTATAGATTTTTTTTTGAGTATTTTTTTTATTTTGAACTGTTGACCAACTAATATTTTCAGCAATATCTTGAAGTGTTGGCTCCTTTTCTGGAATATACGTAAAAAAATCCTTTTCACTAACAACCGCATACATTTCATTTAAATCTTCTGCTTGAAAAGGTCGAATTAGCACTCGACCGGTTTCAATTACTGCATCTAAAAACATTACTTCAACCTCCTAATTTATATTCTTGCTTAAATATAATTTACATTACAGCCTTTGTTTCTGATAGTCGAAATCATCTGATAGTCTCAGTATGTGATTTAAAAGTGATAGGTGGGGCTTTAATTCCTAATTTCTCAGATGTACAGGATAGTATTAATTGTTCATCCTCTTTATTACAAACATCAAAAACTAATATCATTAGTATTTTAACTAATATTAATATAATGACTGGACCCCTTAATGATGAACATTTTCAACCTCTCATCAATGATGAGACTGCTATTAATATAGTACATGGGATATCCTATAAAATATACGGTGAAAATACCGGACTGCACTTCGTAAAAATCTGATTGTAAAGCTTAAATCATTGCTTCCAAATATACACCAGAAAACTATTAACGATAGCAGTCATCAAATAGATTACCCCCATATATTTCATTCCGGATTTATAAAGAGCTACTGCAGAAATTATGTAGATTGCAAATAGCAAAGTCCAATGAAATGTCTTAGAAATTGGATAGACTGCTTTGGGTGAGCCAAATATGCCCCATATTATTGCAGTGATTAAGGGTAATCCAATTCCGAAAAACAATTTTGAAATAAGGCCATCATTTGTTTTTACTCCCCAATATCCTAACGAAATCAGAGCTATCATTTCTAAAATAAATCTTAAACCCAAATTAATACTTCTTAAAACGATCAAATCTATCCTCCTATATAAGTTGATGAATAATCCGATTATATCTCATTTATAAAATCTAATGAAAAGCCATGCAGTATACTTCTTAATCCAAACTGCATAAATACTATCCTCATCAATTCGATTATATACGCCTAAAGGCTTAATAAGATATGCATAATAGAACAAGCGGTGCATACCCCTTTTCATAATAAATTTAAGATAAACTAATATGGTTAGTATTTTATCTAATACTATTAGTTTTGTCAATGCTTTTTCACTTAATTTTCAAATCTTTTCTATTTTTTTATTTATACAATTTTTATATATCAAGCCATTACATCCTAAGCTTCGTAGCAGCAATTGAAGCGGAATCTGAAACAGTCTCTCGTCTCAATCCTTACTTACATTTTACCTACCAGACCTTACTAATACGATGTCTGCCTTCATTTTTCCACTTTTTTATATAGTAATAGCATTCTTCACACGGTTCCAACCAGTGGCCACCTTTCCAATTTTCGTATACATTTTTATGTACCTGCTTTATCATATCATTATCTTCTGTTTCGAACTAACTGGAATTATAATATTGTTGAATCCATACTCTTCTACAAGCTTCTTCATTTCATCCGCCTCCACAGTACAATAAAAGTCTAACAGATGTACTCCTATAACCTTCTTCGTCTTCCCTTCTGATCTAACTTTTAACAGATAACTTAAGTTGTGATGAATTGCTACATTCGCTTCTTCTTTTGCTTTCAAATATGCTTCATCCACAAGATTACAGATTACTGCATCCGTCTCACCTATGATTTCCGCCTGCTCCTTCGTTAGTACACTGTCCCCTGTGATATATAAGCGCTTTCCCAACACTTCAATTATATAGCTGTTATGAATTGGATCCCAATGATTGAAATGATTGGTATAGTAGCATATGATATTGATGTCATCCAATGATATACTGGAGGGATCATCATACTTATTAGTATAAAGAACCTCAATCTGTTCTATCTCTGCTTTCTTTTGGACGAGGATTGGCTTCACTATAGACGGTGGTCCTACTATTGTGATATTCATCCCCTTCACTACAGGTAATTTGTCAGTACTAAAGTGATCTCCATCATCATGAGTAAATATTAGAACATCTCCCGGTAATACCGCCATCGGCATTATCAAAGTGTTGAACGCATCTATAAGAATTCTTCTATCTCCCGCCTCTATCACCAAAGCACCAATACCAAGATTCATAACAGCAACCTGTTCCATGCTAGTAATTCCTCCAATCTAATAATAGGTTATACTATCCCTATTTCTGAAGTAGACAAATGCTCTCACAATGTTTTCTCCAAGGAAACATATCCACCGGTATCGCCTTTTGAGCCTCCGCAGCTTCGCTGATAAGAACATGCCCCTTTATTCCTTGCTTCTGTAGAAATCTTTGGCTTACCTTGCACACTTCCAATGTCTGAATTGTGGCTCCTTACAGTTTTCACATTGGACACATTATGTTCACTTCTTGGGGGAGTTGATTCATACTTCTTATTACTTGAGGTTCTGTCATGCATTCCGGAGTATTACCAACAGCTTAAAACCTTTTATTTTGCTTAAGCAACATCAATATGTTCGATATTTCTAAAAGTAAAAAATGCAATGAAAATGCCTATAATAGCTAGTATAATTGGTATTATAATAATGTTAAGTAAGGACATTCCTCCATTATTTGAGTATACAATAGATACAATAATTAGAGATGTTACTATAGTAGCAGGTACTGATTTTTTTAACATTCCAAAGAATAGAGGTATAAGAGCCATTCCTGCAGCTGCAAAAGCATACATAACAACATTTAATAAATTATGATATATCATAGGTCTTGTAAGCTGATCATGAATAAACTGATATTTCATATTTAAAATATATAATATGACTTCCTGAAATATATCAGAAAGAACAATGGATAAAAAAGTAAAAACAACTACAAGAAATAGTTTTGCAAAAATCAACTTTTTTCTGCTGATTGGATACATAAATAAAAGTGTAATTGTTTTATTCTTATATTCTTCGATAACCGTTTTTGCATGGAGTACTGATGCAAATATGATAAAGGTCGCTCCAACTAAAGTGCTTACCATTTGAAAAGCAATGGTATAATTTTCCATCGCCAATTCATCATCAATTCTAGAGGTTATAATAAGAGTAATAAGAAAAAACATGATTACTAAATTTGCGATTATAACACCCCATATTTTCCTTATAAGATTAAATTTCTTCAATTCTAACTTTAATATTTTACTCATTTATACTACCTCCATTTAATAGGTTTATGAAATAATCCTCTAAAGAATTGCTTTTCTTTGTAAAAGAATCAATCATTATATCGTTTTCAATTAATTCTTTCGATATCATTCCTTGAGGAAGCCTTGTATCATAAATCCGTATTGCATTATTATCAACGATTCTGAGATTAGAAATATCTAAACTGTCAGATAAAATGAACGCAGCCTTTCTACAATTGTTTGTCACTAGCTCAATATACTCTGTATTACTCTCTTTAATACTTTCCATGGAAACTTCTTCCATGAGTTTTCCTTTATTAATTACTCCTATGGTATCCGCTATTTGCTCTATTTCTCCTAATATGTGACTGGACAATAAAATAGTACTACCATATTCTCTGCAAAACATCTTTAATAAGTCTCTCATTTCCTTAATTCCAATTGGGTCAAGTCCATTAATTGGCTCGTCCAATATCAATAATTCTGGTTTTGTTATGATTGCTCTTGCAATTCCAAGCCGCTGCTTCATACCAAGGGAGAAATCTTTTACCTGCTTACCGTCAATCCCCTTTAAGTTCACCAATTCCAAGGCAGTATCAATTGCTTTCTTGTCATAAAATCCCATATATTCACAATGAAGTTCTAGATTTTCCTTTGCTGTAAGCTTTTCATAAAAGATGGGGGTTTCTATGATTGTACCAATTCTTTTAAGGTATTCATATGATTTATCTGTAATCTTCTCATTAAAAAGTTGGATTTCACCGCTGGTTGGCTTCACTAAATTTGTTATCATTCTCATAACAGTTGTTTTTCCTGCTCCATTACTCCCTAGAAATCCGTAAATTTCTCCTTTTGTTACACTCATGTTTACATTTGATACAACTTCTTTTCCATTATAAGCTTTTATCAAATTATATGTTTTTAATAAATATGGCATTTGTTATCTCCTCTTTCATTTAATAACTCCATTCTAATATGGAATAATTTCATTTTTCTTACGCAAATATTACAAAAAACTTAAGTTCAAAATGAACTCCGTTTTGTAGGATATATTAACATTCCGCCACATTACTTAGTATCTAATTCTTTTTAGTTTAACAGTAAATATAGTTTTCTCGTTAGGTTTACTATTGACAAAGATTTCTCCATCCATTTTCTCTATAAGCCGCTTCGTTATAGTTAATCCTAATCCACTTCCCTGATTTAGTTTATTTCTTGAATCATCAAGTGTATACATTCTTTCAAATATCCGATCTTTATAGATTTCACCAATACCCTTACCCTTGTCCCAAATTTCAATATATGCATATTCTTCATCTGTTCTTAATGACAAGCCTACTATCATGCCATCATTTCCATACTTAATCGCATTGGATAGTAGATTATTGATTACTCTATCCAGTGCTTCTTCATTTCCTCTGGAATAAATATCTTCCTCAGGTATATCAATCATGACCTGAAATCCCTTATTGGTTAATACATCGTAAAATTCCAATATATTTTTCCTACATATTTCGTTCATATTAATGCGCGTTAGTGGAATATACTTATCTCCAGATTCTAGCTTTGCTAAATCAAAGAACTTATTGATTAATTCTAATACTTCCATTGTTTTAATCTCCACTTTAGCTAGCTGCATTTTCCTTTCATCAAGGTCCATCTTATCATCCAACTTCATTGTTTCAACATAACCGAGTATCACGGTAAGTGGAGTCTTTAAATCATGTGAAATGTTTGAAAGCATTCTTCTCATTGACATTTCAACTTTCAAAAAATTCTTATGTGATATTTGATTATATTCCAGAAGATGATTGATCTCTACTAAAAGGGGAATCAGAGATTTATCAGCTGCAAAAACTAAGAGTTGTTCCTCTGTTTTATCCGTAATAATATGATGCAACTTATTCTGTATGTATTGTAAGTCTGTTTTGATATGTCTGTATTTAATGTTTTGAATGAAAATTATTATTAATAATATCACTATCATGAATATTAAATATATCATCAAAATTCTCCTAATTTATATCCCAGACCCCATAAAGTTTTAATATACAAAGGTTCTGAAGGATTATCTTCTATTTTTTCTCTCAGTCTTCTCATATGAACATTTATTACATTCTCGTCCCCATAATAATCCTCATTCCAGATAGAACTATAGATCTGTGCTTTTGTAAATACTCTTTTCGGATTTTTTACAAACAGCTTTAATATATCAAATTCTTTTGAAGTCAATTGAATTCTTTTTCCTTTTTTCATAACAGAAAAATCATTAAAATCTATCTTTAATTCATTGACGTTTATAATTCCTTCTTCGTTCGTATCATTTTTTGTAAAATAATTGGCTCGTCTAATTGCTGCCTTTATTCTTGCAGATAGCTCTAGCATTGAAAAAGGCTTTGCAATATAATCATCTGCACCTATTCCCAAACCTATCGCCTTATCCACATCCGTATCCTTTGCAGAAGTAATTAAAATCGGGATTGAACTTTTCTCTCTTATTATTCTGATGACTTCTATACCATCAAGTTTAGGCATCATAAGATCCAGAAGGATAATATCAAAGGTATCACGTAAAAACTTTCTTACGCCTTCTTCACCGTTAAATGCTACCGTTAATTTAAAGCCTTCTTTTCTAAGATAATTTTCAACCATTTCGCTTATTGCAATATCATCTTCAATTAATAATATTTTGTTATTCATAATACTGATACTCCTTTAACATATACACTTTTTATCGTATTTCTATCACATTAATTACCAGTACAAAATCAATCCGAAGATGTTACAATTGGATTCCCAAAATCCTCACTACTGATTACTCTCTCGCTAATACGGTTTCTATCAGCTCATAAAGATTAATCTGTCGTTCCATCACTTTTCTGCCCTACCCATAAAGTCAGAGCCAACACGCATAATATATGTGCTGGCTCGATTGCTACTGTATTACATTCAATATCTCTTTTAGTTTCATTGTCACACCTTTGGCATTCATTTTTACATTATATACCATTGCGGTATTAATTTCAAAGCTTTTATTGTAAATATTTATAACAAAACACACCCATCATATTTCATAATGAGTGTGCTAAGCCGTTGTTGATTTAATTCTATTTTACCTTATATAGTAGACACACCGTCTCCACATGCCTTGAACGATCAAAATAGATGCCGCCTAGACCTAGTGGGGCCTTGGCGGCAGGGTATGTTATCAAATCTCTTCTGTATATCACTTTGCTCTAACTCTTTCGCTCATCTAGATGCTTTTGACAAGCTTTGGTTCATACCTGCTTCATCAAGTTTTTTGCGAATTGGTGTTAAGCATTAATTTAATTTGCATGTTCCATCAGATCAATACTCATCGGACGATGGTCCAGATTTATTCTCTTTGGTCTTAGCATTGTCATAATCTTCATTCCATACCTTTTGTAGTATCTCTAAAAAAGTTTCGCTAGATTGTGCTCCAGTAATGGTATATTTGTCATTTACAATGAAAAAGGGAACACCCTGAATACCGATTTTTGATCCATTTGCCCTATCTCTTGCAATATTTTCACTATACCAATCTCCTGCTAAAGCGTCCAAAGCCTCTTTCTCATTAAGCCCTATTTCTCCTGCCAGTCCAGCAAGCGTGGCATGATCGCCAATATCCAGCGAATCTACCAGATATGCCTTCATAAGGCGTTCCATCATTTCTTTCATTTTGCCTTTTTCTTCTGAATAATATGAAAGGCGGAGCGCATCGTAGGAATTGGTGGGGATTAATGTATCAAAATGATAATCCAGTCCAATTTCTTTCGCTTGCTGTGCGAGCTGACTATTCAGTTTCTTTGCTTTTTCATATGGCATACCATGCTTGGCAGATAAAACCTGATGAATATCCATACCGGTATTCTTTTTCGCATAAGGGTCTAACTGAAAACTACGGAAAACGATTTTAACATCTTCCTTATGCTCAAACTGCTCCAATGCTATTTCCAGACGGCGCTTGCCGATATAACAAAACGGACACGCAATGTCAGACCAAATTTCTATTTTCATAGTTATATACTCCCTTCTTTAATTTGTGACAACTCAAGTAAGAGCTACTATGTCAATCATGAGATATCCAATTTTTCTTCGTTTTAAGCTGATTTAATTATTATAGGCAATGGGCATTTTCCCGATCAATTGGTTTTGCCGAGCTGCGGCATACATTAATTTGGCAGCATTTTCCTTGAATACGGACATTTTACCTGCCCTATCCCCGAATGAATAATCAAAAGATTGCCCTAGAGCTGGGAAATTTTCGGGGCTTCGGTTGATTGGCAACACAATAACAATGTGCCTCTTTAGAGTTGCTCAATCTTCATTGCTTATAAGCTACAAATCGATCTCAAGTAATATTGGAGTGTGATCTTGTCTTGGGCCAGAATCAATCATTTCAGATTTAATTACTTTTTCTGCAATCCGATCACTGACTATCCAGTAATCAATTCTCCACCCGGAATTATTAATTTTACTTGTTATAGCACGCTGAGCCCACCAAGTATAAATACCTGTCACATCACCGTGAATATAGCGAAATGTATCTGTAAATCCTTTTTCTAACAGATTAGTGAAACCTTGACGCTCCTCATCCGTAAAGCCAGCGGAACGACGATTATTATTAGGATGAGCCAAATCTATTTCTTTATGTGCTACGTTAAAATCCCCTGTTGCAATAACCGGCTTCTCCTTATCCAGAGCTTCTAGATAATCGGCATATTTTATGTCCCAAATTTGACGTTCTTCTAAACGATTCAGACTGTCCCCTGCATTTGGGGTATATACCTGTGTCAAATAGAAATGATCAAATTCTAAGGTAATTATGCGGCCTTCCGCATCCATAGTGCTTGGTGCTCCAATTACCGGAAATGCAACAGATGGTGCTAAATCATTCTTATATAAGAACATGGTACCGGCATAACCCTTACGCGCTGGTTCTACCGAGCTATTCCAGACAATTTCATAATCCGGAAACTTATCCCTCAGAATTTCTAAATGCTTTTTAGTGGGACCGTCACAGGATAACTTTGTTTCCTGTATAGCAATAATCTCTGGGTTATGTTCTATAATCGTATTAAATACATTTTTAGATAATACAGCACGCTCTGAAGCTCCAATTAATGCTGCATTTAATGAATCAATATTCCATGAAATAAACTTCAATGTTTTTCCTCCAATACTCTCATTTCATTTGTTGTCTACTATGTATTTTTCAAGTATCCTTCTTACTTCTTCAACCTTCTTATGATTTGTTACCCAAATTTCATATTCATTCAAAAACGGTAAGCCCATCGCAACATTTTCCTTCCGATATTCCATCCGGCTGTCAACGATTGTTTTCCCTGATAGATGAAAGGAAGTAGCTTTTGTATAATTTAGCAGTTCACGAGCGATTTCCGGCTTTACTCCGCCTCCGACCAAAATTTCCACCTGCCCCCTGGATGCTTCTACCAACTCTCTTATAAGCTCCTTTCCTTCGATGCAACTATTTTTTTGTCCTGAAGTCAAGATTGTATTAATACCTAGAGCCTTGGTCTGTTCCAGTACCTTCATTGGATTTTCGCACATATCAAAGGCTCGGTGCAGTGTAATATGCATCCCCTTCGCGATTTCGATCAATTGCTTCATACGTTCCAAATCCATAGATCCATCTGGAGCGAGTATTCCAATTACAACACCATCTGAACCAGCCATCCGGAACATTTCTACATTCTTTTTTATTATCTCAAATTCATAGTCCGAATAACAAAAATCTCCGTATCGTGGGCGTATTAACACATGAATTTTTAAATCAACATGCTTTTTTACCATATGAAATAGATTCAAATCCGGTGTTGTCCCACCAATGATTAAATTACTACAAAGCTCAATGCGATTTGCGCCTCCGATTTTTGCTTCTATTGCAGATTCAAGAGAATCGACGCAACACTCCAGCATATACTTCACTTCATTGTACTTCCTTTCTGAAATATTCGATTTCGTATTCCTTCACACCTACACATTCGCAATCAGAAGATCTCTAGGATGATCCTGCAACTTTGATCGAATAAGCCTTCGATATCGGAAAGAGTGCCGAGTACTGAATATCATTGGCATCTCTGCAGTCTGAAAAAATAATATAATAAGTAGCATGGAATGATTTCTTATTTTAATAATTCGACTAATTCATATACTCTCTCTCTCGTAATTTCTGCACCCTTTAAAAATTCTATCATTGGACGAATACTTCCACCTTCGTATTCAGAACCCGCCTTTTTAACTTCATTTTCTTTCTTAACAATCCATTCCTTTTGTACGGATGTTAAGTTATCCATTTCATCTTTATCCAACGTATCTTTTAAATATTTCCATACTTGATTGATTTCATCATCCCATAATACATAGATATCTTTTGCTAATAGATTCATCATTGATTGATTTAAATCTTCAGTTTTTAGTCGATTATTCATTTCCTCAGATTTTTTTTCAATTTCTGCAACTTCTGCTGTTATATCAAATTCTGTGTTATCTTCTTCTGTTTCAACTATCACATAGCTAGAAAATCCACTTTCAGTTTCTACATTGTATAATCCATAAAATGGTAGATATTTCTCTTTCCTATCACTTAATTCCATGTAGCCAACCCAACTTCTAAAACCTTCAGGCAATTCTTTTAATGGAGCTTGTGTTGTGTAGATATAAATTTCTTTTGAATGATCTAATCCATATGGTTCACTATAAATATATTTAATTCCATCAATTATTTCTTCACTTCCTACTTCTTTCTCAAGTTTAATCGCTTCAATTAACATGGAATAAGTATAATCATTTACTCTCTTTGGTGTTGTAAATTTACCTTCAAATGTGGATGAATAATTAATTCCGTTTGGATAGCCTTCTCCGGTATCCCCCATATCAGAATCAGAATAGTATCCCTTGAAGGTTCCATCTTCATTAATATTTAATATTGTTTGCCAAGCACCAGCTCCACTAGAAAATACAAATTGGTACTTTGATAATTCAGAAAATCGAATAGCTGATTCTCCACTGCTATTCTCTACAACGCTCGGAGTAACTTCTGGTATATTTGGTTCCACTGTCGTTATAGTATCTGTATCATCATTCTCAGTTGTTTTGTTATCTATTACTTGATTGTTCACTGAATTTGTATTATTTGAAGTTATATCCTCGCTCTGACAACCCGTAAGTAATACTACGGTACTACTTATTGCTACCAATAATAACTTTTGTTTATGTATACTTTTTTCTAACATATTTATATTTGTATTAAATTCTAGGTATTTTTTCTTCATATCTTACTCCTTGGTTTTCTTATACTATCTTACTTATTCTATTGTTATTGCATTAAAAACATATTATTTTATCCTTATATACTACCAATAATAAATAAAATTTCAACCATATCTTAAATATTTAAAGTAAACGTAATAAAATCGTAAGAATATTTTCAAGTCCTTAATTTTATGCAAAAGTTTCTTAACATAAGTAGAGTGAAAGCTACAACCCACCATCACTAATCTTATTAATAAGCCACAGCCATCGGTTAACGATATGCTAGTTCTTTAACATCAACGCTAACTTACATTCTATGTTCTAAGACAAACTCGAAAGCAAAAAATAAGGTTTCCAGCCATCAGCTACTCTAACTGAAAGTCTGGAAACCTTTAATTAAGCCGTTTAAGGCACATTTATTTATCTTTGCGTGACATCAACACAACTGTCTCTTTGCTATTGTTCAACCAATCATTCATAGTTAATATCATACATTCTCCTTTTCAGGTATATTTTTCTTATTGTTTTAGAAAAATGTTAAATGATTGCTTATCCTGCAAGAATTCATACCGGTTTGCCAGAACGAATCCACATTGTTGCATAATTTCATATATCTTTTTTTCTTCTGAGCAATGTCCTGTTAGGCTTTCCTTACTTCTTTTGTTGTTGAGATAATCAATCACTGCAACTCTTCCTCTCGGCTTAATCGCACGATAAACATTAGTAAAATACTTAACTGGCTCTAAAATATCATGAAAAGTATCCCTTAAAAAGAACAGATCCACTGACTGATCAGGTAACTGAAGAGAGCTTCCAGCCGTTAAAATAGGACATATATTATCCACCTTTTTTGTCCTTGCTTTTTTTATGACATATTCCAAATACTTCTGCTCAACATCCACAGCATAAACTAATCCCTTTTTTTCAACAATTTCTGCAAACCGGAGTGAATAGTAGCCTCCACCGGAGCCGATATCAGCTACTACATCTCCTTCCTTTAGTTTTAATTTATTAATGATGTCGCCAGGCTTATTACTTTTTGAAGAAGCCTGGATATTTAGAATTTCAAGTAAAATCGATGTGATGATGTCATTTCCTCCTTCCTTCTATAGTAAAAAATTTTTTTGAATTCCATACTCCACCATATTATTTATCTGTTCGGTAGAAATAGCTTTCCATTGAAAGCCAAGTTGTTTTAAAAAGCTTTCTGTAAGTGCACTTGTCAGTATAATTTGAGTCTGCTCCTTGGAACTTGTAAGGTTCGAGTGAAGCCTAAATATTCTGTTGAATGATAAAAAAAATTGTTTTAATCAAAATTTATGAACGATAGATTCATGTGTTCCGAGACACCATATTGAGAACTACTGACACGTTAACTCCATCCGAAATTGCTTTTTTCTTCTCTTTTCGGTCTCCTTGAGAAAACTGAAAAAACCTCTCAAAATGCCTAAAATCAAGGATTTTTACGTATCTTTCCGATGTAGTAGTATTACTGTCTCCACATGTTTTGTCCAAGGAAACATATCCACCGGTATCGCCTTCTGAGCCTTATAGCCTTTCTTCGTCAGATACTCCAGGTCACGTTCCAGCGTCACCGGATTGCAGGATACATAGACAATCTTCTTTGGCTTAAGTACGGCTATGGCATCCATGAACTGTGGTGTGCTGCCGGTTCTCGGAGGGTCCATAAATACGATGTCTGCACTCTCCCCCTTAGCTGCCATCTGACTCATGAATACACCTGCATCGTTGTTATAGAATTCGATATTGGTCGCATCATTTCGCTTTGCATTCACCACTGCATCTCGAACTGCGTCCTTATTCAGTTCGACACCGATCACCTGCTTGGCGCAATCCGAAGCGATCAAGCCAATGGTGCCTATTCCACAATAGGCATCAACGACTATCTCATCACCGGACAGATCTGCCAGTTCGATTGCTTTCTGATAAAGTATCTCGGTCTGAGCTGGATTCACCTGATAAAAGGATTTTGGCGAGATTCGGAAGGTCTTACCGCAGAGGCTGTCTTCGATAAAGCCTTTCCCATAGATTACCTGTTCTTTATCTCCCAGAACCATACTGGTCTGCTTATCATTTACATTCACTACAACTGTAGTAATTTCAGGATGCTCCTTGCGAAGCGCTTTGACAAAATTATTCTTCGAGGGCATGATCGGAGAAGCCAGAACCAGGACCACCATAATTTCTCCGCTGTGATAACCGGATCGAATTAACACATGGCGCAGCAGACCATATCCGGTATCCTCATCATAGGTCAATATCTTAAAGGACTTCAGCATACCGCGTATGGTGGAGATGATTGCATCCGCCTTCTCGTTATGGATTAAGCAGTGTTCAACTGCTATGACACGATGGGTTCCTTCCTCGTACACACCGGAGATTGGATTGCCTTTTCGGTCATGATCAAAGACAACATGCACCTTATGGCGGTAATGATCAGGCTGCTTCATGCCTATGATCGGTTCAACCTTACAGTATTTCTTAATCAGCTTCTCAACTTCCTTCTGCTTTTCCTCCAGATGCTTCTCATAGCTGTCATGGAGAATATGGCAGCCTCCGCAGCTTCGCTGATAAGAACATGCCCCTTTATTCCTTGCTTCTGTAGAAATCTTTGGCTTACCTTGCACACTTCCAATGTCTGCATTGTGGCTCCTTACAGTTTTCACATTGGACACATTATGTTCACTTCTTGGGGGAGTTGATTCATACTTCTTATTACTTGAGGTTCTGTCATGCATACCGGAGTATTTTTTCTGCGCATGAGCAGTTGTATTATGTTCTTTGGAAGCCGGACTTTTTTGAACATAAGTAGTTGTAGCTTTCTGCCGACTGGAGACTACGCGATTTACTTTACCCTTTGATTGACTACCGTGCTTCTTCCAACCTGTCTCCTTTATAAAGGTATCAAAATCCTCAAAGTCCTCAAAATTCTCATAGACCTCCCGCTTCTTGTTCGCCTTGCTGTAATCCCCTCTATTCATGGGCTGATTCGCATTTCCCTTTATATTGCTTGATTTATGTTCCTTATTCATAAGAATTATACTCCTTCTTCGTTAAATTCCGGTATAAAGCTTTCACTTGCAGTCTCTCCTTCTTGGATGAAACCGTTCTCTATTCCGATATCGATTGCATAATCGATCAGCTCTTCATACTCCTCTGCTGATACCTTGTGATTCATCATAGGATCATTCGCCATCCTTGGTAATGGAGTATACTGGTTCATAATACTGATATAAATAGTATCTCCATACGAATCATATAAATATCTTATTATATCCTTCGAATCAGGCAGATGTCCCGGTAATACTAGATGTCGGACGATTACACCCTTTCTCATCATGCCCCGATTATCAAATTCAGCATACCCCACCTGTCTTACCATCTCATTGATTGCCTTTGAGGCATATTCAAAATAATCCTCTGCCCTTGAATATAACCTCGCGGGCTCCGGATTCATATATTTTAGATCCGGCAGATAGATATCCACATACCCTTCCAGCAATTGGAGGGTATCAACCTTCTCATAAGCACTGCTATTATATACAATAGGGATAGATAACCCCTTACCTCTGGCCTGATCGATTGCTTCAATGATCTGTGGTACATAATGACTTGGAGTCACCAGATTGATGTTATTCGCCCGTTGCTGTTGAAGCTCCATAAATATATCTGAAAGACGCTCTATCGAGATCTGCTTACCAGCCATACCATTGGCAATATTATAATTCTGACAGTAAACACAGCCCAGAGAACAGCCAGAGAAGAATACGGTTCCAGAACCTTCATCTCCAGAGATACAGGGCTCCTCCCACATATGAAGAGCCGCCCTTGCTACAATAAGCTCTTCGCAGGTCTTACAATATCCCCTTTGTCCCATTGTACGATCTACCTTGCAATCTCTGGGACAGAGAGTGCATTCTTTCATGAGATCTTGAATCATTTTAATCCTCTATATATTTCTTAATATTTATACGATGCTGTCTATATCAATTCTTACCATTCAATTCACGTCATCTGTATATACTACCCGTTTATCACTAATTCATTTTACATTACTTAATGCAGAAATACAATGAAAAATACATCTGCAGGTTACTCCCTTTGAGCCGCTATTATTAATTCCATCGCTGAGAGGACAAATTTACTATCCTTAAATGCTTCCATCGAAGCAGCACGAGCCGGTGAAGCAGGAAAAGGGTTCTCTGTTGTAGCATCGGAAATCCGTACCTTAGCCGAGCAATCCAGGAATTCCATCATTCAAATTGAACAATTAATTGGGGAAGTCCAGGAGGAAATCAAAAACACTATAGCAATTACAAACGACAGTAACATTACGGTTCACTCAGGTATTGGTATTATAAAATCTGCAGGAGAGATATTTGGTGAGATACTCTCCTCTGTGAATGAGATATCAACCTATTCAAATACAGTTTCTGAAAATATCCAAAATGTATATACTAATTCACAGAATGTTGTTTCCTCGATCAGTAAAACGAAACAGGCTTCTGAAACAATATCCGATGCCTCCAAGGAAGTAGCCGCAGCTACCCAAGAAGAAAACGCCACCCTGGAAGAAATCAATTCAATAGCTGAGACACTTTTTCATATGTCATCGCAGCTTAAGAACCTGATACAGCTTTCATCTCCTCAACCAATTTAATCAGCTGTGCATCCTTTTCTCTGTTGTATGAAATTCTATGCTCAACGGACTAAAAGCTACGATATAATAAGGCACTCTACAGACTGATGTAGAGTGCCTTAAATTGATTGAATTATGATAGCCCGATTAGAATATTTTCGCCTTATTTATGATACTCTTAAGAGTGGTAAGCACAAGTGTTGCATAATCAATCGTATCTGAAGTTGCCAGGTAATCCTCAATTAGAATTTGATTGATTGACCAGCCTACCTGCTCCGCTTTACGAGCAGCCCACTCCGCTTCCTCCGGATTAATATAATGTGCCTCCTTGAGTAATTCTAAAAGGCTTGGTATTATCTTAGACTGTCTTGCTTCTTTACTTTGTTTGCTGTTTATCCGTTCAAGGGATTTTATAAGAATGGCAATCTGGCCGTTAATCAATCCTTTTCCAATTAACCAACTAATAATAATCTCCTTACTTGGAAGCTGCGCAAGCTTCAATGGATCTACCAGACCGGTTGCTTTAATGAACAAGTAGGTATCTATCCTACCTTCAGAATAAATTGTGGTAAATTGCTCCCATTCCTTATCTGTTAACCGCTCATTTGCTTCAATTACTCGTTCTCTAAGTAATTGTGAATAGCCATTATAATCTTTTATTACAACGTCAATCTTATTCAAAATTTCATATATTTTTGACGGCCTTGCGGCTACTATATACACTTCGTCTCCAAACATCTCCTTTAGTGCCGCGATAACGCCTGCTTTAGAGGCATCTCCACAGGCAATCACCAGTCTCCCGTCAGAGCGATATCCTAGCGGAACTGCCTGTAATGCCTTTGCCTTATTAATATTCATCTTAGACGTCCAAGAGATATCATTAAATTCTATCTTAGAGTCAAGCTCATAGTATGCTATTTTTTGTTGGGTAGCAAGGGTAGAGTAGAGAGCTGTCTCATCAATAAAACCAAGAGCAAGGAGACTTTCTCCTAACTTACAACCTATCCGCTTCTGATAATATAAACCAGTCTCCAGCTGTTCGGTATGAATTAATCCACGCTCGATTAATAATCGACCCAACTGTAATTTATTGTCCATTAAGGGATTGCTCATCCCCGGATCATGAATATAGGTCATATCCTCTTCCAATACAAAATACTTACCTAATTTAGCGTCATGAATAACTCTCTTATTTAGATCAATTGCCAATCGGACAAGATCCTCTAAGGTTATTATGCTAACACTCAATTTACTGCAGCTTTCTATATTCCCATCGGTTATCCATTCCTGATAGTTGCTGTGATCAACAGCAATCTTCGCCTTACTATTGTTCTTAACCAAGATAACAACCAATAAGACAATAATTAGCCCATCCACCAGATAAGTAATTGTAGCCGTATTGGATTTGAAGCTCTTATAAGTCCATACAATACTAGCCATTAAAGAAAACAGACCTATTAAGATATATAACACCTTAAGCCGATTTCTATTCATGTTTTCCCCCCAACTTCCCCTATCATCTTTTATCATTTGTGTTACTAATTTCCTATATCCTAATTATATCACCAATGTAAGTAAATCCAAGCATTATTTCTGTTTTTGAAGCATTTACTTAACCTTCAGCAGCTTTCGTGCAACTGTGACAACCGGTTTAAACAAAGGGCCTTCCATCTCCTTCTTCACCTGCTTCAATTCTTTTCGGATTGATATTTTCTGTGGACAGTGAAGTTCGCATTTTCCACACTCTGTACAAAGCGATGCATATGCAGGCTTTTTTGACATCACTCCCAGGGTTTGCATATATTTTAAACGGTTTTTCTTATCATTCAAGAGATATTTGTCATTATATGCAGCAAAACATCCAGGAATATCTACCCCATGAGGACAGGGCATACAATAAGCACAAGCTGTACAGGGTACTTTGGTTCTCTCCAGCATGATTTCCTTGACTCTGTCGAACACCTTCAGCTCATCGTCAGATAAGGAATTTGCAGCGACACTGGAGGCAAGTTCTAAATTCTCTGCAAGCTGCTGTTCATCGCTCATACCGGATAGGACCACCGTAACTTCCGGATGATTCCATATCCAGCGAAGTGCCCAATCTGCCGGAGTACGCTTTGCATCATAGCCTCGGAAGGCCTTCAATACCTCAATCGGAAGATTATTCACAAGCTTTCCTCCACGCAGAGGTTCCATCACGATAACCGGAATCCCCATGGAAGCGGCCAGCTGTAAGCCTGATTTTGTGGCTTGATTATTCTCATCCAGATAATTATATTGAATCTGGCAAAAATCCCAGGGATACGCAGTTAAAATCTGCTCAAATTCAGCCTTTCCGCCATGGAACGAAAAACCGATATTACGAATTGTTCCTTCTTTCTTCAGCTGCTCCAACCAGTCCATGACCCCAATACTGATCATCCGATCCAGTGTAGCCTTGTCGGTCAACATATGTAGAAGATAATAATCAATATAATCCGTCTTAAGCTTCGTACACTGATTCTCAAAAATCTTCTTTGCTCCATCCAACTTACTTACCATAAATGGAGGTAGCTTTGTAGCAATTTTTACCCTTTTGCGATATCCTCCGGCTAACGCATCTCCAAGAAGTGCCTCACTCTTTCCACCATGATAAAAATAAGCTGTATCAAAGTAATTCATTCCTTGATCAATTGCAGATCGAATGAGCGCAATTGATCTGGGTTCATCGATACCGGCCCCTTTTTGTGGAAAACGCATACATCCAAAGCCAAGAATCGAAAGCTCGTCCCCATTTTTTTGATTCACTCTAGTCAGCATACTAATCCTCCAAAATTTACGTATTTGGGCAGCAACACAAACTTTCCGTTTAAAAAATCCTTGATTATCAATCGAACTTTGCCTGCCCTTTGAAGTGTGAATTATGCTTTTTAATCATTCACACTAGTACTGCAAGCTGCCAGAATTCCGCGGATTTGGGCAGCTTACAGCTCAAATTACCGATTGAAAAAGCTATGATATTTCAATCTAATCCCTGTATAAATTCTATTAAACTGTCAACATTACTCTGACTTGAAGCCCAGGAGGTTACAAGGCGGATAGCACAGTGCTTATCGTCTATTCTCTCCTGAATCTGAAAGCCGAATTTCTCTGCCAACTTATCGATCATCTCATCGGATAGTATTGGAAATAACTGATTGGAGCATAAGGGAGCATAAAATTGAATTCCCTTGTCCGCCAAAGCTTGTCCAATCTTCTCAGCCATACGGTTCGCATGGGTTCCAAGCTCGTAGTAAAGTCCATTTTCAAAAAGAGCCTCGAATTGCTGACCGATAACAAACCCCTTTGCCATCATGGCTCCTCGCTGCTTGATCAGATAACGGAAATCATCCCTAAGCTCCTGCTTACAAATCACTAAGGCCTCTCCGAGAAGTGCACCGTTTTTCGTTCCTCCGATATAGAATACATCCACCAGATCAGCAATATCCTTCAAGGTAAGATCATTTCTACTACAGGTTAAAGCACTTGCTAACCTGGCACCATCTAAGAATAATAATAACTTCTCCTGAATACATAATCCCCTGATTGCCTCCAGTTCCGCTTTGGTATAGATGGTTCCAAGCTCCGTAGTATTCGACAAATAAACCATCTTTGGCTGCACCATATGCTCCCCGCTATGACTTTCCAGTACCCTACGGATACCAGCCGGTGATAGCTTGCCATCCTGATTCGGTACTGTAATCACCTTATGACCGGTTGCTTCAATCGCACCGGTTTCATGGACATTCACATGTCCGGTATCCGCAGCTATCACGCATTGATGAGGTCTAAGAAAGGAAGAGATAACCAAAAGATTCGTTTGTGTTCCTCCTGGAATAAAGTGAATATCCACATCTTCATTCTGCATTTCTTTTTTGATATATTGCTTCGCCAGCTCACTATGAGAATCTTCTCCATAAGCGGTATTCTGTTCTAGATTTGATTGCAGCATCAACTCAAATATACGTGGATGTGCTCCTTCACTGTAATCATTAATAAAATTTATCATTGTACTTCCTCCATTAATTTTTGTCTTTTCTCATGCTGCTTAGTCCGAATAGGCTTCCCAATACTCCAAGAATCGCGCTGACAGATAATATTAAAAGGCTTATATCTGCCTGCAGCTGTTCTTTCTTAGGTAATGGAATAAATGGCAATACACCATCAACCTGCCGATAACCACTGCTGATAACCAGCACTAGTAATACCACGGCGATCAGTCCTCCGACTACAGTCATCAGTATTCCTGCTAAAATAAAGGGAAATCCGATGAAACCACCCGGCGCTCCCAGCAGTCGTAAGGTATTGATCTGCTCCCGATTATTATAGATGCCTTGTCGGATCATATGAGATATAATAATTAAGGTCGTCATCCCGACTGCAAGAATGATAAAAACTCCGACGATTTTTACACCATCGGTTATCTGCTTCATCTGTTCCAGTACCTCCCTATTATCTCTAACATACTCAATTCCATCCTGTAGGGCAAGCTGTTTTGATACCTCCTCAAGTCTAGTAAGATCAATTCTAATCTCAAGAAATGCTTCAAAGGGATTCTCATCAAATAATTCAAGAATATTCGCTTCATTACCCAACAGCTTCTCCATCTGAAGCTTTGCCTGTTCCTTCTCTACAAAACGAACCTCTGTGACACCATTGATCGATTGGATCCGTCTTGTCAGCATATCTAGCTGATCCTGATCCTCCGGATCAACCAGATATGCACTTATCTCAGCCTCCTGCTCCAGCATCATTATTATCTGATCCCCAACTGACCAGCCTGTCAGAACAATCCCAAGTAAGAATAAGATCAATCCTGTTCCCAGAACAGAAAAGAAATTCGATAATGGATTAAAACGGATGGTCCGTAATGCTTCCAACAGAAAATACCCTATATTATAGAAAAACGTCTTCATACGAGCACCTCCCCACACCGCTGTACTGTGATTTCACCGCTGTTTACTCGAATAAAGGTGGCGTCTTTCGCACCTTCAATCAGATGGGTGGCATGGGTTGTTATTACTACGGCCGTATTGCTGTCCTTAAAGGAGTTTAGTAGCTCTAAAATGTTTATTGCATTATCATGATCCAGGTTACCGGTTGGTTCATCCGCTAAGATCAACACCGGTTTTCTGGCTACCGCTCTTGCGATTGCAACTCGTTGTGCTTCACCCCAAGATAAGTTCTCTACATGAGTATGTATCTTATGCTCCAGACCTACTCTTATCAGGGTATTTTCGGCATCCTCTCTCATTCTTTTTGGAGCAATCCCAAGAAATCTCATACCCATCATTACATTCTCCAGAGCGGTTCTGCCCTCGATCAGCTTAAATTCCTGAAACACCGGACCAATCAATTTCCGCAGCCTTCTTATTCTATGTTCATTCCCTTTTTTCATTATCTCATTCAGTACTCTTAGCTCTCCGTCACTGGTATATTCCATTCCAATCATCAGCTTAAGAAGGCTGGTTTTACCTGAACCGCTGGGACCGGTGATATACACCAGTTCACCGGGCTTAATTGCCAAACTGATATTCTTTAATGCCTTTGTCCCATCCGGGTAGGTTAAAGATACATCCTTTGCTTCAATCATAACTCTTCCTCCCATCGTCTACCACTTCAGCTTAATGACAAATGCCAGCTGTTCTTCCTTACTTTCCACTTCTTGAAGAATAAAATCGACAATCTCTATATCACCTGCAATTGCCGCAAAGTCTATAATCATCGGGCCCTGCTCGAACAAAGCCTGAATTGATAACTCATCCAACGGCAGGTCATAAAATGTACCCTCCGTAACCTGATATTGAATAGCACTGTCATCGGTGATCAGGAAATTACCTTGGAGTACCAGATGCAGCTCAGGTACCACGATCTCTACATTCCCGTCGTTAAAATGGAAGATTGTCTCCGACATATTGGAATTTTCTTTCAGTACACGATTAAAGGTACCCTCCTCAATAGCACCAGGTATGTTAAATAAGCCCATACCGAGATTCAAATCCTCAGCAGTAAAACGCCCCTCCCCAATGATCCGTGTCGTTTCTGATACAATTTCCGTAAACAGCTTCTTGCAATCCTCCCAAAGCAGCTGCAAATTCTGAAGCTGTTCCTCATAATAGACACGATTCTCTTCCAAACCGGACAGGTAGGCTTCCTGCTCCTGATGTGCTGCTTCCCTCTCTGAAAGATTATTGCTCAATTCCACCTGCTTTATTGTAAGCTCATCGACTTTTGTGTCTAACTGGCGTTTTTCCTCCTCCAGAAGCATCTTATCTTTCTCCATGGAAGTTAACAGCTCTGCTACATTATGTGAAATATCCTTAATCACATTCAAGCTTTTTAAGAATTCACTAAAACTGTCCGCGTTAAGCAATATCTCAAGATAGGTTGCGGGTCCCCCCCTCTGATAATATACCAAAACCTTCTCCATGATTGAAAGCTTCTCATTATAATTCTGTTGTGTTCCATCTATCGTTCTCTCCAGATCCGCTACCTGCTTCTTTATCGCAGTGATCTCATTATTTATCCTAACTTCCTCCGCCTCAAGAGCCTCAATCTCCTTTGAGATAAGAAACAGCCGCTCCAGCACCTCCATCTCCTCTTCCGAGATGTTTTCGATTTTTTCTCTGGTATCCTCAATTGGAGCTACCTCTCCAGAGACAGGAAGTGGAGCGACAATCATTACCGGAATGATCGATATTGCAATTACCATCTTCAATTTTCGTTTAAGCCGTCTTAACATCCCTTCATCTCCTGAATCGTTCTGCTGATTATTATATCATCATACCCCTTTACTTTCTACTGCGCAAATAGAAATTCCGTTAAATATTTACTGTGAATGTAAGCCCACTTCGACATTTTTATTAACGAATACTTCTCATATTACAGAGTACGAGTATTATGACTAACTCTGATACCGGAAGAAACGCTTCGCGAATGTTCCACAGTCATGAACGCAAAAGAGCTATACACTTAACTGACATTACATCAAGGTAGTATATAGCTCTTTCTCCATATTTATGATATCAATTTCATAGGATTACCCAGTTTTTTAAATAAACAGGTTCACATTGGAATCCTCTGCTTCACCAAGATAATAACCGACTCCACCAATTTTAACTCCCTCAATCAGCTCCTCCTGCTTAAGGCCCATCACATCCATCGACATCTGGCAAGCAACAATCTCAATGCCGTTTTCAATTGCTGATTGAATCAACTCTTCCAGAGAAGATATGTTTTTATTCTTCATGACCATACGAATCATCTTACCACCCATGCCAAGCATATTCATGTTGGACAGCTTCAGCTTTTTGCTTCCTCTAGGCATCATAGAGCCAAACATATGATCAAGCATCCCCTTCTTCACCTTCACTTTCTCCGGTTTGCGAAGGATATTCAGTCCCCAGAAGGTGAAGAACATGGTTACCTTCTTCCCCATGGAAGCTGCCCCATTCGCGATAATAAAGGAGGCAATTGCTTTATCCAGATCACCGCTGAAGACAACCATCGTTTTATTATCTTTTACAGTGGCTGATCCAAAAAACTGATTGACAGGTTCTGTTTTTAAATTCTTCTTAATAAACGCCGTAATATGACCACCTGCTTTGGTTACCTCTAACAACTCGTTATTGGTTCGTTTACACCAGGCTTTAATATCCTCATAGAAACCTGGATCCGAAGCAGCTACCTTAAGTATTTGCCCCTCTTCCATGTCTGTCATAGAAGCCTTCACTTGCATTAATGGCCCCGGACAGCATAATCCACAGGCATCCAGTGTCTTATGAAAGGTACCGGACTGATTATTTTCTACCTTAATAGCCTGTGTATCCGGGTCTATCACCATATGTTTGGAACCAGTACCGTTTGAAGGATTATGCTTATTATTATCCTTTGCCGGATCAAACTTTAAGGAGGATGCAGTTTTATACCCACCGGTGACATTCATAACCTGATAACCGTTCTGGCTTAGGATTCGATCTGCTACATAGCCGCGAAGTCCAACCTGACAGTATTCCACAATCGTCTTTTTTGGATCCAGCTCGGACAGGCGTTCTCTTAAGCTGTCCACCGGAATATTGATTGCACCTTCGACATGGCCATTCTTGTACTCCTCATCACTTCGTACATCGACTAGAATATAATCCTCTTGGTTCATTTCCTTTACATCATTCCAGGTAGCAATATGGCTTCTGCCCTCCAGAACATTCTGTGCCACAAAGCCTGCCATATTTACTGGATCCTTAGCTGAGGAGAATGGTGGTGCATAAGATAATTCCAGCTCCGTGAGATCCTCTACACTACCTCCAAGACGAATCACAGTAGCAATAACATCAATTCTCTTATCTACACCATCAAAGCCCACTCCTTGAGCTCCCAGGACCTTACCCTCCTTGTTGAAGATAAGCTTTAATGTCATTGGAACAGCGCCTGGATAATAGGATGCATGGGATACCGGATGGATGGTAATTGTCTTATATTCCTGATTTGCTCTTTTTAAGGTTCTTTCATTCGCTCCTGTACTAGCTGCAGTCAAGCCAAATACCTTGATAATAGAGGTTCCCTGGGAACCTTTAAAGGTTGTATTAAGACCTGCAACATTATCCGCAGCGATTCTGCCCTGCTTGTTGGCAGGACCCGCTAATGGTATTGCCGTCTTCAACTTCGTAATGAAATCTACCACCTCGATTGCATCACCTACTGCATAAATACCTTCGATATTCGTCTGCATTCTTTCATTCACCAGAATGTGTCCCCGAGGACCAAATTCAAGGCCACTTTCTTTCAGAAATGCGGTATCCGGTGCTACACCGATGGCCAGTATAATCATGTCAGCAACCAACTGGGTATCACTGTTTAAGGTTACCTCAACCTTATCCTCAATATCACGGAAGGCTTTCACTCCATCACCCAGAATCAATCTCACACCACTCTCCACCAATTCCTTCTCCGGAACGACAACAATATCTTCATCGAAGGGAGCAAGGATATGGGGTGCTGCTTCTACCAGACTGACATTTAAGCCTCTGTCTCTTAAGTTCTCCGCCATCTCTACACCAACAAAGCCACCTCCAATAACGATAGCACTCTCGATACCCTTCTTATCCACATAAGCCTTAATCTTATCGGTATCCGGAATATTTCTAAGAGTAAATATCTTATCACTATTAATTCCGGGTATATTTGGGCGAAGAGCCTTCGCTCCGGGAGAAAGGATCAGATAGTCGAAGCTTTCCTCATATACGCCTTTCAACTTACTATTCACGGTTACTGTCTTCTTTGATGAATTCACCTTAACTACTTCACTATTATTGCGAACATCTATATTAAATCTTGCTTTCATTGCTTCCGGAGTCTGCACCAATAGCTTGCTACGTTCCTTAATACTCTCTCCAATATAATACGGTAATCCACAGTTCGCAAAAGAAATGTATTCATCCCGCTCGAACATAATAATTTCAGCATTCTCATCTAATCTTCTCAGTCTGGCTGCAGCAGATGCTCCACCGGCTACTCCACCTACAATTAATACTTTCTTACTCATATCGAATCCCTCCATGATTTTATAACTACTACACTCTATTATTTGATATTGTTATTCTTCCTCAAACAGCAGGCGAATAAGCTCTGCTACTTTTTCGTGCACCACTTTATAATAAATTTCCAAACCGTTTCTCCTACCTTCGATAATTCCTGCGGCTTTCAGCTTCTGTATATGTTGAGATACGGTAGATTGAGGAGTTCCTAGGCAGGATTGCATATAGGTTACATTACACTCCCCCTTCTCTAATAATCCACGTATAATACATATTCTCACCGGATGCGCTATGGTCTTAAGCAATTCCGCCATCTCGTTATACTTATTATAATCATTATTCATTCTCATCCTTCTTTCTGATTATATGTGTATATCTATTTATTAATATATTCAAATATTACGATATAGTTATCAATCTGTCAACCCCATTATCGTTCTATCTCAGCCTATCTTTGTGACTTTGTTACATATGCTGCAATATGATATTCCATATTTTACTAATACATTGGTTGAAATAAAACCAACCAAATGATATAATTGTATAAACAAATGACAACCGGCTTATGAATGGAGGGGATAATATAAAAGTTCTCGTAGTAGATGACAGTCAACTTAACCTGACCATTGCCAAACGATACCTAGATGCTATTCCTGATATCACACATATTATATTATGTAATGATCCAGTCGAGGTACAAGATATATTAAAGGAACATATAATCGATATTTTAATCTTAGATATTATTATGCCGGTCATCTCCGGCCTGGAATTATTAGAGCAGCTGCGAGCTGATTCCAGATATGATGATATACCAATTATTATGCTTACCTCCTTAGACGATCTGGATAACTATCAAAAGTGCTTTGAATTGGGTGCTTTTGATTATATAAACAAGCCCATCAATGAGATTGAGTTTAATGCCAGACTCAAGGTGGCAATTGAATCAAAAAATAAATCCAACCACCTTAAGTCATTAATTGAAGTTACCAGAGAGCAGAATGAGGAATTAAAGGAAATTAATGCAAAGCTGACAGAAGCAAAATTCAGCCTTGTGCAATCAGAAAAAATGGCAGCAATCGGACAGCTGGCTGCAGGTATTGCTCATGAAATTAATAATCCAATGGGATTTGTGAAAAGTAATTTCGATATCCTTCATAAATATTTTATTCGAGTAATAGAATTTCTAACTTTTGTGCAAGATAAAATTAATAATAAGGAGTTAATGAATGCCACTGAAATCAACGAGTGCATGACAATTGTAAGTAATAAATACAAATCATTGAGAATGGATTTAATTCTAGAAGAGCTGGATGGGATCTTCACTGATTCCTCAAGCGGCATTAACCGTATAACCGAAATCGTCCAATCGCTGCGTGTGTTTGCCCGTTCGGCAAAGGATGATGAGAAGGATACTTATCTATTGCTAGATTTGATTAATCAAGTCGTCTTAATCACTAGAAATGAAGTAAAATATGTAGCGACTGTCAAGATTGATGTTCCTGACGATATCGTAATCTATTGTAACCGAATTCAAATATGCCAGGTTTTTGTCAATATAGTACTCAATGCCGCCCAGGCCATACAGTCAAAGTTGCTTGCCAATCAGGGCTCAATTAAAATAATTGCCCGTAAAGAGGATCAGAATATTATTATCCGGTTTATAGATGATGGTCCCGGCATCTCAAAGGAGCACATTATGAAGGTGTTTGAACCATTCTTCACTACGAAAGAGATTGGAAAGGGAACCGGTCTAGGCTTAAGTATATCCTATGATATCATCGTCAACAAACACGCAGGATCCATCGATGTCCAAAGTGAGCTTGGAAAGGGAGCGACCTTCATCATTACACTTCCAATTATAACCGAGTTATGACACTTCATTTTACAAAAGAAGGGGCATGGTGTTATTATCCTCCAATCAAATACTATTTCATGATGACTCTACTCAGAACAGACTTTATGTGACTAACTTGAACACAGACAAGTTTACTCTATCTATTATTTCTAAAGCCACCTATAAGGAGGCTGTAAAAAGAAATAACAGTATGACAGTCATGAAGCTAAAATGGCATATATTCTAATCTCATTCATAAGATATATAATTTATGCCTTATTACACTCCAGATACTCAAAAGGACGGCAATCTTGTAGTTAGGCTTTTCTTTCTAGGAACAACAATTTTACTGTAGGAAAGGATGATGGGGTATGAAAAAAATTTTAATCGTGGACGATGAGGTCCAGATCTTAAAGGCGTTATCAAGAATGTTTTTGGAAACGGATTATGAAATACTCACTGCGGAAAACGGTATGGAAGCAATTAAGCTGATTGAGAATACAGAAATTGATATGATAATCAGTGATATGCGGATGCCCATTCTTGATGGCTATCAACTTTTAAGTATTGTGAAGGAGAAATACCCGAAGATTATCCGAATCATAATAAGCGGTTATGCAGAGGAAAAACCGATGTTTCGGGCTCTTTTGCATAATCTAGCAAAGCTATATGTATTTAAACCCTGGAACAATACAGAACTGTTGGAGAATATAAATAAACTATTTGAGGATAATGACGTTCTGAGTTCTGTCGATTTAGTGAAATCAATTAAGGATATGGGCTGTGATCCCACGCTTTCAGCCAATTGTGAAAAGATGATTTCCTTAATTGAAGATGAAAATATAGATACTCTTGTGAGTGAAATGGAATTAGATAACGAGATCTCCTCTCTCCTAATTCAGGTTGGCAAATCTGCTGTATACGGAGTTATGCCCAACACAGTCAAACAAACTGCTCATTATATTGGTCTGAATAATCTAAAAACCTTTATGCATTGGGCATGTGTAATTAACAGCACCAAACAGACGATGGATATCTCGGAGGCACCAGAGCTTTTATGGCAGCATGCTTACTTGACAAACCGTATTTTTCTATTCCTTTATGAGACCTTCTTCCACAAACAGCCTCCGGAGGCTGCAATGTTTGCTGGCTTGATGCACAATATCGGTCTGATCGTATTATCAAAGAACCTTAATAATAAGGGTATACTAGGTAAGGCTCCTCTTACTGTTGATGATTATGCGAAGCTGGATCTCGAGGAGTATGAATTCAATCATCAGGAAATCGGCGGATACCTACTGGATACATGGGATCTTCCCTTTACGATGTATGAGGTTGCTTTATATCATCACAGACCTAACAGCACATGCATCGTGCATAATGAGTTGGTAGCCTGTGTGCATATTGCACAGCATTATGCTTGGGTCTGCCTTGGAGCTACAGTGTCAGAGCCTGTTGCTGATGAAGTGTTTGATCAAATCCACATCGATATTGATGATTTCGAGAAGAGACTTAGCCGCTACCTAAAATGCGAGCATAGTATCCTAAGAACTAAGCAACCAGTATAATGAAATAACTTATCGTATTTATAATAAGCGTTCTTCAGTAAGCTTCTATTTCATAAGGTACGCTTTGAAACCTTCTATCGTTAATGAATAAAAAGGGCTATAGCAGCTTATGCCATTTTCAAAGGAAGATTAATATCCTTTCTTCCTAAGAAATCACATGATGCGATAGCCCTTTTTCTATTCCAAAATCTTTAGTCAATTCCTTTAAGCGGTGTTGCTACAAAGGCTGTCTCCCGTTCCAATTCATTGAGATAATCCATGGCAGTCTGATTATCAGTTCCGCACATCTCCTGCGAAGGCCTTAAGCTGGAGCAAACACGAGGGCGCATTGAAGATCCAAATAGCTTACAGCGATTATCTTCTGTCAATTGGACACACCGAATCCCCGCAGGCTTCCCATCTGGCATTCCCGGTATTGGTGACGAGATGGAGGGCGCAATACAGCAAGCACCACAGCCCAATCTGCAGTCCACGCTTAGCTTTCCTTGATCAGACATGTTATGCTTCCAGCTGTCGCTCTTGCTCTAGCGCCGCCTGAGCAAGTAGGTTCAGATAGTTCCAAGGTCTGTCAAAGTGAGGCTGGAAGAAGAAATCCACATATGCAAGGTCTTCAATTGTCATCCTATTCTGAATTGCAAGAGACAATGTATTGGCAGATTGAGTAATATCATACTTGGACATAACCTGACCTCCAACAATCCGGTTGGAGCCTACTTCATATACCAATTGCATTAATAGTTCTTCCGTTGTAGGCATGAATTCCGGACGATAATTATCCTTCACGATAACAGAACGCACCTTCAGGCCAAAAAAGTCGGCACTACCAACCGTGACTCCCGTGGATCCGATATTATAACCAAAGAGATGAAGTCCAGAGGTAGACTGTGTTCCACGGTATTTTACCTTTGGCTCAGCAATATTTTTTCCGATTAACATACCCATTCTTACTGCATTGGTAGCCAATGGAATGTATGCCTGACCTCCATTCGGATTATAATGTACTGCACAGCTGTCACCGGCAGCAAAGATATCTGGATTGCTGCTTCTCATGTACTCATCTACCACGATCGCTCCGTTAGGCAACATGTCTACCTTACCCTTCAAAAGCTCGTTGTTCGGGCGAAAACCTACACATAGAATTACTAAATCCGCCTGATATTCACCCTTTGCTGTTACAACAGCCTTAACCTCGCCCTGTTCATTTGCAACAAAACGCTCTACTGACTGATTGAGTGCCAAGGCAATACCACGATCCATAAGATCCTTTTCCAATACATCCGTAAATTCCTTATCCAGATATTTATTCAGAATACGATCCAATCCATCGATTAAGGTTACCTCCTTACCGGATTCCCGGAAGGCTTCAACCAATTCAATACCAATGTATCCTCCACCGACAATTACAACATTTTTTGCATCCTTTACCTTACTGATGATTACATTCGCCTGCTCATAATTCTTGCATAACAGAATATTTTTACTGTCAATTCCAGGAATCGGAGGAATAATCGGCCAGGATCCGCTGGTGTTCACCAGCTTATCGTAGCTAACCTCCACCTCTTCACCGGTAACTAAATTCTCTGCGACCACCTTTTTTGCTTCTGTGTCGATGCTTTTAACATTATGTCGTATCTTGATTGTTGCTCCTAATTTACTCAATTCATCAGGGCTTGAATAAAATAAACCGGTTGGATCCTTTACTACCCCTCCAACATATAAAGCAATACCACAGGATAGGAAAGAGACATTATCGTTTCGTTCAAAAACAGTTACTTCAGCATCTGGGTTCTCTCTTAAGATTGTCTTGACCGCAGCGGTCCCAGCATGAGTACATCCAATTACAACTACCTTCATCATTCAACAGCTCCTTTTCAATCTGAACTCTATGTGGTCCAAGGCACATAGGTATCTTTTGTATATTAAATAAAACCTTATAACTTAGATATTCTTACAATATTGATTAATCAATCCCAATCTGCATAAAGTGTAATGAGAAGAATGATATATCAATAACAATTCCTATTATTATATCTTATTATATATTAGGATTATACCAAAATAAATAGTAAATATCCATCATTTATTATCCTAATATCTCTATATCCTTTGTTATAATTGACCAATTAGCAGACTTATCTCATTTATCTGATGTAAATTGCAGCCCCTTCTTTCGATCATAGATTTCACTAAATAAGGTCGCACCAAGAATTAAGATGCCTCCAAAGATCTGTAATAATGTCAACCTTTCACGGACAAATAGCGCTGACATCAGTATAGCAGAGATCGGATCTGTGTAGCTAAGAACAGCCACTGTCTGTGCTTTCAGCATCTTCATCCCTGTGAAATACATCAAATAAGCTACACCGGTATGAAGTGAACCCATAATAATTAAAAATACAGCAGATCTTGTATCTACAGAAAATACATTGATAGTCTCCGTTATAAGAATATAAGGAAATAATACAATTGTTGCTGCACCAATCTGAATCAATGTTACTTCTAGGCCGGATAACCCTTTCAGATATTTGTTAAGAATGACTACGCCGGCATATAATACCGCGGCAGCAAGGCCATAGCCAATCCCTATCATATGATTCTTTCCCTCACCTCCTCCAACGCCAATAACGAGAAACATTCCACCGAGTGCAGCAAGGATACATCCCACCTTAATCGGTGTAATTCTTTCCTTTAATAATAATGGAGATAAAAGTACTACAAATACAGGAGCAAAGTAATAGCTTAATGTAGCATTGGCAATTGAGGTGAATTTATAAGCCTCAAACATCAAAATCCAATTAAATCCGATCCCTGCTCCGGATAAGATCAAAAGCAGCAGATTCGGTTTCAGCTTCTGCCAGGACATCTTTTCTTTCATTGCCATACTCGCAAGGAACAAAAATATACTTCCGATTACTCCTCTCGTCAAAGCAATCTGCCCGGACGATAGCTGAATATTTCTTGAGACAAGCCCTATACTCCCGAAAATCAGCATAGCGCTGAGATATATTATTTTTGATTTATTCATCTATATCTCCTTAAGTGCGTCCTTATTTTTTCCCTATGTATTAATGCAAGATATAATTAATTCTCTACATTGATGATACTACCTACGTTTTTTATTCTGTCTGCTTTTCGTATTATTGCCTTGGTTACTTCTTCGTCTTGTTCTTCTACGCCTTTTTCTTTTCGTTATTCTTCGTATTATAAGCAGAAGCAGGAGGAACAATACACCCACGATACAATATAGTGCTATTCCAATTTGGTTCGGATTACGTAGAACTGCGATAATGCTTTTATCTTGATCAATTACCTTTCTCTCATGAGTTGCCCCATAATATGCAGGTATCTGTGAAAGCCCATCTACCTTATCGAAGGATTTCAAGTATTGAACCACAGCATACCATTCTTTCAATTCTCTCTTCCCCTTGCTTGTTGTCTCATATATGATATGCTTCTCAAAATCGGTGATGGCATTGCCTTCTTTATCCTTTGGTACGATCGACATCAAACCATAGGATTTGTCTCCGACGATGGAAAGCATCTGGGCAGAATAGAGATTACATACTACCCGATATAGCTTTGTATCTTCTATCTCTGTAAGAGAGCCGTCCTCCTTCACCAGCTCAGCCTTCACTACTTTGTTAAAAATCAGCCGTTTGGGGTTAAAGGTGAAATTTACCCCTGACATATATAATTGCGCATCTGCCATCAACGGAGTAATCGAGGCATCCACTTCACAAGCAGTCCTAAGCTCCTTTCCAGTTAAATATACACTGATCAGAGGATAACCAGGCTTTCCATCAGCTCCTATCCCCAAGGAACTGATACAGAAGGCATCGGCTGTCGTAATCTCTCCCGGGTAAATGGAATCCCGGATGGTCCCGCTGGGGACAACTGCGGCATCTACCGTAGTATAGTCCTCTCCCTCCGCCTTCTTAACAGCATAAATATAAGCGTCGCTAATCAGATTACCAATCGTTGCTTCCCCATGGATCATTGCAAGCTCCTCCGGACTCTGAAACTGAATGGTAGAGGTCGACACTACTTCATCGTAATCCATAGCAAAGCTGTCAAAGTAATTACTCTGAACATGATGCTTATATTCTGTGACCATCGCATTAATGGCGCTATCATCCGAGTAGCTATCATCAATGGGCTTCAATTTATAGCTGTTCAGCTTCCAATTACCGGAAGCATCCGGACTTAACTTAGCAATTCCAAGATTTTTACCATAAGAGCCCACGCTTCCTATCACGGTGTTACCGACAATTTTGGGCTCGGACAGCGTAGTATGAGTATGTCCGCTGATGATGAGATCAATATCCGGAACTCCTTTCGCCAGAAGCTCGTCCTCAGATTCCTTCTCCTTTACCTTCGTACCGGAGTGAGATAAGCACAGGATGAAATCTACCTTTTCCTTTTCTTTTAATATTTTTACTACCCTTTTTGCTTGCTCAATTTCATCTAAGAAGATAACCTCTGACATCGGAGCCATGGATGCCGATTCCTCCCCCATAACCCCGAATATACCTATTTTATAGCCATTTCTCTCAAGCACGGTGTAATCAGATACTCCATACTTCTCCATTGCTGTTTTTAGATTCGTAAGGGTGTCAGTCATAGCTCCTGCTTCATCCACTGGAAATGCAACATTTGATTGAACCATGAAAGGAAGTCTCTTCCCGCTGTCTACAGCTGCAGATAGACTAGCTGTTAAGCCTTTTGGACGATAATCAAATTCATGATTCCCCAGAGTGGTCACATCGTACCCCATGGCCCCCAGTAGCACTAGACTGGGGGCGTCAGTATCGAATATGGTCTGGAAGGGTGTACCCATGGAGAAATCTCCACCATCAGCTACAATGGCTTCTGGGTCAATCTCCTTTTCGGCATCGATCGCTGTTTTCAATCTGGCATAGCCTCCATATAAGGCCACCTTTCCATCCTCCACAGTTTGAAACGGAAGCAAATTATCGTGCAGATCATGGGTAAACAAAATTGTGATACCCTGTTCCTTCTTAGCCGCCTTTATGACCGGAACCATCGTCGTGAAAGGCAGCAATGCCAGTACAACCACTAGAAATATGATAAACCGGTGCTTTAAACTGAAGCCAAATTCCTTTCCCCGTCCTAACATGCTCTTTCCCCCCATCCTTCTTCTGCATATCCACACGAAGCATTATATACCTGCCAACTGTGTTAGTTTATGCAGATGTGTATTTACACTATGATTACGTAGGCACAGTTCAATAGGATACCTCCCTGCACTAGCCTATTCCACCACCTCCAGCCTTATCTTAAAGCTTATGCTCCTGGTTGTCTCCATAGCATCAAATTGAATAATATAGCTGGATATCTCTTCATTAATACCGACAATCTTCCCGGTACCGAATACACTATGGCGTATCGTATCTCCGATCTGAAGCCGGATCTTATTTCCCGACAGTCTTCGCTCATTCTGCTCAATATAGAAGCAGGCATCACCTACCAGTCTCTCCTCCAGCTCCACCGTATAATTAAGGTATGCCTTCTCAACATTAAAGATAAAACGAGACGGATAACGATAGGATCCGTCATAATTAACCCCCTCAGCATCACTTAGTAACAAAGCCCTTTCTGCTCTGGTATAAGCTACATAAGCGAGTCTTCGCTCCTCCTCCAGCTTATCCTCAGTATCCACATGCTTACTGGGAAAAATACCTTCGTTCAGGCCACAGACGAACACATAGGGAAATTCCAATCCCTTGGCATTGTGAATGGTCATCATCTGAACCGCATCGCTCTTCTCCTTCTGATCCAAATTCGTGTATAAGGATATTCGGTCCAGGTAATCGGGAAGGGAGCACTCCTCCCCGGCATCCCGTTCATATTCAAAGATTGATTGCTTCAATTCAGCCAGATTGTCTAATCGCTCCTGCTCTCCGTTAGTACGAAGTAGCGCCTCATAACCGCTCTCATTTAATATATTCGTGAGCAATTCCGATAATTTCATTGTCTGATATACGGCTTTCTGTTTCTCTATCAGTAGAATAAAGGCCTTGGCTTGTGTCTTGGCAAATAACTCTTCCTTCTGATTTTGCTGTAATGCCTGGTATAATGTGCAGTTATTCTTATCTGCGTATTCCTTCAGAAACGCCATTCTTTTCTCGCCTATGTTCCGCTTAGGCAGATTCACAATTCGTGTAAAGGAGATATCATCTTCATTCACAACCATTCGCAGGTAGCATAGGACATCCTTAATCTCTTTCCGCTTGTAGAATTCAATGCCTGAGTAAATGGTGTACTGAATCTTCTGCTTGATGAACACCTCTTCAAAGCTCCTTGAGATAAAATGAGAGCGATACAGAATTGCGATATCCCGGAGCTTTCTTCCGCCTTCAACAATTGCAGCAATCTGACCGGCGATCCATTCTGCCTCCTCGGCTGTCGTTTTAGCATGATGATAGATAACCGGAAGCTCGGTCTGATTGATTGCGATCAGCTTCTTGTCTAGTCTCTTCTTATTCTTCGTGATAAGAGAATTTGAAGCATTGACGATATTCGGAGTGGAGCGATAATTCTTATCCATTACGATTGTCTTAGCACTTGGATACTCCTTATCATAATTAAGAATATACTCTACTCTGGCACCTCTCCAGGAATAGATGGTCTGGTCAGGGTCCCCAACAATGAACAAATTATGATGGTAATCACTCAGTATTTGTGCCAGACGGTATTGTCTCACATTCACATCCTGAAATTCATCAACCATGATGTATTCCAGACGCTGCTGCCACTTGCTGCGGATATCCTCATGCTGTTCAAAGATATACAGGACGAAATTAATCAGATCGTCAAAATCCAGTGCGTAGCATTTCTTCTGTTCGTATAGATAACGATAGAATATTGCATCCTCCTGATTATTCGCATGCCGGAACTTATCCTTTAACTCTTCATGGTCCGTATTCAGAATATCCAGTATATACGGCTCCCGGTTCTTACGTTCTGTGAATCGATCAATCAGAGTCGGAAAGGTAAAGTTCTTCGAATTCAGACCCATATCTTCAAAGATGGTATGTAGTATAGAATTCACATCCTCCGTATCCAGAATAATGAAATTCTTCGGATAATGTAAGACATGAATGTCCTCCTTCAGCACCTGCACACAAAAGCCATGAAAGGTACTGATATAACCGGTATCATTATCTCCAATCATGCTGCGAATCCGTCGTTTCATCTCATTGGCAGCTTTATTCGTAAAGGTCACACAGAGAATATTCGAGGTGGAGATTCCAAGTTCATTTACTAGATAAGCAAAGCGGTGGGTTAGAGCTCTCGTCTTTCCGGATCCTGCTCCTGCGATAACCCGTATATAACCCTCTGTGGTTATCACAGCCTGTCTCTGCTCTTCATTCAATCCCTCTAATAGCTCCATATCCGTGCCTCCTATATCAGTAATCTTTATCTATTCATTCTAGCATACATACGTTCGAGCTTCAACCAAATTGTAACGATCCGTATCACCCCAAGTAAGATTAATGTTATAAGCCCAATCATGGGTACAACAATTCGTATCTCCAGATTGGGCTATATATGCTGACACTAATTAACCGTAAAGCAGGTACTTATATCTGAACAATGCCGCTTGGCTTGTTAAATTCAATTACAAATTCTTGTGCTAGCTCACCAGTTAACTCATCGATGGCAAAGGCTATTACATGATTGGAGAACTGATTACAGATGATTAAGTATTCATTCCGATCCGTCAAAATCATATGACGAGGATGCTTACCTGCACAGGAATAGTCTGTAATCCACTCTAATTTCCCCTCTGAACCTACAAGAAATTGGGTAATGGAATCTGCACCACGATTTGCTGCATATAAGTATCTACCGTCCTTTGAGATGCATAGAGTAGAACAATTACTTGTCCCCTGATAATCAATCGGTAATGTCGATATCCGTTGCAGAAGCTTATTCCCCTTACATTGATATACGAATATTTCATTGGAATATTCCGTAATCACATACAATAGGGTTTCATCTCCTGAGTAGACGACGTGCCTCGGACCGACTCCCTCCGGCATAACAATTCTCTCGATCAGAACCGGTATCCCATCCTTAAGCTCATAGGTGATAATCTCATCGAGGGCGATGTTAACCGTTAAAAGCTTGTCCTCCCTGGCATTCAGTAGTACACAATGAGCTCGAGTTAATGATCTACTATTTGACGAATGCTGAACCTCACTATAGATTATATTACCAAAGCGTTCCTCCTCTACTCGGACCCCGATGATCGTTCCCGTTGAGTAACAGGCTCCATATAAGGTTCGATGCTTCGGTGAATAGGTAATATGACATAGTGCGCCACCCTCCAGCTTTTTGTGATCAAGAAGAGAATACACCTCATTACTTCTCTTTAATAAATAAATCATACAGTATTCGTCAATCTCTGTAACCGTAAATAGATAATCATCCCATCGGCATACAAAACTGGCCTGTTCAACCTGAGTTTGCCAAAGCTTATGTATTTTACCTTCCCTATCAAGTCGATAACCTGCTACCGTTTCCTCCATAGCAGTTCCATATCCTGATATTACAAAATCGATTGTCCCGATCTGATCTCTTAATTCGTCCATTCATAACTCCTTTGCAATCTGAGTAACCAAGCCTTTCTCAAAACTACTCCTGGCAGATCATCTTTCTTTATAAAGATAGCTTTTATCGATACCTTATATGTTCAAAGAAGCTGATACAATTCCGTAAGACTATGTATCTCGTAATCGGCCTTAATCTCAGTTTCATTCTTCAGCCGGAAGGGATTGTACCAGCAGGCCTTAATTCCTGCATTGTTGCCGCCCTTAATATCGGAGGATAAAGAATCTCCGATAATCAGTGCCTTGTCTGCTTCGAAATCCGGTATTCTGCAAAAACAATAATCAAAATACTCCTTCATTGGCTTCTGATAACCGGTCGCCTCCGATACAAAGATCTGCTTCATATAACGGTCAAGTCCGGAATCCCTTAACCTTCTCATCTGAGTGGAGGTAACCCCGTTTGTAACGATATACAGATCATATTTGTTATAAAGATACTCCACCAACTCTTTTGCATGAGGTATCATTATATGTTGCTGACCGAGAATGTCTTGATATATATCCTCAAACAAGATTCCGTCATCGGGTATCCCAATCTCCTTAAATAAAAGTCCAAATCGGGAATAGATTACCGTCTTTCGATCCATTAACCCTTGTTCATACTTCTTCCATAAATCAACATTAATTCTTTCATAGGTGTTTTGGATTTCTTCCGTTAAGGAATATCCGTGCTGTAAAAAGGCTGCCTCCAGGGCGTTTCTCTCACAGGCAGTAAAGTCGAACAAGGTGTTATCCGCGTCAAAAAGTAGGGTCTGAAACTGCTGCATGCTCTCTTCCTTTCTATTGTATACTCATCTCCAAGTATATCCTTTGAAAGGAACTTAGTAAAGACTGATTTGATACATGTTATTGCAGCTTCATTACTGGGTTCTAATGAGCATGATGATATTCCCGATATCCTCTTGATGAATCAGCAAATTCTAGGTAAGCCCTCTCCATAAAGGAGATCAATTCTTCTGCTTCCACCTAATCGGGTGGTCATGATTACCTTGTCACCATCTGTAATCTCACCCAGCAAAACTGCATTCTTACCGTATTTACTTTGCTTCATTGCCTCTAAGGCCTGTTCTGCCTTCGCTTTCGGAACGACAGCCAACAGCTTACCCTCATTCGCCATATAGAGGGGATCAAGCCCGAGAATATCGCAGAAGCCACGTATATCGCTACTGATCGGTAATGCTGCCTCTTGTATAGCAACACCACAGTGAGAGCTATCCACGATCTCATTCAGAATCGTTGCTAACCCACCGCGGGTGATATCTCTCATAAATCGGATCGGCACCTTTGCCTCGATCAGTTCCTCAAGAATGCTGGTTAAGGGAGCACAATCACTCTTGATTTCATTTTCAATTCCCATACGCCTCGATAGAATGGCAGCATGATGCTCCCCCAGATTCCCCGATACCAGAATACAGTCTCCCTTTTGGCAATTTGATACACTGATTCCAGTCTTTACTATTTCTCCGATGCCGGAGGTATTGATAAAAACTCCGCCATTTCCTTCGATTACCTTCGTATCGCCGGCTACAATCTTAACCCTTGCTTCCTTTGCTGCTTTTGCCATGGACTTCGCAATCTCTTCAATCGTATCGACGGGTGTTCCTTCTTCAATAATGAAAGCCGCTGTCAGATATCTTGGTATTGCACCCATCATGGTCAGATCATTGACTGTGCCGCAGATGGCAAGCTTTCCGATATCTCCTCCCGGAAAGAATAGAGGGGTAACAACAAAGGAATCCGTGGTAAAGGCGATCTTTTCCGGAACCTTAAGTACTGCGGAATCCTCCAGCTTATTTAAAACCGGGTTATTAAAGTAATGTAGAAATATATCGTGAATCAGACTACTGGTCTGTGCGCCTCCGCTTCCATGTGACATTGTTATCTTCATGGTCTTATTCCTCCGTTCTTATACCAGATTCCACAAGCACCCTCCGTCGATACCATACAGGGACCAATGGCATTCACCGGTGTACAAACCTTATGAAACAATGGGCAATCCACCGGATAGATTCGTCCAAGGATGACATCTTTGCACCTGCAGCCCTTTGGACCATCGGTCTGTTCCTCGCTGAAAATGCTTCCTGCATCATAATTAGTATACTCTTCCCGTAGTCTGAGTCCGGAAGCTTTAATTCTGCCGATTTCCCGCCAATCCTCATCTACTGCCTCAAAATACTTCGAGATAGTCTCTCTGGCTCTCTCGTTTCCCTCTTCATTTACGACACTGGGATATAAATTCTTTACCCGATAAGAGCTGTGCTTCATCTGATTAACAATCTCATAGACTGCTGCCAGTATATGCTCACCCTCGAAGCCCGCAATGACAAAGGGCTTATGATATTTACGGACTAGTTCCTCATAAATCCTGCTACCGGTGATTACACTAACATGACCGGGACATAAGAAGGCATCGATACCCTGCTCATTCTCACAAATATAGGTCAGTGCCGGGAGTATCGTTTTGATGGAGGTGAGTAATCGTATGTTCTTTATGTTCAGTTTAATCACTTCTTCCATTATTAATGCATAAATAGGAGTCGTTGTCTCAAAGCCCACCGCCGCTATAATAAACTGTGTCTCAGGCTCCTCCAGCGCCAGGCCGATGGCAGACAAAGGGGAATAAAGCATCCGAACCTTGCCTCCGGAGGCTTTTGCATCTGCCAGAGATAATTTACTGCCTCGAACCTTTAGCATATCTGCAAAGGTCAGTACACAATAATTTTCTCTGAGAGAATAATCCACCAGCTTATCAATATAAAGGGCCGATGTAACACAGACAGGGCAGCCGGGTCCCGAGATTAACTCCAGCTTCTCAGAGATTAAGCTTCGTACTCCATGCTTGAATATGCTTGAGGTGTGGGTACCACAGACCTCCATAATCTTAATCGGCTTACCATCATAATTCTTTAATTCCTCTATGATCTGATCCAGAGTAATCATATTAAAGTTCTCCCAATTCTTGAAATAGCTCCAGAAGCTCTTCGGCTGCATCCTTCTTCATAACCTCTAATACGCATCCGGCATGAAGTAGAACATAGTCTCCGGGCTTAGCCGATACCAGTCTGATATCTGCTTCTGTTACATTTCCCATTACATTGATCCTTGCAGTGTTGCCACTGATTTCGATTACCTTTCCCGGTACTGCTACACACATAACCAAACCCTTACCTTTCTATCTATTCTCAAGTAACCATCTTTGACCCAGATAGGTCTGTCCTAAGCTGATACCGCCATCTCCGGCGGGAACAGCAATATTTCTATATATCATAAAATCTCTGTCCCGTAATAGGTGAATTGCCTTTTCTGTAAGTACCCTATTTACAAATACTCCTCCGCTAAGAATGACCTTAGAAAGGTGATACTTGTTTTTAATGAGCTCACACACTGACTTAATCATCTCTGCAACGGCATAATGAAAGCCTAATGCGAGCGCACGTACATCCTCCTGATCTCTTAAATTACAGAGCTGCTCGAATAAGGGTTTCACATCAATACTAATTCCTTCATCATGCTGTGTAATTGCAAAGGATAGTTTGGTTGGAGGTATCTGATATTTTAGAGCCAGCACAGCCTCTTTCTCTAGTAAAGTAGCACACTCTCCTTCATAATGGTTATGATGAGCAATATCCAATATTGATGCGACCGCATCAAATAATCTTCCCATACTGGAGGAGAGTATGCAATTCACATTCTGCTTTAGCGCTGCCTGTATGAAGCTGCTTCTTTCATCTTGAATATACTCTGTTAATCCAAGTTTGACAAGATAGCAGGTTGCTGTCTTCCTGGCATCCTTCATGGATTCATCCCCGCCTAACAATTGAATATAGTTTAAATGAGCCACACGCTTAAATTCACTACCCTCGCAGAGAAGGAATTCCCCTCCCCAGATATTGCCATCCACCCCATAGCCTGTTCCATCAAAGGCTACTCCAATCACCGCTTCCCTCAGGCTATGCTCCGCCATAACCGATGCGATATGGGCATGATGATGCTGTACCTGAAGTATCGGTAATGAGAGCTCCTTCGTATATCTTGTGGAATGATAATTCGGATGCAGATCACAGACTGCTAAGGTTGGGGTAATCTGCAATAGCCTCTTCATAGCTTCAACTGACTGTTCATAATCCGAGATTACCGACATTTCCTCCAGATCCCCAAAGTATTGAGAAACAAAGGCTGCTCCCTCACGGTATAGACAAAAGGCTGCTTTTAAATCTCCTCCTGCTGCAAAAATATTATCCTCTGTACATTCTTCCCCGAGAAAAATAGGATAAGGTACATAGCCCCGACTTCTTCTAATCATCTGTGGTTTATGGTCAATAATCCTTGCTACAGAATCATCGACAGAGCGCACAATTCTTCTCCTATGATATAATACTCCCTGAAGAAATGGAGAGGATAATTGAAGTATCTTCTCATCCTCTTTGATGATGGGCTGTCCTGAGACATTGGCACTGGTCATGATAAGAGGTCCGCATTCCTTCGTCAGCATCAGCTGTAAAGGAGTATAGGGAAGAAAAGCTCCTATATCTAAACTACCCTTATTTACAGAGGGTGCCAGCTCCTTCTTCGCAAAGAGGAGCACAATCGGACGAGCCGAGGACAGCAGCAGCTTCTCTTCTTCTACTGATACCTCGCAAAAGTCCTTCACCTGATTAAGGTCAGGAAACATCACAGCAAAGGGTTTCTCCTCTCTGCCTTTGAGAAGTCTTAGGCTTATTACGGTGCTCTCCACAAAGGGTGAGCATACAAAGTGATACCCTCCGATACCCTTTACCGCAATAATCCCTCCGTCTTGTAAAACCTGTATTGCCCTCCGAAAGGCTTCGTCTCTTAATAGAACAGGATTGTTTTCTCTTTTATCGTTCTGATCTGTATCCTTAGATTTATCCTTATCTCGTTTCTTATCATGATCCATATCTTGTTCCCGACCTTGATAAATCAGATATGGGCCGCAGTCATGGCAGGAGATGGTCTGTGCATGATGCCTTCTGCTCCCAGCGGATTTATATTCCTCCTCACAGGAATGGCATAGATCAAAATCCATCATTGTAGTAGTATCTCGGTCATAGGGAAGCTCTTCGATAATCGTATAGCGGGGACCACAGGCTGTACAACTAATGAAGGGATTCTGATATCTTCGATTCTTCGGATCACCTAACTCCTTCTCACACTGAGAACAGACTGAAAGATCCGGAGGCAGGATACGAATCTCATCATTAGCCCCACTTTCCATGATGATAAAGTTCTCATAGATTGTCTCTTCCTCCTCTGTTTGCTTAGGTAGAACCGGTTCTGTTTCGATCCGGATGATCTCATGAGTGCCTTCCTTCGTATCTCTTAGCTCAATTAAAAAATCCCTTATTCTTTCCTCTGAGGCTTGGGCAATAATTTCTACGGTGCCGCCGAGATTACGAACGGTACCCATAATTCCATGCTTTTGGGCAATATGATAAACAAGGGGTCGAAATCCAACCCCTTGCACCATTCCATAAACCATTATTCGATTCGTAATTAATTGATTTTTCCTTTTATCCATGCTACTACTTCATCATATCCTTCTTCCGTCTTTCCGGATACCTTAATTACCGGTGCGGTTCTATTCAATGCCCGCACACCCTTCATAAAGAACTCTTCGTCAAAATCGATATAGGGTATCAGATCACATTTATTTAACAGGATAATATCTGCCTTCTCAAATGCCAGCGGATACTTATATGGCTTATCGCTACCCTCTGTTACAGTAGAGATCAGCATCTTAGCATGCTCCCCGATCATAAATTCCGCCGGACATACCAGATTACCGATATTCTCAATGAACAATACACCATCTTTAAGGTTAAGCTCATCCACTGCATTGCCGATCAATGGGGAATCCAGATGACAGGCTCCGCCGGTATTAATCTGTATCGCCTTTACACCCAGACCCTGTAAGGTCTTAGTATCAAAATCCGCCTCAATATCGCCTTCAATGACATAGGGTGTAAGCTTACCGAGACGCTTTATGATCTGAATCAGAGAGGTTGTCTTACCCGCACCAGGAGCACCCATAACATTGATGGCATAGATACCCTTTGTAGTTAACTTCTGATTAATCTTCGTTGCAACCTCATCATTCTTATCATACACCGATTGCATGATTTCTATTTCTTTATTCTCAGACATAATAACCTCCAAACTTCACACAATATAATATAATACCCCTTGTGTTAGTTTGTGCCGAGGAAGACGCAGGCACAAACTTGGAAGTATGAAAATCGCTCTTTATTTTCATACTATGATCGATTTAATATAAAATTCCTGTCCGATCTCAGTCGGACTTCCTTCGCCATGACAGCTGGGACATTCGAAGGAATAGGGCCTACGCTCAAAATACTCACCGCACTGTCGACATTGAAGCTTCGGCTTCACACGCTCGATATTCAGTATCGCTTTCTCGCAGGAACTACCTGCAGCGATGATATCAAAATAAAGCTCGATGGAGCTGGCGACATAGCCGCTGTAATCGCCAACCACAAGATTAATCACCTTAACCTCGTCCGCTTTATTTTGCGTAGCATATTCCCGCGCAATTTCTATGATTCGTTTTGTAATTGGGTATTCGTGCATTTGATATATTCATCCCTTACATTTCCAAACGACGGTTCTGTGTATTGATGATCCATATGGAGACATTTCTTCGGACATACCTCACCACAATAGTTACATTGAATGCAGGATAGACGCTCGATACTCCAGGAAGAGGAAGCCTTATCAACCTTGATTGCTCCGGTTGGGCAGCGCCTCTGACACATACCACAGAAGATACAATCGTCGATATCGATCCCAATTCTTCCCCTGGTACGTTCGAAATGATCCTTCTTCTGGAGGGGGTATTGTATTGTAAATGGTCCGTGAAATAAATTTCTAAAAAGAGTTTTACTCATACTTAATATTGACATAGTTACCTCTATTCCGCTGATCTGTCAGTGACAAATTATCGTTCCGTACAGCTGATGCAGGGATCAATCGTAAGGATTAGGATCGGCACATCCGCAAGTGAGCACCCCTTCAAGGTCTCAAGTAATGCCGGTACATTAGCAAAGGTAGGCGTTCTTACTCTCATTCGATCAAGGAATTTTGTGCCGTTACCCTTTGCATAATAAACTACCTCCCCGCGTGGCTGTTCTATTCTGGTGAAATATTCTCCCTTCGGATTGCCGGTTACCTTAACCTTAATGTCTCCTTCGGGAATTATTGCCACACATTGCTTGATTAAGTCGATGGACTGAAATATTTCTTTAATTCTTACCTTGGTTCTCGCATAGCAGTCACCTTTGGTGTCCGTAATCGGAGTAAAGTTCAACTTATCATAAGCAGCATAACCCTGTGTTCTCATATCCATATTAATTCCGCTGGCTCTTGCCATCGGTCCTACTGCCCCCAGATCAAAGGCTGCCTGCTTCGATAATATGCCAACTCCTTTGGTACGACTCTTCACAGAGGTATCACGAAGAAAGACCTGGGTTAAATCCTTCAATTCCTTTTCCACCTGTGTTAGTATGTCGACGATCTTTAGCAGAACGTCTTCTGAGATATCCTTTCTAACACCGCCGATATCACAGACCGAGAAGATAACTCTACCACCTGTGGTCTCTTCGAAGATATCAAGGATCTGCTCCCTGATCTTCCATGACTGCATGAACAGACTCTCAAAACCAAAGGCATCGGCTAATAGTCCTAACCACATAATATGACTATGCATTCGGGACAACTCAGCCCAAATGGTACGCAGGAATTTGGCACGTTCGGGTATCTCTACTTCCATAATACTCTCAATTGTCATACAATAACCCATACCATGCATAAAGGAGCAAATACCACAGATTCGTTCTGCTACATAGGTATATTGCTGATAATCCTTCTTTTCAACCAGTTTTTCCAATCCCCTGTGAATATATCCAATCTGGGGGATTGCTTCGATAACCTTCTCATCCTCCAGCACCAAGTCCAGATGAATTGGCTCCGGAAGAACAGGATGCTGAGGTCCAAAAGGTATTACTGTTCTATTACCCATTATTCTCCCTCCTCTTTCCGAAACGGTGTCTTCACCGGTATTTTGTACAAGGAATTATTAAAATCAACAGCGATATCCTTAATCTTGACACCAAATAGCTCTTTGATTTCATTCTCATATAAAAAGGCAAAGGGATAGATGAAGCTGATGCTTGATATCTCATCCTCCAGCCCGATGTTAATACGTAAATTCAATAATTCATAATCTTTATCAAAGGAATAGCTAAGCTCCATACCCTCCTTACAGGTACAGGTGATTGCCACCAAACGGTAGCCCTCATTCTTCATATGAAGCACCTCAGCCAGCAATTCATTTGATGAGATCGTATTGATGCTCTGTTGACTCATACTTTACCTCCATGATGGCGCTCTGGGCCATCCCAAACAATACTCATAGAAGCCTGATATATATTTCTACGAAAATTCATATCGGAGCTCATCTTATGTGAAGATGCCTTTTCTTCACACTTTACTCCGATGTCTAGATTGATAACGCTTCGTTCTTTTCAGACTTCTTACGGGCATACTTCTGTTTCTCTTCCAGAATTGACAAGGCTTTCACAACACCGTCAATAATTGCTTCCGGACGTGCTGCACAGCCTGGAACATATACATCTACCGGTAGCACCTTATCAACACCACCTACAACATTGTAGCACTCAGCGAAGATCCCCCCTGAGGTGGCACAAATGCCTACCGCTACAACAACCTTAGGTTCTGCCATCTGTTCATATAGCTGCTTCACTACCGGTATATTCTGCTCGTTCACACTACCGGTAATCAATAAGATATCAGCATGCTTTGGATTACCTGTATTGATTATGCCAAACCGCTCCAAATCATATAAGGGGGTAAGGCAGGCCAACACCTCAATATCACATCCATTGCAGCTTGATCCGTCATAGTGAAGTATCCATGGTGATTTTTTAACAAATTTCATAACTGACTCCAATCCATAAAGGCGGTCACAACTTCCGTCTACTTATAATGATATTAATTTGTAGTGCCAGGTTTTATCTGAAATAAGATAAAATAAGTAAGTTAACAATTCCCATCATACCTGTTATGATCCAGGCAGAGGTAAAGGCTTGCTGCCATTTTAATCTCGCAAATGCATTATCGATAATAATTTCCAGCAAATATACTAAACCACATGCTATGATCGCAAGCAAATGACTGATTGGTGTTTTTGTAGCAAAAAATACGTAAACAAGAGTTAAAGTAAAGATCACTTCAAACCAGTGAGTTACTTCAATTACAGCCAGATCCCTTCCTGAATACTCTGTCGTAATTCCCTTAACAATCTCCTGATGTCCGTGATGAGACATACTGAGATCAAAAGGCGATTTACGCAGCTTAAAGGTGATGATAAATACAAAGCCAAGGAAAACACCGGGAAGATACGCAATCGCAGGAACCGAGTTGTTGATAATATCTTTTACAAAAAAGCTATTATCCGCATAGTAAAGACCGACACAAGTCAACAAAACCATCGGCTCATAGGACATAATCTGTAACAACTCTCTCTCGGAACCTATAATACTATATGGCGAATTGGAGGCATAACCTCCGAGTACAAAAAAGATCGAACCAAGGGTTAAAGCAAATACTGCTAATAAGATGTCGCCACCCGTAAGTAGAATGGACGTTGAAAAAATTGCAAAAACCAAGGATATATATACGAAGAATCGGTGCATCGAATTCACCTCGATGGATTCCTTCTGTACTAATTTCATTACATCATAGAAGGGCTGTAATAATGGAGGGCCTTGTCTTCCCTGCATTCTTGCTGTAATAATTCGATCAATACCTGTCAATAGGCCACCGACGAAAGGGGCTGCTATCACAAGTCCAATGTTGATAAGTATATTCATTACGCTGCTAAGCCTCCTACCAAAAGTATTACGCCGGCTAAGAGAAGTCCGATCGATATCAGATTACTCCAAAGTGTAAGTCTTTTCACACCAAAAATGCTTTCCATATACCAGTTACGGAGTTCTACCTTACGGGTCACACCCATAGCGGCATGGAATTGTTCATTATCGCCGACATTTTGCCCCGCCATATACATCGGAACTCTACGTCGTTTATCTCCCTTATAAATAGGAATGAAGCTGATTGGTAATATCAGTAATGCGCTGAGCATATAAAGCATGATTTTAACGTCACTAGTTCCGATCGGAACTAAGGCTTTTGTATGATACATATAGGTTAGGAAAGGAATTAGGGCATACTTTGAAATCAAAGGAAAACCGAAACAGGATAATACAACCAGGATTGCAAGTATGGTGATTGGTATCTCTTCGTCCTTTCGGAAGGTATGCTTTTTATGATTTTTAACATTTACATTCGAAACTAACTTTCCCATCCATTTTGACCAATAGAATAAGGTCGCTGCACTACCATAAGCAAGGATAATTACGATTAAAATGTTATCCGAATCAATAAAAGCCTTCATTGCTACCCATTTGGAGACCAGCATACCGAAGGGAGCCAGAAACATTCCTGCAATACCGATCAGCATATAAAGAGACAGCTTCCTGGATACATCAAGCAAGATATCCATATCCTCTACATTCCTGCTACCGATTTGGTGCTCTATGGAGCCGACACAGATGAACAGGAGTGATTTTGATACAGAATGGAATATTACCAGTAATATTGCAGCCCATAGCGATTCCTGAGTTCCAATGCTTGCACAGATTACTATTAAGCCAAGGTTGGCAAGGGTTGAATAGGCTAGTATCTTCTTCGCATCACTTTGAGAAATAGCCATCAGAGAACATGCCAGGAAGGTCACTCCTCCGACTAATGTAACAATCCTTCCTACTGAGGTATCACCCAGCAGGGGGGCCAGGCGGATAATCAAAAATACTCCTGCTTTAACCATAGTCGCTGAATGTAAAAGTGCGGAAGAAGGGGTAGGTGCGACCATCGCACCGAGCAACCAGGACGAGAATGGTAACTGGGCTGACTTTGTCAATGCTGCAAATGCTAACAAGAAAACCGGGATTAAAACCATCGCTTCCGGCTTCATGTCAACCAGAACTGATAATTCCATAGTCTTAAAATTCATGCCGATAAAAACAATGGCTATTGCAAAAGCCAGTCCGCCGCCAAGATTAATTGCAAGTGCATGAAAGGAATTCTTCTTTGCATCCTTTGTCCTCGTATATCCAATCAATAGGAAGGAACAAAGGGTTGTAATCTCCCAGCAGAAATACATCCAGGTAAGATTATTACTAAGGACTAACCCAAACATCGCTGACAGAAAGAGAAATAAAATGGAAAAGAAGAAGTTCTTTCTAACCGGATAATCATTATGATGATTATGATACCATTTCATATAACCAATGGCATAGATGCAGATCAAACTGCCGACTAGTCCAATGATTAATACCATAATGGCGGTTAGCTTATCAAATACGATACTGTTCTCAATCTCTATATCGTGCTTTTGCGAGAACTCAAACCACAGAATCAAAGGGGTTTGAATGGCCGAAAAAACAGATACAAAATACTTTTTGTTTTTAAAACCAGTAACAATAATAAATAAAGCTATGCCTCCCTCTAGGAATGCGATTATGGTATCGATGATTTCCTCCTGCGGGAAATTAATGGATATCCCTTTCTTAAAATACAGAAATACCACAACGATGGATAAAACAGCAGTGATAACTGCACTAACTCTCACAATCATATCCCTGATTGGCTCTTTCTTAACAATCCTGATTAAAAGCGCCGCTATGATTGGAAATAGGACTAATAATGATATTGCATACATACTCACTTCACCTTACTTAAGTTATTTGTAAAACATTAATGCGAGTGTATAGCTTTTAATAATACTGATACACTAATAAAAAAAACAACAGTGCATAAGTGTCATACTAGTGATACTACTCTGCATCATTGAAAACCTTTTGTATTATAGCACCACGTATTTTCATTCGCAACCATTGTTATTTTATAAACAATAATACATTAAATAGTATTTTCAGTAAATGATTGTATTGAACTGTTAATTCTTCCTTTCCGTATTTTTTTCATTTCATATTTTATTACAATATTTTCATTCTACTACTTCTGTAACCATACCTCAAGTTAATATCCTGTAAAGATTTCTACCATACCAACCTCTTCCTTTCATAGCTTTATTCTGTTACATAACGGCTGCTAGCACATTGTCCGATAATAAAATAGGAATAAACATGATTTTCGCCAGATTCCACTTGATAAACCGAATAATTGGTTATATAATGAGTAAAAATACAACATCACCTATTGTTATGAAGGTATGATGTTGTCAATAAATGTAACTTGATAATCAGAGTATTTATCTGTACTTCAAGTTCTCAGCGATGATAAAAGCTACGATTTATATTTTTCTCCAGAGAACCGGTGGCTGGTGTGAACCGGTGAAAGAATAAATCCTTCCACTTTTGGAGCTGTCGGTGATAAGCCGAAAGGTTAGTACCCTTTATCGTACTTACGAGGTGGCTGAATGATCATTCTTCAGCAAATTGGGTGGCAACGCGGATTCCTTTCGTCCCATGATGTGTATGGGTCATAGGGATTTTTTTTATTCTAAAAAATACTATCCCATACTGAGTTCTGTTTTATCTATATTCATAGAAGTTGGATTTGTTAACTTATATGAATCGTGTAATTCAAAACTACCTATTTTATGAATTATTTATTTGAGTGCCGAATTGGCAACAGAATGGAGGCAGTAATGTTAGATCTAAAATTTGTAAGAGAAAATCCTGAGGTTGTAAAACAAAATATTCGTAACAAATTTCAGGATAACAAGCTACCCTTAGTGGACGAAGTGATCGCTCTCGATGTTGAGAGTCGAAATGCTAAGACCGAGGCGGATAATTTAAGATTTGAGAGAAATAAGATATCCAAGGAAATCGGTGCACTTATGGGCCAAGGTAAGAAGTCGGAGGCCGAGGAATTGAAAAAGCGTGTTACCGCTGATTCTGAGCGTCTTGCTGAATTAGAAACTAAGGAAGCTGAGCTGGAGGAGAGAATTAAGAAGATCATGATGACCATCCCTAACATCATCGATTCCAGCGTTCCCATTGGTAAGGATGATAGCGAGAATGTCGAAGTGAAGCGCTACGGCGAGCCTGTTGTTCCCGATTTTGATATCCCTTATCACACCGAAATCATGGAGAAGCTGAATGGCATTGATCTTGACAGCGCAAGAAAGGTGGCAGGTAATGGCTTCTATTATCTGATGGGTAATATCGCAAGATTACATTCCGCCGTTATCTCCTATGCAAGAGACTTTATGATTGACCGTGGCTTTACTTATTGTATTCCTCCCTACATGATTCGCAGTGAAGTTGTAACCGGTGTTATGAGCTTTGCTGAGATGGATGCCATGATGTATAAGATTGAAGGAGAAGATCTTTATCTCATAGGTACCAGTGAGCATTCTATGATAGGTAAATATATTGATACGATAGTACAGGAGGACACTCTTCCCCATGCTCTGACTAGCTACTCTCCTTGCTTCCGCAAAGAAAAGGGAGCGCATGGTCTAGAGGAAAGAGGTGTATACCGTATCCATCAGTTCGAGAAGCAGGAAATGATCGTGGTTTGCAAGCCTGAGGATAGCATGGCTTGGTTCGATAAGCTGTGGCAGAACACCGTAGATCTCTTCAGAACATTGGACATTCCGGTAAGAACCTTGGAGTGCTGTTCTGGTGACCTAGCTGATTTAAAGGTGAAATCCATTGACGTTGAAGCATGGTCCCCAAGACAGAAGAAGTATTTCGAGGTAGGCAGCTGTTCTAACCTCGGTGATGCTCAGGCACGTCGTCTTAAAATCCGCGTTGTTGGAGAAGGTGGTAAGTATTTTGCTCACACCTTAAACAACACCGTCGTAGCTCCTCCCAGAATGCTGATTGCTTTCCTGGAGAACAACTTAAACGAGGATGGTTCTGTCAATATCCCTGTAGCATTACAGCCGTATATGGGCGGACTCAAAGTAATAAGATAGCAACAAAACACCTTCTATTAATTTCTGTATAAAGATAGCAGAAGTGCACTTCGCGTTCTATCGATTTCTTATAACAATAGAAATCACGCTATGCGAACTCTCTGTAGTTGTAATTTAAAAAAGATAAGGTCGGTAAAATTACCGACCTTATCTTTTTATTTACGCGAAGGCGAAGTGAAGTATCAATCATCAAGTTCACTTGAAGAGATACGAGCAAGCCCGCGATAACCGGAGAAACTCGCGAAGCTTGTTTTTTCCGGTTATCGCGTAAGCAAAGGGGCTGTTTCAAATTCAGTTATTTCTTTTTGCTGTTTCTACTTTCCTCCAGACGATAAGATACTATTTTGCGTATCAGATCATATGGTATAGGCTGATTAAGAGGAAATTGTATTGAGCCCTTAGCCCCCTTATACTTACTAAGCTCCTCCTGAAAGGCTTCAATCCCGCTTGGCGTTGGATAAAAGCCGATATGTTTTTGAAAGGCTGCAAAATGTACCAAATTTCCGTTCAGATAATAGGTCGGCATCTGATAGCTGATTTTCTCAGTCGCTTCCGGAGCCAGTTCTTTGACTATTTCACGGATATTACTAAGAATGCTCTGTATCTCCGGTGGAAATGCTTCAATGTATTCATCGATCGTTTTGTATTCACTCATAACTTGTATCATCTCCTCTCCATGGATAATTTCCTTGAATTATTACTAGGATGGACTTGCTTAAAGTATACTCCCTACGCTTTATTATATCATAAAGTGACCTACTAACTTCTCCAGCTCCTGAGCAATTACCTGAAGTTGCTCGGCTGAACTGGATGTTTTTTCTATTGTGCTAAGCTGAAGCTCTAAGGAGGAGGCAATCTCCTGTGTAGATGAGGTGGTCTCTTCTGCTATTGCTGAGATACTCTCAATAGCACCTACCACTTCATTCTTATCCTTATTCACCTTGTCGATACTGTCTATCATTATTTGGATTTCTTGCACGATTGCTGTAATCGATTTGTCAATCTGTATGAATGCATTCCCAGTATCCTTGGATACTGCTGTTGTTCTATCAAGTACCTCTGAACCCTTGGTTACATATTCCTGAGCTTCCCTGATTGAACTGCTGACTTCGTCAATTACCCGCTCAATACTTTCAACGGAATTAGCAGTTTGATCCGACAGCTTACGAATTTCACTGGCAACCACTGCAAAGCCTTTGCCAGTCTCTCCAGCTCTTGCACTTTCTATCATTGCATTCAGGGCAAGTAGCTTGGTCTGCTCCGATACGGTCTTTATAACATTGGTGATGTCAGCTATTGCCTCCGATTTATTTCCAAGCGTATCCACCATGTCTTTGATTTTAATGGTTACTTCTTCATTGGCGGATACCGCGTCCAGAAGATCGTGAATGTTATGCATACCAGCTTCATTCGCCTGTTTCGTTTCATTAATACTGGATCTCATTCCATCTGCGCGCTTAGTGATTGACGCAATCTCATTCGCAAGATTACTCAGGCGTTCATAGCCTTCCACTGAATTTGTTGCAAGAGCTGTTGAAGCCGTAGTTAATTCTCCGGAAGCTCTGGCAATTCCTTCAGCCATTTCTGTCGTCTCAGAACAAACCATTGATAACTCCTGAGAGCTCCGCGTCACCTTCCCAGCGCTTGTACTGATCTCACCGACCATCGAACGCAAGGTTTGCTGCATCTCACTCAGTGCATTACCCATCTCACCGATCTCGTCCTTACGATCACTTGAAAAGCCCACCGTAAAATCGCCTTTCGAAAATGTCTTAAGACTGTTAGACATTAGGATAATTGGATGTATGATACGTCTTGCCATAATCACACCGGATACGATTGCGATTGCCATGATAATGAAAGACAAAATGATTGTTAATACTAAAGACTGCCTAATTTGATTGTTCATGCTTTTCAAGGATATCCCCAAATTCAAAGCACCTGAAATCTGCTCGGACAAAGCAAAGTCCGTAGATACATTGTATACCTTTTCACCATTTGCAGTAGTGATGATTTGTCCCATGGTTGTCTGCTGTTCTAATACTTCACTAACATCTCCCTCCGAGGTTGCCGAAGATACTGCATCTGCTCCGACACTTGTCGAATCCACAAGAATATCATTTGATACAATAACCTGAGCATTCTCATCGGAAAGAGATACGTACACCAGGTTGCCATTACTCTCATCCTTCAGCTTCCCAAAGATTTCCTGAAGTGTAGCCAAGCTGGTTACGTGCTCTTCTTTTATTTCACGTTTGATATTATGTATTAATGTAGTGCCATCACTTTTCATCTGGTTTGTCACAGACAATTGAATTACATAATATGATACACCGATTAAAGATGCACAGCATAATGCGATTAACAATATGATTACTGCTAGCATTCTTTTTGTTAATGATTTATTCATCGGTTATTCCTCCTTTAAATTAAAGTAAATTGTCCTCATAACTTTAGAAATTCCAGACAAATTCTTATTATGAGTTCAATTTTCTTCTATCAGATGCGTGCTAATGATTATACAATAATATCAATAAATAGTAAAGTATGCAACCATTTCCATGTAGTAACAAAATCAAGAATTAATTGGGTCATATAAAGTGCGCATCCCAAGTGAACTTTGTTCACTTATGCGGAGGATTTTTATCGTATAGGACGCAATTTCTAATACGTTAAAAAAGTCGTGTAAGCTATATACGGCGCCTACACGACTTAACGCAAGAACATAATTTTTTCAAATTATCTTATTACCCTCACCAATCAAAAGCAATTATATTAATTAATTTACTATTCACTTCGTAAAGCATCAATGGGATTCAGCTTCGCTGCTTTATTAGCCGGCATATACCCAAAGGCAACACCAATCCCGGCAGAAACACAAAAAGCCAAAAGAACTGCTCCCATTGTCGGCGCTGCTTTAATTCCAAAAGCACTACCCAAGGTCTTGGTCGCTATGCTTCCGATAATGATTCCGATGATACCTCCTGTAGTACTGATGGCGATTGCTTCGATTACGAATTGAGACATGATATCCCTTTTCTTCGCTCCGAGCGATTTACGGATACCGATTTCTTTTGTTCGCTCAACTACGGAGACCAGCATGATGTTCATAATTCCGATACCAGCCACCAATAAGGAGATTCCGGCTATACCGCCAAGCACCGCAGAGAGCATATTGGTCATGGTATTTATTGTGTCCAATAACTCCGTCATACTTGTAATGGTATACAATTCTTCATTCTTCATGATACTGTAGAGATAATTATCCAGTACCTCTTCCGCATACTCCATCTTATCCGTATCCATCACCGCTAAGGTATAACTGGAAATCTTCGAGGATTTTGATAATCTGGTTGCTGTGGAGTAAGGGATATAGATCCGGTCATCCTTCGTATTTGCTTCCGAATCTGCTTGTTCTTCCTGGATTCCGACAATCCGAAATACCTTTCCACTGATTTTAATGGTATCTCCCAAACTTACCTTACCATCAAACAATTCATCCACCACATATGTACCGATTACACAGGCTTCATAACGATTGGCAATATCAGCATAATGAATGAAACGACCGGAGGATAATTCCAATGCATTAATATCCATATATTGCTCACCTACACCGATTACTGTGGTGGTCATAGAGTTGCTACCGTTCTTCACTGTATAGCTTGCGTTCACTGTCGGTGTGATTCCCTGGAATATCTCATCATTTTCTTCCGTAAATGTATACATTTCATCAACGTCCACCTTACGGGTATCTGTATTCGTAACATTTACACTGACCATATTCGTACCCATATCTGCAAAGGTATCAACTATATAATTGGTGACGCCGGTCACCAGACCCAATAAGGTGATTACAGAAGCTACACCGATAATCATACCCAGCATTGTAAGAAAAGATCTCATCTTACTGCCTAAGATACTTTTCAAAGCTAATTTAAATGCTTGATTGAATTTCATCTTACACCTGCTTCCTATACTCATTGACAGAGCCATCAAAGGTTATTTTACCGTCCTTTAAGGTAACGATTCTCTTTGCTTCCTCTGCAACAGAACGGTCATGTGTGATGAGTACAATGGTATTCCCTTCTTCATTCAACTGCTTAAGAAAGTCCAAAAGCTCACGGCTTGTTTTCGAATCAAGAGCACCCGTTGGTTCATCCGCCAGAATTAATGACGGTTTACCAACCAGAGCTCTTGCAACAGCACCTCTTTGCTGCTGACCACCGGATAATTGGTTCGGCATATTCCTCCATTTATCCTCTATGCCAACTCTTTTCAAAGCCTCCATTGCAAGCTGTTTACGTTCTCTTTTATGAACCCCTGCATACAGCAAGGGCAGTTCTACATTTTCCAGTAAATTCTGCTTTGCCAGCAGATTATACTGCTGAAAGATAAATCCAATTGTTCTATTTCGTACCTCAGCAAGAGCATCACTTTTCATCTTACTGACATCCTGCCCTTTCAGTATGTATTGGCCGGAGGTCGGTACATCCAATGCACCAATAATATTCATTATGGTTGATTTTCCGCTTCCGGACTTACCGACGATGGCTACAAATTCTCCCTCCATTATGGTAAGATTGATGCCATCGTTAGCGCGAACCTCAGTGCTTCCCATCTGATATATTTTATGAATGTCAATCAATTGAATCAGAGGTACTTGTGTTTTATCATATATCTGCTCACCATTCATACTAATCCTCCATTCTGCCGCAAACCCGTGAATTCATGATTGAAAAATCTGTGATTTTAAAATCAAGTACCTCCTATTGTCTGTTACCCGGGAACCCACTATTCCTCCGGTCTCTACCCCCACCGCTGCCATTACTACCACTCGGCATACCTCCACTTGGCATACCTCCACTTGGCATACCTCCCTGCATCTCAAAGCCCATACCCGGCATCATTTTTACAGCTTCTGATATTCTACGAACATATACCTTCTCATCACCGTTCAAGCCGCTGATAATTTCTATATAATCACCATCCGTGATGCCCGTTTCTACCTTTACCTCTCTAAAGCCAGCCGGGACATCTCCTACTGCCTCGGTTACCGATTTATCCTCTACATACACGACATTTCCACGCATAAGAGCATCACTTGGAATAGCAATTACCTGTTCTGCCTTTTTGGTGATGATCTCACCTGTTACATTCATACCGGGTAATAAATCTCCTGATTCTATAATTTTAACGGTTACAGGATATTGTGTTACACCCTGACTCGTACTACTTAACAAGCTGATATTAGTAACAATTCCTTGAAAAGTTAAATTTTCATAAGCATCCGCTACAACCTCAACCTCCTGGCCAACCTTAACCTTATTGACGTCAAGCTCATCCACGCTCATTTCAAAGGTTACAGCAGACAAATCGTAGATGATACATAAGGTACTGTTCACACTGTTTGATTTTATAGTATCTCCAACAAGAGCCTCCTTGCTGACGATTTTACCTGAAATAGGTGCTTTAATACTATAATCTGTTCTGTTATCTATTACATCCTGAAGCTTTGCTCTGGAATCTTCAATTGTCTCCTGCGCGTTTTCTACACTGTCCTTCGCATTATCTACTACATTCTGGGCATTTTTTAGCTTACTCTGGTAATTCTCAAGCTGGCTTTCTATTGATTTATCTGATAAAGAATAGATAACATCTCCTTTTTTTACTTTACTTCCCTCACCAATAAAAAGCTTTTCAATCTCGCCGGAGACCTCTGCCTTCAATACCGTATCTGTTAATACACTAAAGGTACCCTCACCGCTGCTATAATACTTACCGATTACTGCAGTTGCAGTGGTAGTAGTACTAAGCCCACCGGGATTCTCGACCTGAATGGTTACCTGGTTCACCAGACGATTACCGGTTAATACTTCATCAATATTGCTAACCTTTGTTACAGAACCGATTAGTTCTTCTTCCGTCGCTTCAATTGTAATTATAGCTTTCTTACCCACTAGGGACTGATCCACCTCAGAAGCTGAAAACGGAATAGTAAGGAGCATTGAGCTATTATCATAAATCTGTGCAATCTGCGCACCTGCCTGTACCGTATCCCCTTCCTCGACATACATTACCTTGATAATTCCGTTTTCTGAAGAGGTCATATTCGGATTGCCATATTTATTCTTTGCTTCTTCGTAATCCGCTTTTGCATCATCGTAATCTGCAAGAGCATCCTCATAACTATTCTGAGCCTTGGTTAGATTCTTTTCTGCCCTATTTACCGAGGTCTGAGCAGTATCAATCTCCGAATCAAGATTCTCGGTAGCTACCTGGTATAATACCTGACCTTCCTCAACAGTATCACCTTCTTCAAAATCAGCGGCGATAATTTCTCCTTGCACCAAGGTAGTAACCTCGTAGGTATTGAGAGGTGATATAGTTCCGGAGGAGGATAGCACATTCTGAATATCTCTAATTTCGACGCTCGCTGTGTTGATTTCAACCTGCCCCTGTAATCTATTATTTAATTGTGACTTCATCCTCTGAATGACTATTTGTGCTCCGATTAGAAGAATTGCGAGAATCGCCACCCATATAATTACTTTCTTCCATCTGACTTTTCCTAGAAATAGTTTCATATCAACAGCCCCTTCTTCCTTACTATTTCGTAATGCTTTCCGCAACAATAACACGGATCCTACCACCCAGCGTAATTGCCTTATCCCGATATGCTGTAACCTTGTATTTCGACAGATCCTTAATCTTATCCAGAGATGTTACTGTATATTTATCATCTGATAAATAATATACTGATAATTTCTCTGCTAATGGATATTTTGTCGTTCCTGAGGTAATTGATGTCATTCCTATTGCTTCCGCCGCCACACCATAAAGTTCGTATGTTTTTATAATTTCATTATTCTCGTAGCTGAAACCGGCCGGTCCAACTGTTGTAGATAATTTACTTAGATTTGAAGTATTAAGTGTACCAGCTTTTCCGTCTATCATGTAATTATAGGAGCTTGAATTATTGGCATAAGATACTCCGGTAAAAATTCCATATGTATCAATATCTCCCGTGGCATTATATAAGATCAAATTCTCGATCTCACCGGCCACATTGGTATCATAATACATCAACATGCCATTAAGGAGTGTCATGTCAGATAGTCGAGCCGGATACACTGATATATATCTCCCATGACTATAATCAAGAATTTTCACATCGGATGCCAATCTTTTACCGGATATATAAGTACCGGTGCTATTAAAGGTTTCACCCTGTAAACTTGTGGAAGTAATCTCTGCCTTGCTCACAGTTACTTTTCCATCCTCATATTTTACTACAATAATGTCATCTGCTATAAAATACAATTTACTGTCATCATAATCCTGTTCGTATTGATTTCCTGCAGCATCAACAAAGGTGGCATAGCTTGTATTAACATAGATCCCTTTCGCATCCTCCACACTATGAACACCAGTACTTAAGACAACACCTGCAATTGTCGTATTATATTGATTCTGGTTTAATACACCGGCAACTGAATTATTCTTACCAAGAAGCAAGGTCACAATATCCCCCTTTGATATCCTACCAACGGAGGAGAAGTCCTGAGCTGCTTCACTTGTCTCAAAATTATAGCTTCCTCCAGCAACAGTAACAGAAGTAGGATTGATTAGATCTGGACTAATAGAACTTAAGACTCCGGTTACTTTCTTATCATATGCCCATATAATCTTTGAGTTTTCCGAGTAATATAACACATCATAATTATCAATGTCAGAGTAGGTTGATTTCACATCGTTTTTGTAGAAAGTGGCCTCCGTTATGGTAAAAGGAATCTTAGCAATCCAGTTATTACTTGCAATAATAGGGCCTTCTGTATTCGTATTCACGACAGAAAGATAGTCCAGCTCACCGCCCTCATCCAGGGAATACCCCAGAGTCTCGGCATACACCTTCCCCTCCTTGGTCTTTGCATTCAGTACATTATAAAAAAGATTGACGCAGTCAATATAACCAATCTTAACAGCCTTTTGAGTAACAGAGATATTTTTACTCAGCTTTTTCGATTGATACAGAGCCATCTTGTTCGCGGTAACATTCCCTGCAAAATCGCTATCAGTATAGCCTAACAGCTTTAGGACACCGGTTATCGACTCGATTAGTGTCACACCCTGATTCGGTTTAAAACTTCCATCAAGATAACCGTACATCCAGCCGTTCGATACTGCTGTCTTTATGTATCCTGCCGCCCAATGCTTCTTGGAAACATCGCTGAACACAGATACATTGCTAGATACAGCTACTGAATCCTTGAGGGGAGACATATTGATAAGAAGCTGAGCATATTGTGCTCTTGTAATCTGAGCAGCCTCTGTGTCGATGCTTCCTTTATCTATTTCCATAATATCCAGTGCCTCGATTACTTTCCCGGCCTTCGTTGCAGCATAAGCCTGTCTGTGCTCAAATCCAGGAAACCCAGTCGACAGCATCATCACTGCAATTATCATAAAAGCTATTCCTTTTCGCATGTTCCTTCTCCTTATCATTCTTGAAATAAAATGTCAGCAGGCTAATACCTTTCATCATGCTAAGCAAGCCTTGCCTATTTGTGGTTACTTAGTAATAATATCCGAAACGATTTATGACTTCGTCTGCGAAGGTGCATCCCCTGCCTAGAGTGCATGTTGTGTAATAATAAATTATTTAACACAAAAATTGCATATCTAACAATATTCTAAATGAAAAGAGTGAAATTTTTGTGTTTTCATTGTGAGGATTTTGAGAAATTTATTAAATAAATATAAAATATATATGGTATTACATTTCCGATAAGGTGGCGTACTACTTCCGGTAAGGGAACTATATTCTTAAGGGCTGCCTTTGCGATAGAACGAGCTTTTCAATATTCAAAAAGTCAGCTTCTAAAAATTTTTATTAAGCATACATTAAAACCGGCCTCATCTTATGATAAAGAGGAAGCCGGCTTATCTCAGTAGAAATATGATATTTTGTATATTAACTCAGTTATGAATCATACCATTAATAAGTTACCTTAAAGCTGTTAATAGCTGATGGCAATATTAAGGATATGTTTTTTGAAGTATTTTCGTCCTTGCCCTTCTTTCGTATATAAATTGTAGACCCACTTGGCGCTACCGTTTTTGATATAGTCATTAGTGCGGATGAATTAACCGATTTCCAACTTGTCCTCGCAAGATCAAGTTCCTTATCTTCCCTAACAATGACATACTCATATAAGTTTGTAGCGGATGCCTTATTAAATTGCATTACTAGCTTTGAATTGACATAGTAATAGGTAACATCACTGTCGGTTCCTCCGATTGTAGGCTTAGCGGTCTGCCCTGGTATAATCAATTTCAGTGTCTTGGAAAAAGGCATGTTCGCAGTTGCGGACTTTCTAATCAGTAGGGTTACATTCTTTCCACCGTTCTCATATAGAGCTTTAGGGGCAATATCCTCAATAGCCATAGCACCATCGCACTCGATCCAGAAATCCCCATCACTGTCATAATATTCCAGTGTTTTCGTGGTGTTTAAGGTTAACTTAGAGGAATTCACCTTAACAGATGGTGCAGATGCCCTTGAAGGAATTGTAATAGAAATCTCTGCGCTCGGACGCATTCCCACATCACTTGAACCGGTTCCGATCACCTGCGGAGTACGGAACAAAAGCTTAGCTCCTTTGATACGAAGATTCTCCATCGTTGTCAAAAAGCTCTTATAGCTTGCTGAGCTCTCCGAAAAATTAACCGAATTCCAATGATAATCCGTGGTCTTTCTCCATTCAAAATAATCAGCTTCCTCCGCTTCAATGAAGGTAAATTCCCCTTCTACCTTATCATATTCAACATTAATAGAGGAATTCTGCATCGGGAGGGTGATTGATTTAACGGTCTTTACAATGTCACCCTTGAAATATAAGGTCACATCAGAGGTAGCGGATACCCAAGAAATATCTAGAGTATATGCCTTTGCTGCATTGTCATATCCACCCTCAATCTCCGACCAGGTGGTGTTATCGGTTGAATAATATACTATTGTATTATCATTATTAAAGACCTGTAGTGTCAGCTCTTCATAATCAATTTTACCAAAGGATATCGCTGCTGCTCCCGAAGCAAATACATTACTGGCCGGTATGATCAGGAACAAGATACAGAATAAAAATAATATGTAGCTTTTTAGTTTTTTCATTATAGTCAGCCCTCCAATAAACCTCGGTTACGATGCATTCAAGATAGTTAGTTTGCAGCCTGTCCGTATCGTAAATCCATTACTTAATGTGATTACCACATTATTGGTAGTCGTCGCGTCAGTAGAAAGTTTATTTATCTTCGCATTTGACAGATATATCGTTGCTTTTCCTCCTGATATCTTTGCCGAACCGAAGATCGAGGAACCACCCCAGGTCACATCTGCTATACTTACACTATAGCTGCTGTTAAAGATACCTAATTCTAAAGTATAAGTGATTACTTCTTCCGTCACTGTAGATGTGGTATTGTCCGGATTGGTCACCACCTGTGTCTTTGTTTCCTTTAAGCTTCCTTCGGTAATCGACCAAGCAATGGGAATATCCTTCAAGGTAGCTGTATTCGAAAGCGTGATATTAATGTCCTCATCCAGAATCTCATTATTATTCAGATAAATCTCGAGCGGAGCTTCTTTGTCCGTGATATCGATCAAGGAGGAGCTCTCAAAAGCCGCTACATTTACAGTAACCGTTGCAGTAGCTATGGTATCATTCTCTTCGTTTACATAGGAGCCGTATTCTACTGTGTAATCCGTTCCCTGAGTTAACGTATAGTTATCGTATTTCATTGAACTGATTGCCGTCGGTGTTGAGGTGTATTTTCCTATTGCCGTAGTATCAATTACATTGATGGTGCCTAGATCCAACCGGAACTTAAAGCTTGTGGCATCATCGGAAGCATTGGATAAATATACTCTCTTGAAGCTTGTTGTATAATCCTTCTCCGATGGATTATTTATTACGGTCTTCGGATAAAGATATAATAATATTCCTGCATCGGCAGTACTGGTAATAACATCGGAATTGGCTAAGGTCAATTTTGCAAATAATAATTCCTCTGTTATCTTATCAATACTCTCTGTTGAGGTGATTTTGGTAGTAATGATATATTTATCTGAAATGCTATTGCTGTTCGGGTTCTTTGCTACGGTACTCTTGCAGGCTACGGAGCCTTTTGTATTGCCATAGGTATCCATAAAGCTGATCGAGGATACTGTAGTCGAGGTAGCACTATATAGGCTGAAGGTCAGATGGCTGGAGGTCTTACTGGTCTTGCATACCCCTGCTGTCGTTATCAATGTTGTTAATGTTGACGGTGTCGGTGCTCCTGGATATGTAATACCAGTATTTCCTGTAACATCAACCTCTGCTGAGGCAAGGGCAAAATCCGAATTTTCCAAGGATCCGATCGATTTCTTACGTACATAGATTTTGCTTCCAGTCTTGGCCGCTGTATTGTCCAAAGTGACCGCTGTGCTTGAGGTGATCGCTGTCCAGGCTGCTGTCTGATGATTCAATTCGCTTCCTTCCTTCACAACAGTATATTCAAAGGGCACTTTACTGTTGGCAGCCTTTACCTGAAGCGATAGTGAGCTGGAACTTGTATAGCTTAAGGATATTCCATAAGTCTCTAAACTAGGAGGTCCCTCCTGAATTGGTATTGTAACAGAGGCTGTCTTAGACATTAATGCTGTACTCTTGGCATTTGTACGAAACTGCATTGTGACAGCGGATTGAGAAGCCAAAGTAGTATTGTATAAGACGCTTGGAGCGATATTCCTTAGTAACAAATCGGTAGAACTTCCTACCGTAATCCAATCGGTAGCAGCTCCATCCTTGTTGATGGTACGATACGCCATTCCTTTTTTCACTTCAATACTGAATTTGGATCCATTGATCGTGATTGTAGGAGCCGAAGGCTTCTTTGGAACGGTAATAGTAACCTCCTTGCTTGGTCGAAAACCGACATTAGTAACACCGGTTCCATTCACAGGAGCAAGTCTAAAATAAACCGTTGCCCCATTGGAATATAATAGACTTATATCTGAACTGATTGTATTTTTATCTACTGTCTTCCAGGACGTACTACCCTTCTTCCTCCATTCTACGCTACGGTTTCCAGCATTCTTGAAGGAGATTGTCCCCTTAACTTTATTAAAAGTAGCGTTAAAATTGGTCGCCTGCTTTGGAATAGTAATAGAGACAACCGCAGTAGAGCTATTACCCTTAAAGTTCATAACATAATTACTAGCTGCCGATATCCAGGAGATATCCATTGTAACTGTTTTATTGCTTTGGATGGTACCGGGTACCTCTTCCCAGGTCCTTTTCAAAGCATCAGAGAAGTATACCGCTGTGTCCCCTTCATTCAACTGTAAGGTTATAGTACTATTCTGATAATTAATTTCCTTTACCTGAATGCTAGCCGCAGCTTTTGTCTGCTTTGGCATCAAAGACATTAATACCAGCATCAAAATAAGAGCTGAAGTTAACCCCAAAATCCTGCGAATTTCTGTCCCCTTGTTTTTGTCTATACGCATATTTCTTCCTTAACCTTTCCTTTATCCGATAGTATTATTGTACCTCCCTGTACTTACCTATCCTATTGTAATACATTTCTTTCCATAGAACAAGAGTCTGCTGACCTACTAACGCTATTCTATAGTCTGAGTCCATCATATGTTATATCGACATTTTTACCATATCTTATGACCCTTTTTCAAATTCTTTATAAAATCTTAAGATATTTTACTATGTGATTTTAACTTATTAAGACATAAAAAAACGTTGGACATTCATCCAACGGCACATTTTGACAACAGAGTAGAGAGCTCCAAGGTCTTTGACTTCAAATTGTATATATATCATATCCTGCAAACGCCAAAATGTCAAGAAATAAATAGCAAAAGACAGATATAACAAGCTTATACATGCTGATGACAATCTTAAATATCTGAACCGATTTCTTCAATTTTACAAATTAACATAGTGATACTAGAATAGATAAGAAACTCACTAATAAAAACGGAAGAAAGAGGTGAAAGCTATCCTAACAATGAAATTGAAGCAATACTATTCTAGTATAAAAGCATACCTTTCCATATTTCGTATAAAAACTGCAGAAGGCTTTCAGTATCGTATCGCCGCATTTGCAGGCGCCACAATCAGCATCTTCTGGGCGTATATCGAAATTGTAGTCTGCTCTGTCTTCTATCATTACTCCGATCACCCCTTTTCAGGCATATCTGCTGGCCTTACCCTTCCGGAGCTGATCACTTATATCTGGCTCGCGCAGATCATGTTCCTAATACAACCTACGAGTATTGACAGTGATATACTTAGCAAGATACAAAGCGGTGATGTATCCCTCGAGCTGTGCCGTCCCTTAGATCTCTATCAGCTTTGGTTTGCCAAGGTAGCCGCCGGCAGATTAGTACCCCTCTTTTGGCGGGGTTCCATCATACTAATCATTGGGTTACTTATGCCCGCTTCCTATCGGTTGATGCCTCCCCACTCCTTAGCTGCAATGCTCTGTACCCTGCTTTCAGTCTTTAGTGCATTCCTGCTTTGTTCTGCTTACGGAACTCTAGTCTGTGTCATTCGCTTGAGCGTTCCATGGGGTGATGGCCCTACCTATTTGATTATGTTGGTCGGCAGTGTTCTTTCCGGTAGTTATCTTCCATTACAGCTCTGGCCTGACTTTCTACAACCGTTTTTGTTACTGCAGCCCTTTGCCGGATATCTGGATATTCCGCTGCGTTTCTATCTGGGAACCTTATCCCCAAGCAGTATTCTCTGGGCAGGAGGCTTGCAGTTGACCTGGTCATTGGTATTCATTATACTTGGTAAGCTTCTTATTACAAGAAAAATAAACCGGCTGATCATCCAAGGTGGATAATGAGCCGGTTAGAAAGGTTATTTTATGAACGCAAATTTTAAATTATACTGGAAGTATATTAAGATGAATTTCTTATCCGGACTACAATACAGGGGTTGGCCGATTATGATTTTTCAAGTGTTTTTTGTGGTAATTACCGATCCAATCAGCCTGATTTTTATGTTCTCACGCTTTGGTAACGTCGGTTTCTGGTCGGTCGAAAAAATATTATTCATTTATGCCATGGCCGTTACCAGCTTCGGTCTCGCCGAAACCTTCTTTCGAGGCTTTGATTATTTCCCCTGGAAAATGATACGCTCCGGAGATTTTGACCGCGTTCTTCTGCGTCCCAGGTCACTTGTAGTACAGGTGGCCGGTAGCTATTTTCATATTCACCGGTTGGCAAGGGTGATCAGTGGATGCTGTGCCATGGCTTGGTGCGTGAATAAAATGAAGCTTTCCTTAAATATAGTGGATATAATCACTCTGCTCCTTGCATTGTTTGGCGGCTTCTTAATCTATTCGGGTGTCTTCATCTTCACCTCAGGCATCTCCTTCTTTACAATTAAAGCCCTGGATTGGATCTATATTTTTACCAATGCTAGCTATCAGATAACCCGCTGTCCCATTGAGTACATGCCAAGACCCCTGCGTTATCTCTTCACCTTCCTTGTGCCGATGCTGCTCATCAGCTACTATCCTGCGTCTGCCATCTGCGGTTGGGGTGAACCTTATTATATGGCTTTCTTATCCCTACCGGCCAGTATTGTGTTTTTACAGCTATCTCTTGCTGTCTGGCGCTTTGGAGTACGCCATTATCAAAGTACCGGCAGTTAATAATTGATAATCACCACTAAAGCGAAAAGTGCACCGCATTATTATCGTGAGAACTAGTGAATAGCGTAGCCCTTAATACAGATAGGCTGAGGCTGTTCAAAGCCAACATTGAGCTTTTGTTCCAGAAGAAGTTCATCACCTCTAAATTGAATGTTATAATTATTAGCGAAGGGCATCTGAAGCAGGCTTCCCTTAATTATTAAGGTTGTATCATCCTCCCAGCTTCCACTTAAAGCTACAGGCTCCGGATTACCTTCTAAGATAAAGGTGCCCATAGTCCAGTGTCCGATCCCAACCTCATACACATGCCTCTGTCCATTTTCAGTAATACTCATGCTAATCCTTTCAGAATCAAAAGAAAATGCGATTTTTTCTATTTTGAGAGGATTGGGCTCCATTTTGTAGCTCTTTCCTTGAATACTACTCTCCATAGAAGATTTTTCCTTCCCTTCCGGTAGCAAAAGCCGTAAAGAAGTCAGTTTATTCTTCAGTCTTTCATAAACCTCCGATTCAGGCAGCGCATTCTCTGTAAAACCCGGTAATAGCTTGTTCCAGACAAGCTCCAACGGCTTCTGCAAATCCTTCATACCACCGGTAATTGCTAATACCGCATCCAGCTTGGGTATTACAATACAGTATTGTCCAAAGGCTCCGTCCCCCCGGTAAGCATCATGCCTGCAACGCCAGAATTGATATCCATAGCCCTGTCCCCAATCACCTGATCCATTGGCCGAATTATCACTATGAATACTGGTTGCTTCCTGTATCCAATCCTCGCTAAGTAGCTGCTTGCCATTCCATTTTCCCTTTGATAAATATAACTGGCCGAATTTTGCGATATCTTCCGTCTTCACTCGTAAACCAAAGCCCCCGGTATTATAACCCATCGGACAGGTGTCCCATGCTGCTCCCGAGATAGAAAGCGGTTTAAAAAGCCTCGGCTGTAGATACTCAATCAGCTTCTCTCCAGTAATCTTCTGCAAAATCACAGACAACATGTAGGTAGCACCTGTATTATAAAGAAAATGTGTTCCAGGCTCCTTCTCCACCGGAACACCAAAGAAAGCTTTCACCCAGTTACCATCCTCTCTACGGAAAAAGAAATCCGTAGTATCAACGATATGACCGGTATTCATGGATAACAGATGCTTAATTCTCATTTTTGACAAGTTTAAATCAGGATTTGGACATTCCTCTTTAAAATAGGATATCACCGTATCCTCGACCGATAACAATCCCTCCTGAACTGCAAACCCAATCGCAGTTGATGTAAAGCTTTTACTCAAAGAGAACAGTACATGAGGATCATTGCTCTTATAGGGCTCCCACCAGCCTTCCGCAATCACATAACCATGTCTTAAAAGCATGAAGCTATGGAAATCCTGGCCCATATCAGTAGTTCTGATTTTCTCAGCCTCCATGATAAAATCAAGTATTGCCTCTGATTTTACCCCCTGTAATTCAGGTGTTGATCTTTCTAATTGATATAAATCGTTCATACCTACCTTCCCTTCTTTAATGATTTAGTAATTACCTTAATTATACATCTTAATCGTTGGAAAAGCTATGTAGTATTGAGTAACTTTCCCATAATATTACATCGCAAAAGAAGTTAGAGATTGTAGGATGGTAAATTATGCTATATAATTAGTATATTTGATTTACTGGAAACGGAAAATTCCATGATTAAAAATATACTTGAGCAATTTATCAAAATTCAGGAACGTATCGAGAATACTGCAAGCATATCCGAGGAGCATTCTGCTTATAGAGGAAGCAATCTATAAGATGACCCTTGCAGCTGCTACACGCGCCGAGCTCAAGGACAGAGGTACACCTAGCTAACCAACATACATGATAGGTAACTCCTATATGATAAAATGGGGCTGTCGCACTAGCGGTTATTCAACCACCAGTGCGACAGCTCCGTTTTTAGGTTATTTTTTAGGAATTCTATATTTATTATAGATAAATCCAAGCATTATCTTAAAAATGATGCACTTTAATAAGCCTACAGAATTTAGACTGATTTCTTATCTATAAGTTTTTGAAACTTAAAATTTACTCTGCTTCTTTGAGCTGGAATAAGTGTGATCCGGTTCTCCCTGCTTGGATTTTATTGTGAAGCTTGTTGACGTTATGTGCCATTGCCAACAGAATACTTTCAGCAAGTACATTCTGTTTACCCTTACACAGGAATCTTCGAAATCCCATATCCTTTTTCAGTTCTCCGAAAGAACCTTCGGCTTGTATACTTCGGTTCATCCTCAATTCACAGCCTTCCCTGCTCAGAATTCTTTCAAGGTCTTCTTTCCGTAGCCGATTAAAAAGCTTTGAGGTTTCAAGAGTTTTAACTCGTTCTTCTATGGGTATTTTATAATTATTACACTTTGTACAGTTGCTTTTATATGGACAACCACTGCAATCTTCACAGGTGTAGATGGTTTTCTCACTCTGATACCCGGTTGTGCTTTTCCTCTTTATTACCTTGCTTACAGTAAGCTTTTTATTGTTT
>JAEZKA010000082.1 GCA_023436225.1 Bacillota bacterium
GAGGAAGTTAGGTATATGATTTCTGAGGCCTCAAAGCGTGTCGATGTAGAAGCCCATGTTCTCAGGTACTGGCAAAAGCAGCTGGGTCTACCGATTTCCCGAAATGAAATGGAACAACGATACTATAGAGAAGCAGATGTTGAGCTTTTTAAGAAGGTAAAGCAACTAAAGGATCGGGGGTTTCAGCTGAAGGCTATTAAGATGCTTATATCTAATTTAGATAAGCCAGAAATGCTTGACACAGATGCTGAAATATTACTTGGAGAAAGACTTGATGGGAAGGAGCAGCACATGCAGCAAGAAGAGATACTACAGGTGAATGAAAGTGGGACAAGCTTAATCGCTGAAAACGAACAAAATGAGCTTGCAGATGAAGTGGGTTCGAAGATGAGTCAGTTCAAAGCGGTCCTGAGTCATATCGTTTTAGAAGCGTTAAAGGAAAATAACATGACGTTAGCGCAGGATATCAGTTCCAATGTCAGTGAGGGTGTTATTAAGGAAATGAACTACTTAATGCGTCTTCAAGAAGAGAAGGAGGAAGAGCGTTACCGTAAATTTGATGCAACCTTAAGAGACTATCAGAGAGGCAGGATGATGGTAGCTGCTACCTCTGAAAACAAGAAGAAGAAATCCAAATTCTTCAAGAAAAATCATGCTTTCATTTAAATCGCATAGCTCACATTTGCTTACGCGCATATAAAAAGAGAGTGAAGCCGACGTATGATACGATCAAGTTTCACTCTCTTTTATGTAAGCTTTGTTATGCTGAAATTGCTGATGTAGGGCATGTATCTGCACAAGCACCACAATCGATGCAAGCATCGACATCAATTTCATAATGATTAGCTCCTTCGGAAATTGATCCTGTAGGACATGTATCTGCACATGCGCCGCAGCTAATGCAATCATCACTAATAGTATATGCCATTGTCAAATTACCTCCTTTACCAATTGTCCATTATATTTTAATATATGATATGTCAGAATGCAAGATTATTTTAACTGATTCCTAATATTGGTTTGGATAAAAGAGGAATATGGCAGAGGTCCCATTATGTTTGGTGTTGATTTGGTGTCTTGACGATATGTGCACAATAGAATATAATAGTGCCTAAGCAATTGCGAATGCGAATCTATCGCATTATGCTAGGCGATATCCTAGTTGATTAATGTATTATGGAAGGAAACTCTTCTATCTAGGTTAAAATACTTCATTATTAAGGAGGAATATACGATGGCTAAAATTACGAAGGAGATGACAATTGCACAGGCAATTGCAGTCGATCAGAGCATCATTCCTGTGTTATTAGATATAGGCATGCATTGTCTTGGTTGTCCTTCTGCACAGGCAGAGACATTAGAGGAAGCAGCAATGGTACATGGCTTAGATCCTGAAGAGTTAATGGAAAGAATCGAAGCAGAAGTTGGTGAATAATAAACAAAGGCTGTTGCTTATAAGCCTTGATAAATGAAAGACGGATAGTATGCTTCCCTCGCACGCAGGTTGCCGGACTTTTCACTGTTATGTATGTCATAATCGAACAAGAATGTTCACTTCTGTCATACATAAGCAGTAAACTGTTCTTCAAACAGTGCATTAGGGGAAGTGTACTACCCGTCTTTCATCATTATAGGTATTTTGAATCAACCGTATTCTGTTATATAGGATAGAAAGTACGATTCGCAAATAATATAATTACATAAGAAATAGGAGGTGCGGGGAGCACCTCCTATTTGACGTTCAAAAATTACATAACGGAAAGAATCTGTAATGCATGTTCTCTTACAATAACCTCAAAGTGTTCATCGTAGTAAGCGGAGCTTGCATAAGTGGAACGCTCTACTTTACCGTATTCTGATATGATATTACATACCTTATTGAACTCCTCTGGTGTATGGTCTGAAATACTGATTACGAGGTAGTAGATTGAATTAACCGGATTCTTATATAAGGTATTGACTCCATTATAAGTACCTACCATGATATATGCTAATTGAGTAACCTCTTGTAACGAACGGAAGGTATAGATCTTAATCATGTTTGAAGGTACACTAACACCAGGTTTATCTGTGGGATCACTCTGAGTAACCTCGGGTGCTTCCAGGGACTCTTCTTTTGAATTCTCCAGAATGTCTTCGTTCAAATCGTCTTCCATCTGGTCGAAACAATTTATTATTTCATCCGCATAGGAATCCTCATCTGAGTCTTGCTTTTCGGTGTTCTCATGAACATTAAAGGAGGAGAATTTGGAAAAACGGGTATCCAGCTCGTCAGGATCCTCTACCTTAGTGATTACCAGGATTAAACATTCCGTGGAAACCGGAATTGCTTCTATCATCAAAGGAATATCATCAACTTCAAATCCGAATTCATAAAAAGCTTGTTGAATCATATCTCGAAATAAAGCCTTTGCTTTCTCGGTACCATAAGCTAATTCGCTTATCTTCAGCTCTCGGTCAACCAGATCACTTTTATTTAAGGTACATCTAATTTGATTATCGCTAATTTTTTCTATCTTCATAAAGTACACCCCTTTCTGTACTAAACAGGAATGATTGTCGCAACGTACGAGAATCCATCCATCGGTGTAAACAAAGTATAATTTAAAACACAAGTAAAGTCAATATACCTAGTTATGAAATTTGTGTTAATATCCCCCGTATTTTACTGGTATAATCAGATATTTTATCGTCAATTATAACAAAATTATGACCAAAAATCGTGATTTTAGACAGGATAGAATCAATTGATTTTTTTCCAGTATCTGACTATAATAATAATATGACTTGATTCCTGTTTTATGTTATGCTGATAGGAAAGGAGAGAATGCAACAGGAGATTTGGTTTCAAAAATATCATATTATACGTCTACTAGGCAGCGGAGGCACTGCCAGAGTATATCTTGCGAAACATATCAAATTAAATTCTTATCGAGCAATCAAATGTATCTCTAAAACCCATCCCTTATATGATTTACAACGTAATGAAGCACTCATTCTAAAAAATCTGAAACATTCTTGCATCCCTATAATTTATGATATTGAAGAAGATGAAGAAGGTTCCTACATTGTCGAACAATATCTGGAAGGAGAGACTCTGAAGGATTATGTACAGAATAAAGGGCCGATCAAGGAAGATATCATAATTAGTTATGCTATTCAAATCTGTGATTTATTTCATTATCTACATTCCAACGACCGACCAATTTTATATATTGACCTAAAGCCGGATAATATAATGATATCGGATAAAAGACTGAAGCTAATTGACTTTGGAAGTGCAATTTATAAGGATGAGCTTCATAAGAAGAATAAAATTACAGCCACCAGAGGCTATGCTGCCCCAGAGCTGTACCTACAGGGAAGACTGGATGACCGATGCGATATATACGGAATCGGTATGTTACTTTACTATATGGCTACGGGAGAACTGATATCCTCGAGGGCAAAACAGATCTCTAATATTGATCGGATATCTGGCTACACGAAAGAATTAAAGTATATTATTAACCATTGCCTCAAGTATAATCTGGCATTAAGGTATACAACGGTTGACCAGTTAAAGAAACATTTATCAGCATTACAGTTCAGAAGAGAGAGGTATCAGGATTCAAGTCGAAGAAGAACCATCGCTGTAGCAGGAACTCAGTCAAGAATTGGAGTGACACATCTGGCCTTTCGATTATGCTATTATATGAAAAACCAGGGTATTGACTGTATATATAAGGAGGATAATCAGAGTCAGTGTATCCGCTCATTAAGAGGGTATCTTGAGTCATCACAGGATAGTAGAAGTTCTTTTATGTTAGAGGGGATACCTATGCTATCAGTTGGACAATCCATAGGACAGAACATGCCGGAAGCCTCTTCGATAGTATATGATCTTGGTACGTTAACTAAGGACAATGTTAAATTTTTTCTTGAGGCAGATATCAGGTTGATCGTAATCGGTGCAAAGGATTGGGAGTTGGTTTATTCAGAGGAAGTACTAGACATGATAGCAGAATATAAAGATGTTATCTATTTATTTAACTTCCTTGACGGGAAGCAATTTCAGATGGCATGTAAGAATATGGAACGGCGATGCTGTTATCGTATTCCCTATGAGCCGAACCCTTTTGAGAAAATAACTACTCAAAACGGGCAGGAGTTATTCCGAATAATTCTGGATTTTGGTAGCGGCTATGGATTACCCAAAAACAGGTTATCGCGAGATAGGAAAGGACGAAAATCTTACTATGAATCATAAGCCAATGCTATTAAACAAATTATCCAGGGGAAAGCGTGGCAGGTTTCGGGAGGTAATCGGACTGATCGGAACACATCACGGTGTTGGGGTGACTCATACAGGGCTGATGTTAGCCTTCTATTTCGGTGAAGAATTGGGGAAAAAGACGGCGCTGATTGAATGTAACGGACACCGGGATATGGAGCTGATAGAGCAGGCATATGAGTGGGATAATGAAGAAGATAACTCCTTTTCTTTTCACCAAATCACCTGCTATAAAGAGGTGGAACCAGGTCAGATACCACAGATACTAGGGGAAGATTTTGAATATGTCATTCTGGATTTTGGAACAGACTTCACTTCAAACCGAGAAGAACTGCTTCGCTGTTCAACCAAAATAGTAGTGGGGGGCCAGTCCGAATGGGATATCCTTAAACTGAAAGAATTTATTAGGAATACGGAGGTGATTCGAGGAAGTGAGCATTGGATGTGCTATCTTGTCCGAGCTAAAGAACAAACTATTCAAAGACTTAAGAAGGATTTAAAACAAAGAATATGGGCGGTACCGGATATAAAGGAACCCACTCATGTCAGCTACACTGCAAGACTGTTCTTAAAACAGAGTTTCTCACTCGTATAAAACTTGGGTTATTGATTGGAACCTGTGAATAGGAAGTATAACATATCACAAATGGCCTTCTTATCCGAGAGGTAAATAACATAAGCATCCACCCGAGTCCAAGGTTATTCTAAGTGAGAATAATAGTCCAATGCCTTATTACTTAGCACATGAAATCAGCAATGCAACATCAGAGATCGGCAAACCGGCACTTAAAAAGCCCTCTATACTTTTTTGTCGGATGAGACAGCTATGTAACCTCGTATCTCTGTGTTGTCGATAGGTATAACTTAATTATTGAATGGGATTATACCCATGTCAGGCGGCTGCACTCAGATTATGATTATTGAGGCAGCCGCATTGCTATAGGTACGCTTTTCGGTGTAACAAAACTAAAATTTTTGAAGTTGAAGTTTCATATTTCCTAGACCGCATGATATATGTTATGATACAATATAAGCGGAATGAGGAAATGCAAGCTTGCTTGCGTGTTCCGATTGGAGCAGAAGACCATGGACAGGCTCTTTGTCCATGGTACAATATAAGTGTGAATTATGGAAAGAATAATTCACAGTAAGCGAATGTAATTCGCTTTGAGAAGATTTGTGCCTGCGTCATAAATTATGAAAGGCAATTGGCGCAAACTAACACGAAGAGCCGGCAAGCTTGCTTGCAAATATAACGCACAGAATAGAAAGGCGCAGGGATACTATGGATAAACGATTGAAAATGGCGATGCTTGGGGGAGCTGCTGGAATTGTCATCATACTGATACTATTAGGATCAATGATTGTTAAGAAGCTGACTCCCAGCGATGAAATCATGCAGTTGACACAATATTATAAGGTTAAGGATTCTGAAGTACTGATTATACTTCAGGATGAAGTCTACGATATTAAGGGTATGCTGATTGATGGTTCGGTATATGTGGATTATGATACGGTGATACAAAAGTTTAATCACAGATTTTATTGGGATTTTAATGAAAATATTCTAACCTATACAACTCCGGATGAGATTATTCGGGCTGAGGCAGACAGTAAAAGTTATTCAGTGACCAAGAGTATGATTGAAACTAATATGGAAATTGACACTCCGATTGTACAAGTATTTGCAGACCAGGTCTATCTGTCCTTGGATTTTGTTAAGAAATACTCCGACCTAACCTATAATTTTTATGAAAATCCAAGCAGAGTTGTGATCAATTATATATGGGGTGATTACTTATTTACCGATGTTACGAAGGATACGAAGCTTCGTACTGAGCCAAGCATTAAGAGTCCAATCATAGCGGAGCTTCCGGTAGGAACAAAGCTTCTGTATGTTGATAAAGATGAGGCACCACAGAAGGGTTTTGTTAAGGTTATGACTACGGACGGAATTAGAGGTTATGTAAAAAGTAAGAGCACAAAGGGATCTTATTACGAGACCATAGGCAGTAGTTATCAAGCACCGGAATACACGGCTCAGACTAGACCCGGATCTATCAATTTGGTCTTCCATCAGGTCTTCAACACAGATGCAGCAGATAATCTAGGAGGTCTGATAGCGGCGACGAAAGGGGTGAATGTAGTATCCCCTACCTGGTTCAGTGTTAATGACGTCTCGGGTACGATTTCTTCACTGGCAACAAATAAATATGTAACAAAAGCAAAGGAACTAGGATTAGAGGTATGGGCATTAGTGGATGACTTCAATACAGAAATCAATATGTATGATGTATTATCCTACACTTCCCGCCGTGAGACTTTATCCAATGCATTGATACAGTCCGCCCTGGATTATCAACTGAACGGAATAAATATTGATTTCGAAAAGATATCCTCAGAAGCAGGAATACATTATATACAGTTTTTAAGAGAATTATCTGTGAAATGTAGAAACAACGGAATTGTGCTTTCTGTAGATAGTTACGTACCTGCCCCTTATACTGTTCATTATGACAGGGAAGAGCAGGGGAAGATTGTGGATTATGTTATTGTAATGGCATATGATGAATTCTATGCTGGTTCTGAGGTGGCGGGACCAGTAGCCTCCATTTCCTTTGTAACAGATGCAGTGAATAATATACTTGATTTAGTACCTAAGGAAAAGACAATCATTGCGATTCCCTTCTATACCCGTCTCTGGAAGGAAGCTGGTGATGGAGTAATATCCTCTCAAAGCTTTGCGATGACTAATGCAGCTCAGTTACTGAGTGACAACGGAGTAGAAGCAGAGTGGAACGATTCCTACGGCTGTTATTATGCAGAGTATGAGAAGGATGGAGCTACCTATAAGATATGGCTGGAGGAAGAGAAATCGATTGAGGCTAAGATGAAGGTGATCTATAAGGCAGATGTAGCTGGAGTGGCAGCCTGGAAGTTGGGTCTTGAGAAAGAAAGCATCTGGAACGTAATAACACCTTATTTAAAGTAATGCTTCAAGAATAGGACAAAAGTACATCTCATAAGATATAAAGAACCTAATTTAGGGAGTAGTCTTATGAAGAGATATTTAAATATTATATTTCTGTTCTTTATATGCTTTGCCTACCTTTTATCCTCGAACCGATCCTCCCATGGGAAGGATCAAAGCTACGAGGTGAGTTCTGATAGAGTAGAGGGAAGATCGGTTACAATAGTGATTGATCCAGGGCATGGAGGGAGAGACCCCGGCAAGGTCGGTGTGAATAATTCACTCGAGAAGGACGTGAATCTTAGTATTTCTCTCAAGCTTAAGAAACTCTTAGAGCAGAATGACATTAAAATCATTATGACCAGGGAAGAAGATATCGGTTTTTATTCGGAGAGTGATTCCAATAAAAAGCGTGCTGACTTGAATGCGCGGGTTGGTATGATTAATGATAGTGGAGCGGATTTAGCTGTCAGCATCCATCAGAACAGCTATCCGGAGGAATATGTGAAAGGAGCTCAGGTCTTCTTTCATTCTGAATCTCAGCAGGGAAAGCTACTGGCAGAGATTATGCAGGCCCAGATAATTAAGACAATTGCTGATGGTAATCACAGAAAGGCAAAGCCTAATAATAATTACTATATGTTAACTAAGGCAAAATGCCCGCTGATTATAGTGGAATGTGGCTTTATGTCCAATATCAGAGAAGCCGCACTTTTGATTAATGAGGATTATCAGGAAAAAATGGCTTATGCAATCCACTTGGCAATTCTTCGATACATTAATAGTACAGAGCTTAAGAACCAGCAACTAAAACCAGCATAGCGATTTGCAACATCTTCAAAATTTGCTTTTACAACCATATAGTGTTATAATGTGCACGATAAGCAGATTACTCCGTATAATCTTAAGCAGCTTGCATGCTTGCATGCGAAGCTGTTTAAGATTATACGGACGAGTGCAACGTGAGCAATGGAACCTACGGTTCCATGAGTGGAGCAAGCGAGCTGTAATCTGCGTAAGTAGAGAATAGCCACATGCATGCTTGCATGCGAAGCTGTAATCTGCATAAACAAGGAGTCTTAATTTTATATGAATACAATAATAATAAAAGTTGATGAGCTGAACCTTAAGCAGGAAGAACTAAGAGAAGCAGCCGGGATTCTAAGGGAGGGAGGCCTTGTGGCTTTTCCAACCGAGACTGTGTATGGGCTTGGTGCTAATGCGTTAGATACTCAGGCAGCTCAAAAAATATACGAAGCAAAGGGACGCCCTTCAGATAACCCACTGATTGTACATATCTCAGAGGTCTCTGATATGGAGGTTCTTGCTAGGGATATCCCTGAGAAAGCGTACCAGCTAGCAAATATTTTCTGGCCGGGGCCCTTGACGATTATTTTAAAAAAGAGAGATTGCGTTCCTTATGGAACTACCGGTGGACTTGATACAGTAGCGATCAGACTTCCTGCTAATCCCATTGCACGCGGTCTAATAGCAGAATCAGGAGTCTATGTTGCCGCTCCCAGTGCGAATCTCTCCGGAAAACCAAGTCCTACGAAAGCAGAGCATGTAATAAAGGATATGAGCGGGAAGATCGATATGATTATCGATGGAGGAATGGCAACCCTGGGGTTAGAATCTACGATTATTGACCTGTCGGGTAGCAAACCGGTGATTCTGAGACCGGGATGTATCACTAAGATAATGTTAGAGAATGTAATCGGTCCGGTTGAGATTGACCCTGCCATTCTTAGTAAGAATCCGGACCCACAGGCAGTACCGAAAGCTCCGGGAATGAAATATCGCCATTATGCTCCGGAGGGAATGCTTACAATTTATGAAGGCGATACAATTTTGGTAGTCGATGCAATTAATCAGAAGGCAAAGGAAAAGCTGGATGGTGGTAAATGTGTGGGCATTATCGCTACAGATGAGACCAGAGCCTTATACCAGTATGGAATTATAAAGACTATAGGCTCAAGAATGGATGAAGCTTCTATTGCTGCAGGTCTCTATGCAATTTTACGGGAATTTGATGAGTTGCATGCCGAATATATTTACTCAGAAAGCTTTGCGGACAATAGCCTGGGACACGCCATCATGAACCGGCTGTTAAAAGCAGCGGGTTATCGTGTGATTAAGGTTACAGAAAGTGAAGTGCATTGATACTTAACCATTTAGGTAATGTGTTTCAATCGGCCTTAATTGTTAAGAGGTATAATGGAGGTTTTATATGGGGAAATATCAGAAATTAATTTTTGTATGTACCGGAAATACTTGCAGAAGCCCAATGGCAGAGGCAATATATAAGAATCTGGAAAAAGTCAGCGAAATGAAGATTATATCACGTGGACTGGTCGTATTGTTTTCAGAGCCAATGAATCCCAAAGCAGAAATTGTTCTTAAAAAGCATGATCTGGAATTACCCTATCATGTTGCGAAGGGATTAAAAGCTTCGGATATAGAGGAGAATACTTTAATACTTACTATGACAGGGAGTCAGAGAAAGAAGGTACTCGAAATGTATCCGGAAGTGAAGGAAGTATATACGATTAAGGAATTTGCAGGAGAAATTGGGGATGTTGTTGATCCTTATGGCGGTACTTTGATGGAGTATGAGGAATGCTACATTGAGCTGGGTCGTTTAGTAAAGAAGTCAGTTTATAAACTAAATGATATGAATTAGAATGGAGGAATTATCATGATAGCACTAGGAAATGATCATACTGGATATGCAATGAAAAAAGCCATCATGGATTATTTGGATGCAAGAGGATTAGAGTATAAGGATTTTGGATGTGGAGATGTGACCTCTAGCAATTATCCTGATTATGCGAAAGCGGTTGGTAGAGCAATTCAGAAGAAAGAATGCGATAAGGGTATCTTAATCTGTGGAACAGGCATCGGTATTTCGATTGCAGCCAATAAAATGAAGGGTATTCGAGCGGCTCTATGCCATGATTGTTTTAGTGCAGAAGCGACCAGACTTCACAATGATGCCAATGTGCTTGCTTTGGGTGCAAGGGTGATAGGGGTCGGACATGCATTAAAAATCGTTGATATCTTTTTAAATACTGAATTTTCAAATGAGGAAAGGCATATTAAGAGAATTAATATGCTCGAAGAAGATTAATCAAGAGGGTTCCATACCATTGATAGGATCCTGCAGAGTTTGAAATTGACCGGCATAGATAATCTGAAGTAAAGAATTGGCAGTACGAAGCGCATAAGTAGCTTCTGCTTGAGTAATTAGTTTATTATCAAGGGCATCAGCAAGTTCGTTCAGATCCATAATTCGCATACTACCGTCTTCATATAGGATGAGATCAATTAATAAATCCTCTATGATGACGGTGTTTTTTTCATCATCCTTTTTGGCTTGGATAATGTCACAATACCAATAAACAACTTCACCCTGTTGATTATATACCTTGCTGACCTTAAAGCCCTTATCCAGATAGAAGGCGGATATTCCCCTAGCTATATCCTTTCGTGGATGTAAGGTGTTCCATTTCGTGATGATCAGGTTCGATTCCATGGCCAGTATCGTATCATCCTTTAAGTGAATTAACTCGTCCGGAATAAATCGTTTTCGGTATAGTAAAGGCTTAGTCATGAGTGAAGCTCCTTTCATAATCCAATATATAACACCTGAATTATAGCTGTTTGTTCGCTGTTACGCTAAGGTTGGTATGAATTTTTACCAATTATATCACGAATTGTTGATAAGGTACAGTGAATTCGAATAAACCAATAATATTAGGGAAAACTTTTAGGTAAAATATAGTACTGCCTAAAATTGGAGGTTGATATAGTGAAGAGTATTGATTGGAATAAGATTGCGGTATCCTTCAAGAATACATTATCCTTACGTCGTACCAAGATAACTTTATATATGGCTACCGTATTATGGGTTGCAGTAGCAACACAAATGCTTGTTAACCGCGTGTTCCAGGAGGATGTTAAAATTACGGAGGCATTTGTTAAGACGAATACAGATGAGATGCAAAGTAGTATTGAAATTGCAGGAGAATATCGAACAGGTGAATTAAGTGCAGAGGAGAGGAAGAACTTGATCTGCGATTTAGCTGCAAAGATTGGATTAACAATTGACAAGGAGATATCGATATGGGAGGAAGGAGAGCGAAGTGAGTATTTTTTCTTCAAACGCGCTAAGAAGGCAACTTCAGAGATTAAGGTTATCAGTGTGGAACAGAAGAACTATATCATCGTTCGTCTTTCCATTCAGGAGGGTATCGCCGGTATAGATAAATACAAAAAAACTTTGGAGAATACATTTAAAGCGTTAGAAGTAAAAGATATGCAAGTGACGCTTAAATATGAGGGCAATCAAGAGGGAGATCTGACCTCCGAGCAAAAGCATGAGGTGGCTCAGCTTCTGGTTGATGAGCTTCAGGGTAAAATTGCATTGGAATATGATGAAGGGGATATGTATACCGTTTACGCATACACCGGAATGTTGAAGGAATACGTTACCACTATGGATACGAAGATTAATATTCAGATTGCAATCTCTTATAATGAAGTGAGCAATAAGACAAGAATTACACTGGCAACACCGATTATAGGTGATAGCTGGTAATAGGAATTATGCGTTGCATAATTCCATTCTAAGAACTACGAAGTTCGCTCATTGGAGCGAACTCCTTGTTCTTCTAGGATGTTAATCTTCATATAAAGGCTTGTGCCTACGTTTTCCTCGGCACAAACTATCGAACTACGAAGTTCACTCATTGGAGCGAACTCCTTGTTCTTCTCCATATGAACGATTGCTTTGTCCGTCTTTAACTAAAAAGTATGCACCGAAACTCTTTTCATGAGCAGCGGTGCATACTATTATTATTTAAAACCAGCGTTTTCTACTACGGTGACGTCTTCTCCGGTTGAATATCTCAGATAGCAATAAGAGAGATACTATGTCACGAAGATAATTCTGATTTCTTCTTGGAGGATAAAAATACAGACTATTCATTTCAACCTGTGGCTCTTCTTCTGTTTGTTTAATACGCGTATATACACGATCAACTATTTTGTCAAGATATTCTTTGTCAGGATATTCATCAAACATCATACTTCCATCGTATTCCATCTGATCACACTCGTTATCAATTTCTCTCTGGATAGACCTAGCTGTCTTCGGATATAGCTGTTTCATATATTCTACATCGCGGTCTAGGTCAGCACTATTATCATAACCATAGAGAGGGAATATGGGGATGCCCATCGGTACATTATAGGCATTCGTATTGGGAAGGTACATATTTGGAATTCCCTGATATGGCGCATAGCCATTATAAGGCATATTAGGATTACAGTAATTAGGAATCTCCGGACCTATTCCGGTTTGCAATCCGGAGGGTATGCCACCCTGAGAACCACTAGGCATCTGCTGGGGCATGTTGCCTGGTGCTTGCTGAGGGGTATTACCTGGCTTTTGTCTAAATAATCCAGGCATAGGCATATTCATATTGGAAGGAGCTTGGGGAAGCCCGTTTGGAGAGGCGGGAGCCGTCATGTTCTGCGGATTTATCGGTAATCTTCCTGATGGCTGAGGAGCACTATTTCTCATTGGCTGTGTTGCACCAGTACGCGGCATATTGACGGTACCTGGACCGGGAGTCGGAGCCATACCACTACCAGGCATAGTGCCGGTACCCGAACCGGGAGTAGTTGTAGATCCCATGCCAGGTCTGGTATCCATGCCAGGCATAGTACCGGTACCCGAACCGGGAGTCGGAGTTGCACCAGTACGTGGCATAGTGCCGATACCCGAACCGGGAGTCGGAGATACATCAGTAGGCGGCATAGTGCCGGTACCAGAACCGGGAGTCGGAGTTACACCAGTACGAGGCATAGTGCCGGTAGCAGATCCGGGAGTCGGAGTTGCA
>JAEZKA010000089.1 GCA_023436225.1 Bacillota bacterium
GTCGAGGGCTTGACCTAAAAATGGTTTGTTATAAGAATTCTAAGAATTCTTTTGGATGAATTTATCGTTTTCTAGTGTAGTGAAAAGTCAATATGTAAAAACAAGCAGAAGAACCTAGGTTTTTCTGTTTTTTTATTGTATAGATATTCATCTATGCTAATGGTAATTATCAAAGCACGCCAGGAATGCTTTGATTTTCTTATAGACGGATGTATTGTTATATTCATTAAGTTAGCTCAAAGCAGTAATGCTTTGGGCTTTTTTGTTAAAAATCATCTTATAAATTATGTTTTAAATATAAATACTATGAAATTGACAGAATATACCTAATGCACTAATATGAAAGTATAATATTAACTAAATCATAGAATAAAAGGAGAATAAAATCATGCTGGTACCGCATCTGCACCTAAACGGCCACTGTAGAGAGGCTCTGAGTCTTTATGAGATGGCCATTGCAACAAAGGTAGATCAAATTCAATTATTTTCCGAGGAAGAGCCGGAGCTAGGTGTGGTTCATGCGGAGATTTATATTCACGGGTAACGCGTCATGCTGAATGATCATGGTGGAAATAAAGACCTTTTGCCAGAGGCGGCCATTCAGCTTGTTGTGATTTTTGATAGTATTCAAGAGCTGAGGAACGCGTACCAGATTATGAGTGAGGATAGTATTACTATTGATGAAATGCAGGAAACCTTCTATAGTCCTTGTGTTGTCGGTTTTCTTGATAAATTCGGAGTCAGATGGGGGTTTATGGTCTAGCTTCTAAAACTATCATTACATTCATAACTTTTGCAAGCTGCTTGTTGGAGGGACTTATGATAATAACGAGTAACAACAGGATTGATTTTTATTTATCAATGGATGATATTGGATTAAAGGAACGAATAAGTAACGATAAGTCAGTATTGATTAAAATCAATCTGGCTAGGCCTCCTGTATCGGGACATCCAAGAACAGATGTTGGTTTACTTATCGATGTAATAAAGTACATATACTCAAATGGTGGTACCTGTGCTATTGCCGAAGGCGCCAATGGATATCTAAGAAAAAATCTAGCAGAAGTCGGATTATCGGAGGTAATCAGTAGGTTTCAGATAGAAGTAATTGATCTTGATTTGGAAACAGTAGATCCGATTATCATGAACGGTGACGTACATTATTTGCCCCAATGCTTGAAGCATTATGAGCTTAGGATCGCAATTCCCGTACCATCGAAGCGACCGGGAATGATATTTTCTAATAATGTGAAGCTTTTTGTTGGAGCTGTACCAAGAAGTATGTATCAACTCGATAATCAGGTCGTAGATTGGAGACCGCGAGTGCATATCGATTTGCATAAGTCAGTTGCAGATATCTATCGATCAGTTCAAGGCTATGCTCCGTTTCATTTTTTTATAAATGGCGGTGTAGCAATGGCCGAGGACATAGGTGAATTTCAAATGAAAGAAATACTGATTGGAAATGATGGATTAGAACTTGACGATTATGTTCTAAATAATTATTTCGGTAATCAGAAACCACCGGAATACATGGAAAGGCTTAAGGAAACATAACCCCTATTAAAGCCAAAAATCTTATATATCATATTGAATAAAAGGAGGACCCTTATGGCACATATTTTTAGAAAACAAGATGTCAACTTTCGATTAAAGAATACACCGATTTCAGAGTTTGCATGGCATACGAGTTCTAATCTGGCTGACCTGGCTCATTCGAAGCATTTGCATTTTGATATTCGGCAGCTGGATCCGGGAAAGTACTCTTATCCCTATCACTTCCATCGAAATGCGGAGGAATTATTTGTTATAGTAAGTGGTAAGGTAATGCTGCGTACTCCTGACGGTATTCAAGAATTGGTTTCTGGAGACTTGGCTTTTTTTGAAATGGGTTATACCGGAGCACATCAACTCTTTAATCATACACAGACAGCCTGTGAATATATCGATATCAGGACCGAAGCGGGCATGGATGTATGTGAATATCCGGATTCGGGTAAGGTGAATATCCTGCCTGAGAGAAATATATTTGATTTAAAAAATCAAGTTGATTATTTCAAAGGAGAAGAAAATGTGGAGGAAATATGGGCGACGATCTGGAACAGGGAATAGAAAGGGATAACATGGAATATTATAAGGAAATGCGTAAGTATATTGGACATAAGCCCTTAATTCTGCCTGGGTCAGTTGTGATTGTTGTAAATGACATAGGAGAAATATTGCTGCAGGAAAGAAATGACCATTCTTGGGGGTTACCGGGTGGACTAATGAATTTGGGGGAATCATTAATCGATACTGCGCAAAGGGAGGTGTTTGAAGAAACCGGGTTAAGGGTAGAAAAATTGGTATTACTTGATGTATTATCCGGACCGGAATATTTTTACAGAAATCCGAATGATGATGAATTTTATTCTGTAACCGCAGTTTATACAAGTGCTGACTATACAGGAGAGTTGAGGTCTGATATGGAGGAAAGTAAGAGTCTAAAATTTTATAAGGTTTATGATTTGCCTGAACCCATGGAACAAGAATATAAGGATTATATAAATACTTATCTAAGGATGTATACTGGTTAAGTTATGATAGTTTAAAATTACATTATGAGGTATGATAATATAATTTATTTTTAAGTGTATGTTTCTAAAGATTAGGTTTCAGAGATAGAAATGGTCAATAACACTTAGTTTATGTTAATATTAATTACGGAGATGGGCAGCATTCGCTACTACATTCATGCACAGAGTTTGGGTTCGCTATTTATATCAAGCTAGATTAAATCGTACTAAAATGTGGTCTTCGGAGCACAGCCATTGATTAATAAACGGAGTTTATCTAATTGTAATAAATCGCATATTAAATTAATACAATTTATACTTGACTTTCATCTCTAATCGTAGTATGATGAACTTCCGCCGCTGAAAAGGGGTTGGGTATTAGAGAAAAGTATTGAATTTTCTTAAG
>JAEZKA010000105.1 GCA_023436225.1 Bacillota bacterium
TGCCTACAGCTTCCTTCAGATTTAGCCTCACGGCTAACACCCTTGCTGTTCAGCTATACACTTCCCACTACCTAGGTGTGTTAGGGACTTTCACCCTTAAGAGCCCGCCCATGGCGGGCAAACCAAAAAGGGCGGATCAATTTGATCCGCCTCTTTCTATATAAAGCATAAATCAAGTTTTGCTTCTATGCTATGTTTCTCTCTTGTAGCATTTGACTCACATAGCATATTTAATCATAGATATCAACCTGTTAGATGAGTGCTTGAAGCTCTTTATCCCTGGAGCATATCTTCTTTTAGTAAGCTATGATATTCCCTCCGCTTATCTCAAGAGCTCAAGTAGTTCTTCTCTGGTGAAGTTTCCGATATTCATACCTTCTCCACCGAGAACCTGCTCTGCCAGATCCTTCTTCTTATCTTGAAGCTTCATAATATTTTCCTCAACCGTTCCCTGAACAATCAGCTTATACACACTGACTATATTCTTCTGTCCGATTCTGTGGGCTCGATCCGTTGCCTGGTTCTGTACTGCCAGATTCCACCAGGGATCAAAATGGATTACTATGTCCGCAGATGTCAGATTAAGTCCCGTTCCACCAGCCTTCAGTGATATACAAAAAACCGAAGTATCATCCTGATTAAAGGTCTCCACTAATCTGGTCCTGTTCTCTTTCGTAGTAGCACCTGTCAGAGAATAGAAGCTAATATTCTCCATGATCAAACATTGCTGTAGACGCTCCAGCATCGAGGTGAACTGCGAAAACAGAAGGATTTTATGTCCACCGCTAACAGCATTTTGAATCAAATCCATACAAAGCTCCATCTTGGTAGAAACCGCAGTATAATCCTCGTATAACAGAGCTGGATCGCAGCAAAGCTGCCTTAGCTTGGTTAACTCAGACAGTAGCTGAAGCTTTGAATTCTTAAATTCTTCCTCTGATTGTTTCCCTAATAAGATTTGCAGCTTCTTAACATGGGCATCATACAGCTTCTGCTGCTCGCCCTGCATTTTCGCATAAATACTCTCCTCCAACTTCTCCGGCAGATCTGTAAGGACATCCTTCTTCAACCGGCGGAGTACAAAGGGTGTAATCATCCTTTGAAGCCGCCTTACTGCAGCTTCATCACCCTTCTGAATAATAGGAATCTCCAATTCATCACGGAATCTCTGATAGGAATACAGAAATCCAGGCATCAGGTAATCAAAGATACTCCATAGCTCACTTAATCTGTTTTCAATGGGGGTACCAGTCAACGCCAGCTTGAATCCGGAATTAATCTGCTTCACCGCTCTAGCAGCCTGTGTATTAAAATTCTTTATGTACTGTGCCTCATCAATTATCTGGCTATGAAATTTAATCTGATCATAATACTCGATATCTCTTTTTAGCAGGTCATAAGAGGTAATCAGAATATCCTTATTGCCCACACTCTGTATGACCTCCATGCGCTCCTGGGCGGTACCGACCACCATTCTCACAGTCAGTTGCGGAGCAAACCTACTTGTCTCAATCTTCCAGTTATAAACCAATGAAGCAGGGCATACAATCAATGCTCTTCGATTATCCTGGGGAGCTGCTTCAAGATATTCTGAAAGTAAGTAGCATATTACCTGGAGAGTCTTTCCCAGTCCCATATCGTCTGCCAGAATTCCACCAAAGCCGTTATGCTGCAGGGTCTTAATCCATAGATAACCTCTCTTCTGATACTCTCTCAGTACATTCTCCAGGCTGACCGGTATGTCGAAATCATTATCCTCCACCGTCTTCATATTACGAACCAGTGCTTTAAATTCCTTATTTCTATTAACCGGCATGGAAGCTTTATCCCTAAGCTCGGCGTCCAGATACAGTGCCCTGAATCTAGGTATTTCAATGCTGCTTTGCTTTAGCTGTGTATCGGTCAGGTGAAGACCTTTTTTCAACTCAAGCAGGCTCTCAAGCTCCTCCCCTGTCACATTTACAAAATCACCATTCTTTAAGCGATAGAATTTCTTCTTCCTGTTATACTTTGAAAGTATCTCAAGCAACTGTTCTCTGGATATATCGTCAGAGGTCAGGCTCAAATTCATAACATCTCCTGTAATAGCAACACCAACCGACACCTTAGGAGCAGAGATAATCTTCAAACGCTTCAGTGCCTCAGAGACAAATACCTCGCCGATCTCCTGTAGCCTAGAAATGCCATACATCAGAAAATTATAAAGCTTGTCCTCATCCTCAGCCACAACCATTACGCTTTCTTTATCATCATAAGCATTACACAAAGAGGAAACCAGTCTCTTGACTTCTGCCTCCTTAACTTGATCTCTCAGCTGCAGCTGATTATGATTTGCATAAATGTTATATTGCTTCTCTCCATAGATTGCCATTACCCTACAGGTAATAAAGTCCCTCTGAGGAGCATCCAGATATATCTCAAAGCTAACCGGTAGTACCCCATAATCCTTTTCATCAAAATTTTCACGAGTACATTCAAAATATTGCTCCAGAACCGGAAGAAGCTCCCTGCAAAACACAGGTACATCCTCCCTCTGAAGGACTACGGTTCGAGTGGGAATGTCAGCCATACATTTCAAAAAATCCCATATAGGTTCCAAATAATGATGAGGTGTCCTATATATTCTTTGGTCATGAAAATAAATATTGCTATAATTTCCTTGAAAACCAAACAGATAGTTAATCTTAACCTGAATCCCATTGGATATTCCGGTTATGGTCATTCGTCTGGGAGGATTATTCTCCGCCAAGCGCCACTCACTTTCCCCTAAGTCATTCACATCAGCCAGTATTGTGCCTGTACTGATTGCCTCCAGCACCTCCTCCAAATCGGAGGGGAGCAATGGGATCGCCCTTAGCTTTGGACAAGAATAACCGTAGGAATATCCATAGTAGGAGGATTGTATATAACGATTCTTATTACGTTGCACCCATCTGCGTAGAAATTGAACCAGCGGCCTGCTCTCCGGAAGGAAATGCTCTATCGTATGTATGAACTGCAATTTCTGTCCATAACGAACATTCTCCCTATTCTCCAGTGCACGATCCAATTCGAATACGTCCTTGAGAACATACCTTTGTGAGCTTCCTATCCGGAATTCAAGCTGTAGTTGATTGGCTGTACACCGTAATATTGGCTCCAGGCATACCTGACCATAATTGGAGGTGGGAAGCAGATCTAGGGTCCTTCTCCTGATATGGTCAGTCAGTAATTGCTTCATAGCAGGCGTCGTCTGCAGCTGCTTTTGAACCGTGGCCACCTTAGCTTTGCTCTGTGGCTGTACCGCGGCTGTCTTGCTCTCATAGCTGCCCTTCATGGATTTCAGCATTTCTAAAGCATTATTTCGCTCTAAAGTGAGCTTCATCTGAGTATCTTTTCGATCATTATATTTAATATATTCCATAAGCGTAGCTACACAATGCTTGCAAATTCCGTTATAGCTTTCAAAAGCCGGACACTCGCAGTGAATATCCATGATTTTATCAGCTTTTATATCATAATCCACTGTTACTTCATATTGGTTCCTACCGCTTCCCTTGACATTAGCCTTGATATAGTCCATCTCTTCGTCTTTGTCAACGATAAAATCCTTTATATGATTCAATAGGTAGATCCTCTCTCCTTTTTCAAAGGAGGCAGCATTGGTCTTCTTTCGAATCACTGCTTTTGTTAACATATCATATCCCCGCTATCTGACGTTCTCCCTGCGAATTGCCCCTGCTATTTGTTGTTCAAAGAAATGCTTTTCTTCATCCCCTGTCCGCAGGTATCATGTAGTGAATTACATATAATCTTGATTGCTTTATTACAATTTGTGATCTCAACGTGATCATATGCCCCGCCATATTCGCCGTCCAGAGTCCACTCCATCTTATCAGAGGAAATAGTAAGGTTTGGTGCCTGAATATAGTACATTAGACTTTCATTAATCTTATAATTAATTAAAGAGCTGACAATCATCTCCAGCTCGATAATATTCTTAGGCATCTTCACCAGTAGTAGTTCAAATAGGCCGTCATCCAGACTTGTCTTCTCATAATTCAAGTTCTTAAAACCACCTATGTAGAGTGAGTTAGTAACCAGACCGATTAAAAATTCCTCCTCAACCACCTTATCACCATATTGAACTCGAATTAATCTAGGTTTCAGATCGGACAACTTTTTAATGCCTTCCAGATAATAAGCAAGGTTACCAATCATATTCTTATTCTTCTGCGAGGTAGTATACGAAATATCCGTAAAGGCTCCAAAGGCTGCAACATAGATGAAATATTTATCATTGAACCTACCGATATCCATGGAATATGGACTGCCGGACATAACAACACGAGCCGCATTCATGATATTTCTACTAATCTTGAAGCTATGACCGACATCATTCATAGACCCAGCCGGAATAAGCCCAATCGGAACAACTCTGTTCGCCTTCAGCATTCCAGAAATCACTTCATTGAGAGTACCATCCCCACCGGCAACAACCAGAAGATCATATTGATCAGGTTCCTTCATGACAATATTAGTTGCATCCCCCTTCTGCTGAGTCGGGTGTACCTGCACACGATATCCATGCTTAATAAAGCAATCTACGATATCGAATAGCTTGCTCTTAAGTCTTCCTCTTCCCGCTGTCGGATTAAAAACGAATAGAAGCTTCTTCATGAGGTTACCTCCCACTCCGATCAGAAATCTGTTCTTATTATTGTATATCGGTATTCTGATTAATAATCAGTATTCTTATCATTATATTTGTTCTTAATTTTGTCGGCATTGTAATGATATCAATATACTTGTTCAATCAGTATTTTGGTTAAATTAGTATGCTGATTCTATCAGTGTCATAATTCTATCAGTGTTCTGATTATCCTACCGTGGTATTTTAATACACAAAATCGATATCGCTATCGCGATATAGAGGAGCGGACGCATCCTTCTCCGAAACGATGGGATTGTCAATGCCCCAATGAATACCCAGCTCCGGATCATTCCAATATATGGAGCGATCCGCCTCTTTATTATAATAATTATCAACTTTATATAAGAATTCTACATCCTCAGTCAGGGTTAGAAAACCATGCAGAAATCCTCTGGGAACCAGCAACTGCTTATGGTTCTCTGCTGATAATTCCACAGAAATCCACTTCATATAAGTAGGAGACCCCTTACGAACATCCACTACAAAATCCATGATTGCTCCTCTGGTACATCGAACCAGCTTAGCCTGAGCAGCCTCTCCCTTCTGGCAGTGAAGTCCTCTGAGGGTACCCTTTGCGGCAGAAAATGAGTGATTGTCCTGTACAAAGCTATAGTTCAGCCCATGCTCCTGCATCGTACGCTCTGCCCAGCTCTCAATAAACCATCCTCTGTGGTCACCGTGTACCTCAGGTTCTAGAATGAATACATCTTTTAAGTTTGTGGTAATTACTTTCATGTTATTCTCCAATTGTAAAATAAATAACTGTTACCAATTATTAAGTCAATCCCATTATTGTGAACTGAGATAAGACCTACTTATTTAAGCCTTGTTACCTACTCATAAACATTATAGTGATCTAGAATATATACTATATACAAGTTTGCCATTAATTCTTATCTCATTAATAATATTAAATGTTTAACAAAGTCCATGGATTTCATAATTGAAAATCATGGACTTCTCTATGATAGATGATATAACCAAATTTGATCATCTCTTATTTAATTTACAATATTTTGCCTTCAGAAACCTTTAGCAAATGTTGGCTGTAATTCGACTTCCCATAATGACTGGCTGCTTCTATCAGCTTCTCCTTAATAATCCATCCGTTTATGTAAGCAATTTCTTCAATTACAGAATTCTGAATGCCCTGACGTTTTTCTATTACCCTAACGTAATGCTATTCTACTCTGGTTTATGTACAATTATAGTTCATCCTTCCAGTATGCCTGGAACAAGGCATAAACCATACCTACCATCCCTCCAAATACTGCACCAATTATAACATTTTTTGAGACGCTTGGATTGCTTTTCCTTGTAGGTGCCACCAATTCAGAAGGCATGAATATATTGGAGTCCACTATGCTGACTAGATCAATAGTGATATCCTTATTATCGTTTTCAATAGACTCTTTCTCTTGTTCTAATTGAGATAGGTATTGTTTTTTAATATTAATTGTTCTAGTCAGTTCATTAATCGTCTGTTGATTGAGAATAACATCCGCTTCCACTTTTACATAATTAGGATTGATAGTGTCTTCTGGAAGAATATAACTTCCATTCTTGCCAATATAATCAATTACATCCAGATTCACTGACTTATATTCTCTTGTAATCTGATCCAAAAGTTTTTGGTTTGCTTTTAATGCCTCCTGCTCCTTAGTTAAGGTTGTCTCCAGGTCAACCAACTCAATAGAGAAATTATTATAGAAATAATTAACAGTCCGTTCCTTTACCATAATATCGATAAAATCAATATAATTATTATATAGTGTATTAGCCAAACGAAGAGATTCTTCAGGGGTAGAGGCTTCTACTATAACAGAAAAACTGGTTGTATCTTTATCTCCCTCTTGGATTGCTATCCTATCACTAAGTTTTTCAATAGTAACTTTCTTATTAAACTCCATATCCTCAATCGTATTTAATAACACCTCGTTGCTTTTTAGCAAGTGAAGATATTGATCTTTAGTGGAAAGTGGGAGTACATAATCTCCATATTTTGTGTGATATGTCTCAGGCATACTAATAATAATATTTACCCTAGTATTGTAAACTGGAGGGATAAAGAACACACTTACCATTCCAACTATTACAGCAAATAACACTGTTAAACTAATAATACTATATTTCTTTTTCTGAAAGATTCTTATAAGAGTCCTCAATGTAATTCCATTTCCAATGTAGTTGTTTCTACTCTGATTAGTATTCATTAACATGCCCTTCCTTCTTATATATCATTTGCATTAATTAGCCAAAACTCAAACAGCTATACAATATACTAAGCAATTATAACAATTTAGATTATATTATTCAATAGACAAATCCCTAATAATATCTGTAATAATACAATTTATGTATAACTATACTTTTCGCTCGTAACAAGAATATCATCAAAGATAAAACGAAAGTAAACGTCATCTTGAAGAACATCTACATCAACATTTTGCTCGTAAAGTGTCTAGCTATATCCAATACAAAATTATTGGAAGAATAAGAAGTGCTTTAGAGCCAAAGTATCTTTTATACCGAAAGTATACAAACATAAAAAATAGGACTATAATGATGTAAAATAAAATTCTTGTGTTAAAAACAGAGGCTCTTGCACCAAAAGAAGTGATGCCAAGCTTTGTAAATAACGCCATTAGATAATACACCAGTGGAGTGTTGCGTACATATCAGCATCAATCTCTCTGGAAGATATCTCTTGTATATACCTTTTCCTTAACATCATCCAGAGAAACATCATATCTGTTTGCGATAATAGCATCACACTTTTGCTTAAATAACTCTAGATCATTTATAATTTTGCTTCCAAAAAAGGTATTCCCATCCTCTAGGGTAGGCTCATATACTACCACCTCTGCACCTTTGGCTTTAATTCTCTTCATTACTCCTTGTATAGATGACTGACGGAAGTTATCCGATGATGATTTCATTGTTAAACGATATACACCTACTGTACATATTTTTTCCACTTCTTTATTATAATCAATATGATTATAATAATCATAATAACCAGCCATGTTTAAAACACGATCTGCAATAAAGTCCTTACGAGTTCTATTACTTTCCACAATCGCTTCAATTAGATTTTCTGGAACATCTTGATAATTTGCTAGCAGTTGCTTAGTATCTTTTGGCAAGCAATAACCACCATATCCAAAAGATGGATTATTGTAATGATTTCCTATTCGCGGATCAAGACAAACACCCTCAATAATATCCTTAGCATTTAATCCCTTTAACTCAGCATAAGTATCTAGTTCATTAAAATAGCTTACCCTTAAAGCCAAGTATGTATTAGCAAATAATTTCACAGCCTCCGCCTCGGTGAAACCCATATAAAGCGTGTCAATATTTTCTTTGATAGCACCTTTTTGTAGTACTTCAGCAAATATACGTGATGCCTCAATTAATCGTTCATCCTCTAGATCCGTTCCCACAATGATACGAGAAGGATAAAGATTATCATACAATGCTTTTGATTCCCTTAAAAATTCGGGGCTAAAAATTATATTAGATGAATTATATTTCTTTCTGACATGATTTGTGAAGCCCACCGGAATAGTTGATTTGATAACCATAATCGCATCTTTATTACATTGCATCACTTGCTTTATTACTGCCTCAACAGAAGATGTGTCAAAGAAATTTTGTGCACTATCATAATTAGTTGGAACAGCAATAATTACATAATCTGCATCTTTGTAAGCTGTTTCTGCATCTAGAGTCGCTCTTAGGTTCAATTTTTTCTCAGAAAGATATTTTTCAATATAGTCATCTTTGATAGGAGATATACCGTTATTTATCAATTCTACTTTTTCAGGTATTATATCCACTGCAACTATTTCATGATGTTGTGCTAATAGTACTGCCAAAGACAAACCAACATATCCTGTTCCTGCTATTGTAATTTTCATACTATTGTTACTCCTCAAATTTTTTCTTTATAATCATACCAAATTTCATATGCTTTCCCTGTTCATTTTCACTTTGTAACCACTAACAAAAAGCCAAATAATCATTGATAGCCCTCCTAACAGAGTATACGCAACAATTGTGGCAACAGCACACATCTCTATAGAAGACGCATTTATTAGTAACATTATATATATAATAAAGCTAATTGCTAAAGTGATCGTATTATAGGGTATCTTGCTTATTCCATCTAAGGGGTTTCTTAACAGTAAGTAGAATGAGTTTGGAATAACAGAAATAATCAATACTTTGACCAAACCTATACATTGTAAATAATCATCATTGTACAAAAGTTTTATTACGAATTCTCCAAACATATAAATGAACAGAATTGCTAAAATACTAACGGCAAGATAGATTACTCCCAAAATATTTATTTTCCTATTAACATCTTTATGAGTATGGTCTATCAGACTTTTACTCACAAGTGGAAGAAGAATCGTTCCAACAAGACTAAATAATGGAGTTATTAACGAGTTAATCGATAATGCAGCCGAAAAATATCCAACTTGCTCCAAATCAAATCGATTTTTTATTATTATTAAAGGAATTAGACTATAAGAAAACAGAATAATCTCTCCTGGGACACGTGGCAATGAATATATAAGCAAAGTTTTTATTGTTTTCCAGCTAATGTAGGTCTTTCGTATTTTATATTGATTTTTAATATAAATATTTATAATTTCATACAATCCGTAGATAATTTGACAAATACCCCATATTAAATATAAATAATATAAGCTATCATCTATGAATAGTAACAAAGCAACTAATATAATTTGCATTACAATATTTATTAGGTTGTACATAACAAAGTTATTCTTACCTCTATAATAAGAATATGCATATGCTATTAGACTAGATCCTAATGAATACAAAATTATGGGCAAGAAAAAGACTTTAAGACTATTGTCTCCAAATGCCAATGTTGAAAATATATCACTGAAGCTAAATAATACAATGGATATTGTTATAAAAGCAGTAAGAATAATAATTAATCCTGCATTATAAAACTTTGCAACTTGAAGTTCATCCTTTTGTGCATGTGACTCAGCTATATATTTAGGTATCGCAATACCCAGTGCCATAATCATAATGTATGACACTACAGCTATTAAACGCCTTATTAAGTTATATGTTCCATAATCTTCTACACTATACTGATTACTGACAATTTTATTTATAACAAATGAAATCAGCATAACCAAAAATTGTCCTGCAAATGTAACTGCTAAGTCTTTATAAAATGCATCCTTTTTTAATATTAATAAAACTTTATTCTTCATCAATATGGCTACTTTCTATCTGTGTTATTGTCCTTCGATTGTATGCGTAAAATATAAAAAAAGCAAACACAAAAAATATGAATATGTATGAGGTGTATACCCAAGCAGAGCCAAAAACATGTAAATCCCAAAATAGAATCATTGATAAAAATACTTGGCTACAGATATTTGCTCTATCCTTTTGTATCATTGTATTACAGGTTGCTACTGTGATTATACCCAATGTTAATAGCCAGAATAAGCTTAAAATCGGCCCCCAATCTTCTATAAGAGGGCGAAACTGTGTATATACATTCGTACATGACCCCGGCAATATGGTATATATACCTTGAATCTTTTCTGCAAACCCGAATCTTGAAGAGATGGCCAAAAATGTGTTGATCCCCAACCCATAATCGACTGTATTGGCTTTAATACTTGAATACCAAGTATCGAATCCCTGTATATGACCAAATGCATATTCTCCTATTTTGGTAATAATTATTTCTGGGTCAATATCGGTTGTTCCAATTCGTAATAGAAAACTTAAATAGATTAATGCAAAAAAGATACCCGAAGCTGCCAAACCCAACAATATATATTTAAGTTTCAATTTCACTTTGAAATAACATTTATTTTTATTAAGATACGAAACATAAAAGCCGACAAAAAACAGGATTATATATGCAATCAAAGCTAATTTGGCATTTGTTAGTAGAACCAGCAGCAAAACTGGCACAATACTGACAAAGCAAATCATCTTCTTTTTCCAGTTATTCGCATATACAAATGAGTAACCACAACATAGAGGTGAGACATATATAAACAAATTGAAAATCTGTTCAACTGTTGAACTTGTTTCATTTCCTGAATAACGCGATAATGCTAAACTATGGCTTATATTTAATAAAGAGCTAAAATTAGTAAATACGTTAAATAGGATGCCATTTTTTAGCATATTGAAAGCCACACTGCCAAATGCTAAAGCAATAAAACATAATAGCATTCCCCATGGAATTCTAGGTATATTGTATGTATTTTGCTTTTCATCGCTATACTTAATAGAGAAGAACGCTTGAGGTAAAATATACAACAACACTGATAATAGAATCCATGTAACTCCTTTAAAAGAAAATGAATACCGAGAACTAAGAGTTAATAGGCTACCTATGCAGAATGCAATCCATATAATTGCGAACATCCCTGCCGGATGAAATATGTGTAGTTTAAAAAGCAATAAAATTATTAAAATAATGCAAATCAAAAGAAGAGCAAGTACCATTGTGATTATCCTTTCGAGTTATCGCTATTACAATATTTTTCATAGTAATAAATAACAGAGTTTTTATATTCCTGCCCTAAATCCCCTTTAAACAACTTCATTGAACCATCTTCTTTGTGTATGCATTCTAACCCTGAATTGTAATAAACCGGTATCCCCAATCTCTTGCATCGTTTTGCTAAAATTCCCTCTTCCCCAAATAAGAAGATGTTCTCATCAAATACTTCCTTTAATACATCAATTGATTTCATCGAAAATACTATAAAACTTCCATGTGGCTGGAATACTCTTCTCGATTCTTTGCATGAATGTAATCGAAAGTATGTTCTATGTAATTTATTCATCAGCAGACCTAATATAAAAAACAAACGCTGATTATTCTTATATCCAATATAAAGGCATTTATCTGCCAATTTGCATTCTTTTGCCAACATAGGATTTTGATTTTTTCTATTAAGGGTTATAATCTTTCCACAGTAAATTCCTTCAAATCCAAGCATTTCTGTGCTATAATCTTTTACAATTATATCGGGATTAGATATGATTAAATAATCAAAATCATAATGATTCCGAGCATAGTCTATCCCTCTATTATTCCCGTAACTATATCCTTTGTTAGGAACATTAATAAAATCACAATCACTATCTAGGGCGATTTTCTCGAATTTTTGCATACTATCATCATCATAATAGCTATTGACAATTATAATTTTATAATCATCTACATTTTCATTTACCGATATTATAAAATCTTTTATATCATCCGTATTTCTATATGTTAGAACTACAAATACATTCTTTACCCTAATCATCCATCTTTCTCCATCTGTGTTCATCAAAATCATATTTTTTTATCACGCGCGCTGGATTACCTACTGCTATTGAATAATCGGGAATATCCTTTGTTACTATAGCACCTGCTCCAATAACACATTTATTACCAATATTCACTCCTGGTAAGATGACCACCTTTTCACCAATCCAGCAACCACTTCCAATGATCACATTACTACATATCAGTTCTTGATCTTTATATGGAATAGGCGATTCAGGATTTACCCCATGATTTTCTGAAGCAATACAGACATGACTAGCAATAATTGTATCTTGTCCAATCATAATTGAGCCTCCAAGTAAAAAAGAAACTTTATGTCCGATATATGCATTATTTCCAAAAATCAACTTGGCGCTTTCTTTGAAAAAGTTTATTCTGACTTGATTACCAATAGACACATTGTTACCAAATAAAATCTGTCTTGAATGATTAATATTAGCTCCCTTTCTTATAAATAAGTATTTACTTTTGATATTGGTTAATAATATATAGGGATGAAAAATCAGCATATAGAAATATTTAATGACCTTTTTCATTTTCAATGATCTCCATTACTTTTCTATTATCCCCCCATACAGCTTTAGAATCATACGCTCTATCTGGATAGGCACCATATTGTAAAGCAATATTCAAATGATTATCTTTAATAAATCTTTCCACACGAGTGGATAACTTTTCTGGGTAACCGGAGCATGCATTGATAATTCCATTTATGCGGTTTTGTGATACAATTGCTGCAACCTGATTACAGAAGTCATCATAATCCAAGAAGTCCCATTGATTCTGTCCCATTGTAAATGGGAATTCTGTCTTTTCTTCGTTTGCAGACTTTAGTATCTTAGAGAATATTGATGAACCTGATTCTGCATTTCCAACAATGTAATATCCTCTTATCCATTGGCTAATCACATCACAGCCATCACATAATAGAAAAGTCATTTTTCTTAATGCATCTTTCGAGATTCCATATAGACTTAATGGGTTTGTGGGCGTATTTTCATTAATACTTCCTTCAAAAAAACCCACTTCATGCATTGTACCTAAAACAGATATTTGCTTAACTCCTCCCATTACCATTTTCTGAATAAAAGCATAATGTAATGGCAATTCATTAATATGGCTAATATCATTATGTAAAAAACCATTGCGCCAAGCAAGGTGAAGAACCACATCTGGACGATCAAAACTTTCGTATGTTATATTATTATCAAAAATGTTTGCAACAATGCCCTTTGCTCTACTATCAACATGATCTAATCCCAAATCCGTAGCGATTACCTCATGCCCCCTGTCCAATAGTTTTTTTACAACGCCTTGACCAATATAACCATTTGCACCAGTAATAAGAATTTTCATTATTTTGACTCCATTTCTCGATCCGACACGTAATCTATTCTGAATATTCTTCCAAATCGTTTAAAAAACGGTTTTAATTTTTTGGGTGTATATTCTGAGAAAATACATTTCGCGTTATATTTTATAGTGTCTTGGATTGAAAGCTGCATTCTAACTGATATATCAATATTATAACCCTGTTTCTTAAAAACCTTTATTGCTCTTCTCAAATATTTACTTTGCACAACCGCATGCGTAATTTCAAGTACATTTCGTTTATCTGCTATACAGTTAATGCCATTTTGGTTTTGCTGCTTATCTTTAAGTTGTTTAAGCTCGAATATCCATGCATTATAATTATCAGTTCCTACCAACTTCGACAAAAATTCTGTTCGCCATATTGCCGGTTGTAAGCTTATACCATATTCACTCTCACGATCAATTACTGATAAGTATTTTTTTCCTCTGAATGGTTTTCCCTTTATATGCGTTTGATTCAAAAGTTTGCAATAATCTAAGTGGTGTTCACTCATCAAATTAACAAGTTCAGATAATTTCGTACCATCAACAAATGCTGTAGTAAAAAAATCTTCCAACAAAAGAACAACATACTCTGTATTAATAAAATGCAAAGAATTTATGACCTTTTTACTCCATTCCGCATCTTCACCAGCTGGCAGAACGATAACGCCGTCATACTTAATATTAAGCTTGTTAGTTGCTAAATAAGTTTTTGGTCTATCACTCCAATACTTATTTAGCAATGTAAAATAATGATCCCAAACATCCTTATATGGATCATAACCGATTATCAATAAGGATATATTATCATAATTAGAATTCATGCAAACTCCTTACTTTCCAAACAAAATACCTAACTTGAATTCTATTTATTTGGAATTAATTATTTCATTTTATATTTCTTCTTTCGTCACATTCACCATGTATAATTAAGCGAACAATCTTTTTAAAATCTTAACAGTAGGTAACACCACATTGTGATAATCTTATACTATAAGAAATACTTTGTTTTATTGAAAAGATAATCTGTTAAGTCCTCCACTGTTGCACAATCTTTAGTACAAATACCTTCATTCCTTCAACTAATCTTATCATCAAAAACTATAATTTTAGTCTAGTATACGAGATATGCTTTCAATTACCTGTAAGTAATCTAATTACATCCGAAACTAAAATAAATATTTCTTTAGTGCATTAAATATAAAACAACCCAAATTGAATACTGCTGATATCTTATTAATTTTTTCGTCCCGGGTTTGTATCTCCCAAACTTGACGGATACTATCGAACTTATTAGATGATAGTGAATTGTTAACAACTCTATACCTCACCAGAACTTCATTAATTCCTCGAGCAACCGTCCCATCTCTAAGAAGTTTAAGCCAAGTCGCATAGTCCTGACCCCCCCTCCTTAAATGCATTCTGAAATCTCCCAGAACGGTTCTGTCAACCACAACAGAAGATGTGGCAATGACCGTGTTGTGAAGCAGGTAATTATAATCACAAGTTTCTTTAATATTACGTTTCCCCTTTATGAGCTTATCATTCGAATCAATCATCTCAATAGCCGTATAGCAGAATGGCGTATTCTTTTCTTTCATGAGTTTTAGTTGCCGCTCAATCTTATCCGGCATCCACTCATCATCACTATCAAGGAATGCAACATATCTACCTTTTGCCAATTCAAGGGCTTTATTTCTTGCATGTCCTGCACCCATATTCTTTTCCTGCAGATAGTATACAATCTCAGGATGTTCTTCTTGGTATTTGGTAATAATTTCTGCCGAGTAATCTGTTGAACAGTCATCAACCATTACGATCTCTATATCTTTATAGGTCTGCGTGAAGATTGATTTTAATGTGCGGTCAATATATTCCTCAACATTATATACCGGAATAATCACTGATACCGTATTCTCTGCGTAATTTCTCTCCATACTATCCCCTTATATTTCTAACTTATCAGTAAATCGGTGTAATCCAACTCTTAAACTCTTTAGACTTGCCACAGGCTGCATCCAAGTATGCCTTGTGGAGATTTGTCGTAATCTCTCCTGTCACACCATTACCAATATCATACTTATCGATACTCAGTACAGCTGTAATTTCCATTGCCGAGCCACAAAGGAATGCTTCATCACAAGTATATAGCTCAGTTCGGTCGATACTTCTCTCGATTACTTCAATCCCAAATTTCTTTGCGATCTTGATAATTGTATCTCTTGTAATGCTTTCTAGGACATTATCTGTAAGTTGAGGAGTAATTAATTCTCCGTTTTTTACAATAAAAAGGCAAGAACCCGGACCTTCAGAAACCTTACCAACTTCATTTAAGAAGATACATGTATCATACCCATTCCTGAGAGCTTCTCTTTGTCCAACACGGCTGTTGATATAGTTTGCACCACACTTAATTCGCGGAGAAAGCGTCGTATCACTGATCCTCCTCCATGAAGTAATGCAACAGTTTAAACCCTTCTTGTTGTACTCAGCACTTGTCTTTCCTTTGGGAATAGGTGCCACAAACATATCTACAGGCTCCGCAGAGCTCCAGGAACCGAATCCATCAACAAAGAGAGTCTGTCGAACAGAAAGGTTTTCATCATACTCATTTGCCTTAATAACATCAATCAGAGCCGTTTTAAAATCTTCTTTCGTGTAAGGGCACTCAATCTGCATCAACCTTGCTGACCGGAGAAGACGATCATAATGGTCTTCGAGACGGAAAGCATATAACTGCTTGTCATCCTCGTTCCAGTAACAAGGAATACCTTCAAAAACATTTAAGCCAAACTGTGATGTCGGAGAAAGGATATTAATCCTTGCATCGTTAACTCTTAGAATTTCACCCTTAAACCATATAAACCTATTTGCTACATCTGTCTTCATTGTATATACCTCAGACCTTTTTTAGATATTTTTGTATCATGTTTACTCTTGTAATTAGTTACTTTACATCTGGCAGATGCGCCAACCTGATTATTTCTTGTTCTGCCAACCTAGCAGCCTCCGCATTGTCCATCAAATCATCAGCTTTGTTCTCATATATATCCTCTTTTTGAAAAACCTTTATTACTGTTTGAATTAGGATTTTAGCATCCACTATTACTCCTAATTTTCTGAAAATATCGACATATTCGTTATCGTATGTAACTTTCTCATCCCAGCTGATATCATTTCTCCCTTTAACTTGAGCAAGACCTGTCAGTCCTGCTTTCACCTCAAAACGTTTCTTATATTTGTTGTTTAAGGTCTCAAAATCTCCAAGCTCATATGTCACACATGGTCTTGGACCAACGACGGACATATCTCCCTTCAAAATATTCAAGAGTTGCGGAAGCTCATCAATGCTACTGTTTCTTAAAAAGTTCCCCATCTTTGTGACTCTTGGGTCATCCTTATAATTGAACAGACCTACACCCATTTGCTCAGCATCAACAATCATTGAGCGAAATTTCAGCATATTGAAAACTCTTCCATCTTTAGTACGTCTTCTCTGTTTAAAAAAAACTGGACCTTTTGAATCGCACTTAATCGCTATTGTTATACCGATAAACAATGGCATAAGAATAACCAATACTATAGCAGATGAAACAATGTCAAATATCCGTTTTAAACACAAATTTAATCTGTACATATCCACACCTCTTTCTTTTTAACCAAAATTAAAGGTATGAAACAAATCATCAAAACACTCGCCACGCTTGATTACTTCAGGCTTCTCTCCAGTAATATCAAGTACAGGGAAGTTTGGCAATATAAACGGAGGTTTGAGGACTACAGAGTACGACCCAGCATTTCCAAACACAACAAAATCACCAACTGCAAGGCAACCATCAAAATGACGATAAATGTAATCTGACTCAATGCAGGTAAATCCGCCAATGTCTAGATCCTTATAACATTTCTGCTCTTCCCCTATAGAAAAGACCTCGATTGGAGGATTTTTCTTGTTAAAAGTAGGATTGATGTTATATATACTTCCAAGAATTGTGGCAATTGCCTTACCACGTACATTTTTTATGTTTACAACCTTAGTAGCAAATTGCATACAGTCGCCTACCAGAGCACTACCTGGTTCAATCAGCAAAAGCGGCTTCTTCTCTCCCTTAAAGTGTTCTGCAAAAAGCGGAGCCACAGCCTGCGCATATTCCTCATAAGTTGGAATCACAGAATCAAACTGTACCTTTAATGAATCTGACATCTTTCCAAAGAGACCACCACCTAGGTCAATATGATCTGGTACAATTCCAATCTTATCAAGTAGGGAAAGCATACCCTCTACTCGAGATTTCCAAGTATCAAGTCTTCTTGTTGCAAAGTGACATTGAATTCCAATTAAATATATATTCTTTGTTTCCTTTACAAAAGACAAAGCCTTCTGGAATTCTTCAGCTTCGATATCAAAACCAAAACGCGAAACAACACCATCATTTATATCAAAATTAACTCTGATTCCAATGTTCAGCGTATGATCCGGATACCTTTCTGCAATATCACGAACAATTTCAATCTCATAAGATGAATCAATATTGATTGTACCTCCAAGAAGAAGAAGTTCTTCAACCTTTTTCGTATTCTTGTATGGACCATTCCATATAATCTTCTCTGGAGCAACACCAATACGGAATGCTATTTCCATCTCCATGTCAGATACTACCTCAGCATAACCGCCTAATTCATTAACAATACGGCAAAGCTTCGGTGTATAGTTTGTCTTGTATGAGTATGCAATATTAAAATTTGAATATATGTCTGTAAAAGCCTTTTTCAGTTCAAAATAATTCTTTTTGAACTGAACTGAATCAAGAAGATAAAAGGCTTCTCCGTACTGCTTTGTTAAGTCTATAAGTGTCTCTACGCATAAGCCTGTCATTTTTTTTTCTCCTTCATCGCACATACAACTTTATTTACACATTCAGCTACTTCTGATTTATTTGCAAGATAAACACTTTGTCCAGCATTGGCCGCATACTCTTCAAACTCACGAAGAACTCTCATATTAACGTCAAACACTCTGTCGATTTCATCAATACTGTCGATTTTTGCATTATCACAGAACATTCTTGACAGAATTGCTCTGGTAGACCCAAGCCGGTAGTGTTCCAATATGATTTTCTCAGCCGGAAGCATTCCCTCCCCAATCTTGGCAATTCCTCCAAAACCATACGGAATACCAGCACCTTTAAACCTGTCACACAACATCTCAACTGTTCCATTAGATAGCAATTCAAACATAAATGTCATTCCATAACTGAGATGTAGATCATTCAGTCCTACATGAATCTCGTCAATTCCGGGTAATTGCAATACAGTACTGATGCACTCTACTGCTTCTTTGGTTTCAAGAAGAAGCATAGTCTTAGTGCGTCCACCTACTGCACAGAGAAAGTTCCGCACTTCTTCAGCGCATGTCCACATTGGTAGCATAATTATATCTGCTCCTGCATTTACAACTCTATCAATTTCCTTCCATGAATTTTCATTCCACGGATTAACTCGTACCATAATTTCAGATTTTGTAAGCTTCTGCTTAATAATTTCAATGTCCTCAATCTTATGTTTGGACTTAACTGTATTCATATTCTTTTGACGCTCTTCTTTTCCAATTGTCTCCAAGTCAATCCAGATACGGTTTACACCATGCTTTTCAGCGACTAAAGCAAATTCAGGATTATTTGTTATATACATTAATAATAAAGCCATTTATTCCACCCTTTGTAATTAATCATCAAGTACTCCATAAATCCCTTTCGGCATGTATAATTGCTAATACCCAAGTAGTGAATATCAGTTTACAAAATTCAGTTATAACTTAATATACTACCCTATAAGCATTTCAATGATACCACTGTAGAATTTATATTACAAGCAAATTTTCACATCATACATTGCTGCGCCCACGCTTTAAAGCTCCAACTTTATGACAAAATGCAGTGCTAAACATAAAGCCTATTTATCATTTCAAGTTTTCTTCAAGAGCACTTTTTTACCTTCGTTTTCTGTCGAAATAGTTTATTATTATCATCTATGATTTTTATAAGTATAAGTTGGAACAATTTCTCTTATCATCCTTCTTATCTCTTGTGGTTCCTGGGGACATACATCCTTCAACTCTTCCAATTGCTCCAGAAATCTATCCTCGTCAAATTTAATTGGTTTACCGATATGTATTAATTTATTTTCGGTATTCTCCAGACCTTCCTCATCCATCAGTAGCTCTTCGTAAAGCTTTTCACCAGGTCTAAGGCCTGTGAATTCGATCATAATATCTTCATTGGGCTTATAGCCTGATAATCGGATCAGGTTCTCAGCCAGATCTAGAATCTTTACCGGTTCACCCATATCCAGGACGAATATCTCACCACCCTTAGCATAAGCCCCTGCCTGAAGTACCAAAGATACTGCCTCAGGTATCGTCATGAAGTAGCGAATAATATCTGGATGAGTTACCGTAATAGGGCCTCCTGCTGCAAGTTGCTTCTTGAATAACGGAATAACACTACCATTGGAACCAAGTACATTACCGAAGCGAACAGCTACAAATTCTGTATTGGATCGATTGTTATAGGTCTGAATAATCATCTCGCAGATACGTTTGGAAGCACCCATAATATTCGTTGGATTAACTGCCTTATCTGTTGATATCATAACAAATCGTTCAACACCATACAAGTCAGCAGCCTGAACAGTCTTCCAGGTTCCTAGAACATTGTTTTTAATCGCTTCATTGGGGCTATCTTCCATCAGAGGGACATGCTTATGTGCCGCTGCATGGTATACGATTTGAGGACGATAGAGCTTAAAGATATTATTCATCCTCGTAGAATTTCGAACGGATGCAATTAATACCACCAGATCTAAATCAGGATACTTTTTCTTTAGTTCTTGTTGAATATCATATGCATTGTTTTCATAAATGTCAACGATGATCAATCGCTTAAGATTTTTGGATGCCAGCTGTCGACACAGCTCACTACCGATCGACCCTCCACCACCGGTTACCAGAATTACTTTTCCTTCTACGTAATCCATGATAGAGTCAAGATCAACCTTAACAGAATCTCTTCCTAACAAGTCCTCTACTTCAACATTACGAAGATTACTAATTGAAACTTCATTGTTCATAAATTGATATATTCCGGGTAGGATCTTCAGCTCACAGCTAGTCTGATTACAGATCTCCACAATTTCTTTGATGGTCTTTTTTGAGACCGAAGGCATCGCAATGATAATTTCTTTAATATTGTAGATATTGACACAATCAAGAATGTTGTCTCTGGTACCGGTAACTTTAATACCATGTATATAGCTTCCCTGCTTCTCCTGAGCGTCATCAATAATGCACTTTACAACCGTATTGTTGATATGCTCACTGGTATTAATCTCCTTGATGATGGCATTAGCTGCGTTGCCTCCGCCGATAATCATCACATTTTTTGTATCATTATTTGCTCGAACGGTCTGTAATATTGAGCGAAGAAAGCGATAAGAGAAACGAACTCCCAAGGTGAACATAAGCAATACACCAAAATAAAGAAAGTAATAGCTTCTAGGAATCGGATAGTTCAATATACGCATTCCAAAAAACTGAAGGATGGCAGAGATTGTACAAGCAGAAAACACATTCTGCATCTCTATCACGCCAGCATATCTCCAAAGACTATGATATAACCTTAACAGATAGAAAATAATAAGTGTAGCAATAACATTAATTGGTATATACTTCCATACACTTTCTATATATATAGGAGGATCTATTTTACTTGGATCAAGATCATAGCGCAATAACAACCCCATTCCGTTTGATACTACTATTACTACAATGTCGCACAAGAATAAAAACAATCTTCTGACTGCTAATTTTTTATCTATTATTTTTTGAAACATATTTCCTCCCATGTATAACATATTTATACGTACAAAAAGAACCAGAATCAAAAGCTTTCGCTTATGAATGAGGCTCCTTTTTCTATAACTGTTGATTCTGATAGTTCTTATTCATTTGATTATTATAAGCTGTCATCCTGGCTTTATAACTATTTTTCATATTCTGTCGCTCCTCTTCCGTCATGTTCATGTAGGTTTCATAATTCACGTCGCAACGCTCTAGGATGGATCCACAATGGAAGCAGATAGCGTCAGGTTTTCTCGACACCATTCTAAAGTTATAACAGTTCGGACATATGTAAATGCGTAGCATGTTATCACCCCTCCTAACAATTGCTAGACATCATTATACTATGTTTGGTATTGAATGTAAACCTTTTAAGAGGAATTTGTATTTTTTTGTATAATAATAAACTTCAACTAAAAGCTGTAGATATGTACAATTATCTATGAACATAGTCTACAGCACGTTCCTTTTAATGCATAAAATTTAAAGTTCATGAAGTATGCTTTCGCACATTTTCTATCGATTATACTTGATTAGAGTATCAATAGCCTTACAAGTCATTCGTCAATTTGTATATCTCTATCTAGAATATTAGCGTGCTACAGAATATAGTTCAATGAGCAGCTGTATGATGTCCATACTACGTGACTAATTTGGGTGATAGCTGTGTTGTGAATGATTATGTTCGTATCTTAATATCCATACTTCCTGATCGGAAGCCTTCCAGATCTAAGGTGATGTAGAGAAAACCCAATTCTTTCATTTTCGAAAGTACGGCCACCTGATGCTTAATAAGCTTATCGAAATCTCTCTTATCAATCTCAATTCTCAGAATATCCTGATGCAAGCGAAGACGAACATTATAGAAGCCGAAGGTCTTAATGTACTGTTCTCCCAGATCGATTTTTTTAAGAATATCAAAATCTAATTTGTCCCCATAAGGTAAACGAGTTGCAAGACAAGGTGCTGATGGTTTATCGGAAGAAGGGATACCAAGCTCGGCAGCGAGGGAACGTATCTGAGCCTTCGTTATCTCCAGCTCCAGCAGCGGGCTATGGATGTTAAGCTCCTTTAATGCCCTCATACCGGGACGATAGGCATTCCGGTCATCATAATTGGTGCCGTCTATCAGAAACTGATAGTCGGCCTGCTTCGCTTCACTAATTAAGGTACGAAACAGGAGATTCTTACATCGATAACAACGATCCTCCGGATTATACATGATCTGAGGATCGGTGAATTCATCTACTTCAATTGTCTTATGTATGGCTCCAAAGCCTAAAGCAATAGACCTTGCTTCCTCAAGATCTCCGTGGGGATGAAGTTTTGTCTCAAAAGTAATAGCCAGTACCGAAAGACGATTCTTCCTACCGATATCACATGCAATTTTTAGCAAAAGACTGCTGTCCACACCGCCGGAGAAGGCGATGCCAATTCCCTCCCGGATGTGTTGCTCCAGATAGACATATAACTTATTAAGAACAGGAAGGTTGCTCACAGAGATTTTATCCATGTCATAGATAGAAGCCATTTGTTCATTGCCGATTGTATCACCGTTAATTTCACCATCATTGATTTGATTATTGCCGTTTGGATCACCGTTTATTTGATATTTATCGCTTTGTTTGTCGTTAATTTGCTCATTGCTAATATGATTCATTATTGTGCTCCTTTGATTATGGCTTTTGGGAACGTAATATACCGTAAAATCACTCGCTGATTTGGGAAGCGAGCGTCTGAACCTTGTGATACATAGTCAAATAATCAATTCCGGAAGCCTCACAGAGCTTCTTAATACTTTCATACTCAGGGTAATAGAAGCATTGATTTCTGAAGTTACACACTTTAACGATCGCCTCGCCGTAAGGGGTAGTAACCGATTTCTGCTCCCTACTGAGCATGGAGCGCTGCGCCTCGGTACGTCGAATTCCGATGGTGGTCGTATTAAGGAAAATGATTTCTTCCAACTGCTCAAGCTTATCCTCATCACAAATAACTCCAAGCATATAAGCCGGACGCCCCTTCTTCATATAGATCGGTGTATAATAGGCATCCTTGGCACCCTGCTTCAACAGAAGCTCCAGAGTATAGGCAAGTGCCTCGCCGGTACAATCATCAATATTCGCTTCGAGCACCCAGACTCTGTCAGAAAGCAGGCCTGCCTTGCGAGAGGAGGTATCGTCAATGAGCATGGCACGAAGTAACCCGCTGGCCCCCGAATAGCTTCTCTTTCCAGCTCCAAGACCTATTCTTAAGACCTTCATTTCCTTAGGAAGAGTGGCTTTCGTCCGAATAGCAGCTACGATGGCAGCACCTGTTGGCGTGATCAGTTCACCCTTTACCTCCGTAATATGAAGTGGTAGCTGATGCTCCGTGGCAATATTGATCACTGCAGGAACCGGAACAGGAAGCAGGCCATGCTGGCAGGTGATGAAGCCGGTTCCTTCATACAATTCTGACACTACAACCTCTTTGATATTTAGATTATCAAGGCAGATTGCAGCAGCTACAATATCCACAATGGAATCGATGGCTCCGACCTCATGAAAATGTACCTCTTCGATGCTCTTTCCATGAGCCTTTGCTTCTGCTGTTGCGACGATATAGAAAATTCTCTTAGCAATCGTCTTTGCATTATCGGTTATCGATGAACCATCAATTATCTCATTTATTATGCTCAGATTGCGATGGTCATGATGACCATAACGGATCGGAGCTTGGGTGTGACTATGATCATGTCCATGGCTATGATCATGGTCATGGCTGTGATCATGTGTATTATTATGATTCTGTTCATGCCCTTGATTATGCTCATGATTATGCTCATGATTATGCGAGTGATCATGACTTTCCTGCTTCGTTTCATCCAGAATTACATCAAAATCACAGGCAACAATGCTATTCTTTTCTTTACGACTGATTACAATCTGATACCCATCTACTTTAAGGCTCTTTAGCCCTTCGAGCAAAACCTGTTGGTCAGCGCCAAGGTCAAGCAGAGCAGCTACCGTCATATCACCACTGATACCGGAATAGCACTCTAGATATAATGTCTTTTCATTCATGACTAATTGTCTCTCTTTCTATATATTTATCAGGATTAGAGTGTCAAAAGCCTTTCAAGTAACTTGCTCTCTTCAATTCCAAACAAGTGAAACCATTTACTTTTCATCATGTATGCACATCTCTATCCAGACTTTAACAGGATGTAGAATATAATACGATGAGCAACTGTATGCGTCCGTTGTCCTGTATTTTAGGACCTTATGTATCACTACGTGACTCATTACACGAGAGCGTGATGAATTATGTTCTGTTCATGTTATAAAACATTTAATTATGCACTCGAATTCTATATTAATCCAACTCAATCTTCTGAAGACAAAATGGCAATTCCATTCCTGCCTCCTCAAGAAGCTTTTGATCCGTAAGGAGCTCCTTCGCCTTACCTTGGGCAAATACTTGGCCCTCCTTAAGCATAATAATTCGGTCACACAGCTCCAGCGCCATGTCAAGATCGTGGGTAGCGATCAGCTTCGTCATCTTTAAACTGCGAAGCAGTCCAATGAGTCTTCTTCTGGTCTTAGGGTCCAAAAAAGAGGAGGGCTCATCAAACAGCACGACCGAAGGCTCCATGATCAGAATGGTTGCAATCGCAATGATACGCTTCTCTCCTCCTGATAGCTTATGAGAGTTCATATGCTTCAGCTTTTCTATACCCAGCTCCTCCATAATCTCGGATATCTTTTGTTCGATAGTTTCCTCTTTCATACCATAATTTCTTAAGCCAAAGGCAATATCATCGTATACATTGGACATGAATAGCTGATCATCCGGATTCTGGAATACGACTCCGATCTTCTCTCTGATTTCTCGTAGATTCTTCTTATCCAATACGACTCCGTCAATCTCGATTGTTCCCTCACTGGGCAACAAAATACCTACCAATGTCATCAATAGAGTTGATTTCCCCGCTCCGTTGGTTCCAATTACTCCGACGGTTTCTCCATCCGATATTTGCATGTCAAGTCGATTAATCACCTGATTCCCATCGTGATATCTCACACTAAGCTGATCTATCTTAATCATTACTAGTCTCCCGTTCCTTTCACATCCTGCCAGCGCTTTGCGACTGTTTGCGAATTTATTATACAAGATTTGAGTTTTAAAAGCCTTACCGGTAATCTGCATTTAATAATTCCAATAAGTGAAATAGTCTTCCGTTTCATCTTGTAAGATTTCTCTACCCAGGCTTTCACATGATGCAGGATATCATTCGATGAGCAACTGTATGTGCGCCATCACTACGTGACTAATTGAGGCGAGAGCGTGTGGCGAATGAATTATTTTCTGCATTATGCAATCAATATATAAATTGTTCGATTTAAGCTATCTTTATTGGAACAGCTTTTGTCTCTAATCCTATACAAAGAGGCTGCCAATCCACTCACTGATATTTACCAGACGCATCATAACCAAGATAGAGCTTACGACGATCAAATACATCCACTGCAGCATCGGGATTGTATGATAATTGGGTAAGGTTACCCCTCCTTCAAAGCCTCGGCACTTCATTGCATGATAAATACGATCCGCACGGTCAAAGCTACGGATAATCAGCTGACCAAGAAATGGTCCCATATCCTGCAGCTTAATCCCACGTTCACGCGGGGCCCTGAGTATATAAGCATGGTACATCACAGAAACCTCTCCCATCAATACACCCAGATATCGGAAGGTCATAGTGATCTGTAGTACAAAAATAGAAGGAATACGAAAATATAACATAGCATATAGCAATTCATTCATTGTCGTGGTTGCAATCAATAGTAGTACTGCTGTAACAGTTAATACCGTTTTTATTAATATAGAAAGGAAGATAATCATTCCCTTCGTTATTGTCACTCCGCCGAGTAGCATAACCGCTTCTCGACTTACAAGCATATTCGAGAGTCCGGCAAAAAAAGGAAAGGGTAATGCGATTATAATTCGTCTCATTAGCGGTTTGAACGGAATCTCGCCCAACGTCATAAGCAGTATTGGATAGAATAAGAATATTATCAATCCACTGATCTGATCCGCTCCAAAGGATATTACGATAACCAGATAAATCGCAGTAGCCAGTAATTTGATCGCCGGATGAATGCGATGAAGTGGCGTATCCCGAGTCGCAAGCTCTTCTAGAGATGTGATTTGATTCATTGAGGTTCTAATTTCAGACATAGGAAGCCTTCACCTAATATTTTCTGCCCTTTCTCTTCTTAAATAACATGATCAAAGCCCCGAAGCCCATGGCACAAGCCAGGGTAATCGATCCGCCTACAATACCGGACAGACTGGTTCCCAGTTTACCATCTGCTGTAACATCCTCTGCTAAAGCATAATCAGGTAAAAACGCAGTAGTATTCTGTAGTGTCTGAGCTGCCTCATGAAGATTAGAAGCACTGCCTATCTCTGCTTTCCCGGCAACCTTCCCGATTGCCCACTCCAAACCATCCGGGTTAGCTGATGCGAACCAGGAGAATACTCCTCCAACTAAAAGCGCTGCCACGATAAAGCCTATATAAACCTTCTTCATTGAAGCATTTCCTGCTGAGCCTTGACCAAGAGCCTGCTCTAGGATGCTCTTACGATTATGATATACATAGCATAATACTGCTGCAGTTACGATACCCTCTACAATACCAATTGCAAGATGAATCGGCTGCATCACGATAACAAAAGCACGAAACGGAAGCTCTGTAATCCCGGATAATAGTGTCTGTATTACTACACCAAATGCACCCAGCTGCAGACCGACCACGACGGCGGCGATAGCAGCAAGCGTTATTCTGCCTGTCGTCATTTTCTTCTTTAAAATTTTTTTATAAATCAAAGGATAGGCTACCAGGCAGGGTAATATAGCGATATTGAAAATATTACATCCCAAAGCAAGTAAGCCGCCATCTGCAAAGAATAAACATTGAATCAGCAAAACACAGGACAGTGTAATCACTGCCGGAAAAGGTCCAAGTAAGGCGGCAAGAAGAATTCCTCCCCCAATGTGCCCACTGGAACCGGTGACCGGTATCGTAAAATTGATCATCTGTGCTGCAAAGATAAAGGCTCCCATGACTCCCATCATTGGAATCTTATTTTCTTCATAATCATACTTTTTCACTTTAGAAACACTATAGCCTATGGCACCTGTTGAAACTACGTTCATTGTAGCACCTACTGCCACCGATAATAATGCGTCCGACATATGCATAAATTATACCCCCATCCTATTAATTTGAGTTGCGATATATCCCGCACCAAAACCATTATCGATATTAACCACTGCCAGGCCTTCTGCACAGGAATTTAACATTGTTAACAGAGCGGATACGCCTCCAAAGTTTGCCCCGTAGCCAATGGAGGTCGGAACGGCAATCACCGGCTTATCTACCAGGCCAGCCACAACACCACCCAAAGCTCCTTCCATCCCCGCGACCGCAATTACGCAATTCGCCTGGCGGATCTCTTCTACCCTGGATAATAGGCGATGAATGCCCGCTACGCCTACATCATAAATTCGGGTTACTTGACTTCCGAAGAATTCTGCTGTTTGGGCAGCCTCCTCCGCCACAGGTATATCTGAGGTACCACCGGTACAAACCACCACATTTCCGATGCGCTTCTTATCCTGCCTCTGTATGGATAAGATTCGTGACAGGCTGTCATATTCTGCCATTGGTAGTGCTTCCTTCACTTTCTCATACTGTTCCATTGTTGCTCTCGTCCCAAGTACATTGGTGCCCTTCTCATGAAAGCTTTGATAAATCCGAACCAGGTGTTCTATCGATTTCCCCTGGCAGAATACGACCTCTCCGAAGCCGGAACGCAATTCTCTATGATGATCCAGCTTAGCAAAGCCTAAATCCTCATAGGGTAATTTTTTTAGGAGCTCCTCTGCCTGTGTGATTGACATTTCGTTATTTTTCACCTGCTCCAACAAATTATGTATATCCATCTTCATCCTCCTGGTCTCTGTCAATTATAAACCAACTCTTGGCTAGGTGTATCATCTTAAAATGAACTAGGTCCACCTGCATGGAGTTTTTCTTATCATACTGTAAAAATACCTATATGATAAAAAAATCATGAATAAACAGCGGCAGTTCTCAACCGGCTGAATCTTCATGATTCCATTTACATATTAGTTTCCATAGAAAGCACGCTATCCAAACTTTCGATTCCATGAATGATAACCTGCCAGCAACGATTTACAGGCTACAGCACGATCGAATAAAACCTTTATAACTATAATCACCATCTAATATCGGTGTTTTCTTCCTATACAGTATTTCCTACTGTTGACCACCTTCTTGATGGCCGATGCAATAATTATATCATATCACATTTATAAATATCGTCAAGCTTTTATCAGCTTTTACACGCCCTTTTATACACCTATAAAAAATTCAATCAAAGCACTACGGCTGCTCCTGTCCTACCAGATAGTCCATTACCAGCTTAATACAGTAATCAATATAGGTTTCTGTCGTTGCATTCAAGTCAAAAGCAATAGTAATGTTACAACGGTTGAGAGGAACTAATATCTTTCGCGCCGGACAGGAGCTGATAGCCAAGGCCATCTCAGGAGTAAGCTCCCCCAGCATGGAATTTGCTGCAATGATAGCGATCGGTCCAAGTATCAGATCGGACTGGTATACGGTTCGCTTAATTGCATTCTCTCCTGTTGCCCCAATATCAGCGCCAGCTTTCAACATCGAGTTGGTTGCATTGGAATTGGTCCCAATTGCACATATAGTAATTCCCTTATCCTTTTCAATCTGCTTACGCAGCTTACCTACGATACTTTTGCCTATACCGCCACCTTGCCCGTCAATTACTGTTATCATCAATTCCTTTTGCATCATCTTACTTCCTCTCGTACTATTATTAAGGCTATTAATTACACCTGCCTTGCTTCTAATTGGTCTTATATCACATACTTCCCATGCTTACACTTCCGGATCGACTAATCCTTCCGGTCACTGTCCATCCCCTCTATCATCCACATAAAATAGTATATCGTTATTATTATAAACTTTACCCATTATTTGTGTCAATTTATTAAGACCGTAATAACATGCAAAACACCAAGTATAGAATCAAAAAATCCGAAATCACCAACCGGTAATTTCGGATTTTTATTAGCAGCTCGTAGGGGAATCGAACCCCTGTTTCCGCCGTGAGAGGGCGGCGTCTTGACCCCTTGACCAACGAGCCTTAAGAACAATATTTATTCTACACTATGCGAAAGAAAAAATCAAGCCCTTTTTTAATGTTTTTTTTGAATTGTTTTACCAATTGATACATTTCGTTATTATGACGATATAAAGTATCTTTTCGGCTATCGCTCTTATGTAAAATAACGTGGTAATTTTCGACATTATCCGTTATATGTAAATGTATGTCATCGTAAACTACTCCTTAATACTTGTTCAATCAATTACAGCTCCATTTTTCAATCCTTTTTAGATAAGAATAGCCTTAACCCAAATAAGATTAATAGAACTCCTACTACAAAATTCATAACGGTCATGATACTCTGTGGAAGAAATCTACTGACAATGGTACCTAGCAATGCAATGATACTAAGAAAGCTTAACGTGGATAGGATACAACCAAAGCCATAGTAGAACAACTGAAGCTTATTCAGCTTATGTTCGATGACCTGAGTAGAGAATACTCCACTCCAGAATAGAATTGTAAGGGGATTTGATGCTGTCAGCAGCAACCCCTTCAGAAAAATATTATCCTGCTTCTTGGCTGAAAACGATAAAAATGTAGGTAGAACATTCATTCCAAGAGCTCCGGTAATCATACTTATACCAAACAACATAAGAATAATACATCCGATTAGCTTAATTAACCTTTGAATCTTTATGTTTTTCATAATCGCGGCAACACCAAGCCCGGACAGCAGAATATAGAGGCCGTCAACCATGGTAATGGCCAAGACAAGAACTAACCCGGATAGTAATCCCTCAGAAGCAGAAGTTTTAAAGACCAGTAAACACATTGGACCTATGGCTAGCTGTAGCAAAATTCCAAAACGTAACCCTTTCCATATCATAGTAACCACCTTTTCTATTCCTCTATTGGAATATATATGTAAATTACTTGTCATACTACCATATCCCTTTCTGACTGTAAATACAAAATAATCGTCAATAAACCTTCAAATATTTCGTGACTTCCTTAGAATAATTTAAATTCTTCTTTGAGATCATTATTGTTTTATCAGGTGTTTCCCATGGATTTTCATCTAATCTATGAAAAGGCTATAATCTTAATTTCATGTTAATATTTTTAAACTAGATGAATTGATAAATCAATTCATTTGTCATGAATGAAAATGCACCTTTAAACATTAGATTTTATCTAACCTTTAAAGGTGCATTATAGTCTAACAATGAGTCCAAAAACACGAATGCCGTAATATACAAAGCAATTAACAATCAAGTAGATCATAACACCTTCGTATATCAGCAAGTCCGTGCATTAGCCATACATCAACTTGCACTCGTCAATTCCTGACCGCGAAGCAGTTTATTGCAGGAAATCCATCAGGGACATCTGATTGGAAGCCGGAAGCTCGCCAAACAATCCCATTTTAGCCATATTATCTACCACCGTGGAGCTTACCTTACAACGAATCTTAAAATCATCCCTTGACAGGAAGGGTCCCTGCTTAGCAGCCTCTACTACCGCATCTGCAGCCTTATCACCAAGTCCGTCAATGGTACTTAAGGATGGCATCAGTTTACCATCTATAATCTGGAAAGCGTGAGCCTTTGCGGTATAAATATCAATCGGCAGGAACTGAAAGCCACGTGCATACATTTCCTGAACGATTCTCATATCCTTGAAGGTGTCCTGCTCCTTCTTAGTCAAGGTATTACTGCGCTTCTTGTAATCAGCAATATGCTGTTCCAGTACATTTCTACCAAGGCACATTAGCTCATAATTAAAGGCAGAAGCACGGATCGAGAAATAGGCTGCATAATAAGCCAGCGGATAATACACCTTAAAAAATGCGATACGAAAGGCCATCATAACATAAGCAGCTGCATGAGCCTTCGGGAACATGTACTTAATCTGCTTACAGGACCAGATATACCAATCCGGTACACCTGCCGCTACCATTGCCTGCTCCATCTCTGACGTTAATCCCTTGCCTTTACGTACACTTTCCATGATCTTAAAGGATTGACCGGGCTCCACACCGGTTGCAATCAGGAAGATCATGATATCATCACGGGTACAGATTGCAGTGGACAAAGTACATTTTTCATTCTGAATTAAGGTCTGAGCATTATTCAGCCATACGTCCGTCCCATGGGACAGACCGGAGATACGAACCAGGTCAGAGAAGGACTTTGGCTGTGTATCCTTCACCATCTGCATAACAAAATCCGTACCAAACTCCGGAATACCAAGACAGCCTAACTCACAACCGTCGATATCCTTCGGTGCAATGCCAAGGGCCTTAGTATCATGGAATAAGGATAGTACCTTCTCATCGTCCAGCCGAATCTTCTGGGCATTGAGTCCGGTCAGATCCTCCAGCATACGGATCATCGTCGGATCGTCGTGGCCGAGAATATCTAACTTTAATAGATTATGATCAATGGAATGATAATCAAAATGAGTGGTAATGGTCTTCGTCGTCATATCATTTGCCGGACGCTGCACGGGAGTAAAGGAATAGATATTCTCGCCGTGAGGCAATACTACGATACCACCCGGATGCTGTCCGGTGGTTCTTCTAACACCAACGCAGCCATCTACAATACGATCAATCTCTACGTTTCTCTTATGGATACCGCGTTCTTCATAATAGTTCTTAACGTAGCCAAAAGCTGTCTTATCCGCCAAGGTACCAATTGTACCGGCACGGAAGGTGTGCCCTTTACCAAAGAGGACCTCTGTATAATCATGGGCCTTACTCTGGTATTCACCGGAGAAGTTTAAGTCGATATCCGGCTCCTTATCACCGTAGAAGCCCAAGAAGGTCTCGAAGGGAATATCATGTCCGTCCTTCTCCAGAGGATTACCACAAACCGGACAATTACGGTCAGGCATATCGCAACCGGAGCTTCCACCATACCTTTTAACCTCCTCCGAATCAAAATCAGAGTAATGACAGTTTAGGCAGTAATAATGAGGTGCCAAGGGATTTACCTCTGTGATACCAGCCATCGTTGCGACGAAGGAAGATCCTACGGAACCACGGGAGCCTACCAGATAGCCATCCTCATTTGATTTCCATACCAGCTTCTGAGCGATGATATACATAACCGCGAAGCCATTATTGATAATTGACTTTAGCTCATGTTCCAGACGTGCCTCTACCGGCGCAGGCAGGGGATCTCCATACATAGAATGAGCCTTATCATAGCAGATATTACGTAGGTTTTCTTCAGAATTAGGCAGCACCGGAGGACATTTATCCGGTCTTACCGGTGATATCTTCTCGATTCGATCAGCAATCAGATTACTGTTAGTGATAACCACCTCTTCTGCCTTAGCTCTACCTAAATAAGAGAATTCCTCCAACATCTCTTCCGTGGTGCGAAGATATAAAGCCGCTTGTTCATCTGCGTCCTTAAAGCCCTTACCGGCAAGAATGATTCTACGGTATACCTCGTCCTCTGGATCTAAGAAATGAACGTCGCAGGTAGCTACCACCGGTTTGTTATATTCTTCTCCCAGAGCGACAATCCTGCGATTCAACTCCATCAGATCTTCCTTCGTATTGATATCCTTATCATCGCTTCGCTCACTACGAATCAAGAATTCATTATTACAAAGCGGCTGGATTTCAAGATAATCATAGAAATCCACCAGCTTAGCAATTTGTTCATGGGATTTGTTTGTGAGTACCGCCTGGAAGATCTCGCCTGCTTCACAGGCAGAGCCCAGAATTATTCCTTCCCTGCATTCCATAAGCAGACTCTTCGGAATCTTCGGACGCTTGTTATAATACTCGATATGGGATAAGGATACCATCTTATACAGATTAACTCTACCCACATCACTTGCAGCCAGTAGGATCGCATGGTAAGCAGGAAGCTTACGGATTGCTTCTGCAGTCATCTTACCAAGCTTATCAATCTCATCTACCTTATTAATCTCACGCTCTTTCAGCATTGTAACGAACTTCATGAAAATCTCTGCCGTTGCTCCTGCATCATCCACTGCACGATGATGATTTTCCAGAGAGATATTAAGAGCCTTCGCTACCACATTTAATCGATGTCTGCTTAGCTCCGGTAGGAGAATACGGGATAAACCAACCGTATCGATCACAGTGTAATCAATATCAAGCCCTATTCTTGACGCATTTTTACTTATAAAGCCCACGTCAAAGGAAGCATTATGAGCGACTAGAATGCAGCCCTCGCAAAAGGCCAGGAACTCAGGCAATATCAAATCAATGGTCGGGGAAGTAATGACCATATTATCATTAATTGAGGTCAGCTGTTCAATCTCATAGGGAATGGGAACCTCCGGATTGACAAAGGTACTGTAACGGTCCGTAATCACTCCATTCATTACCTTCACTGCACCGATTTCAATGATACGATCATTGGTCTGGCTAAAGCCGGTGGTCTCAATATCAAAGACTACAAAGGAGTCATCAAGACTCTGCCCTTTTGCATTGGTTACAACCTCTTTGAGGTCATCCACCAGATAAGCCTCCATCCCATAGATCACCTTGAAATTCTTCGCCCGTTTCTGTTCCTCTTCATCCGCATAATCCTTCGGATTAATGGCATGACTGGCGTCCGGGAAGGCTTGTACAACACCATGGTCAGTAATCGCGATGGCAGAATGTCCCCATTTGAAGGCACGCTTTACCATTTTCTTTACATCGACCACGGAGTCCATATCACTCATCATTGTATGAGCATGAAGCTCCACACGTTTAACAGGTGCATTATCATTTCTTGAATTACTTAAGAAATCACCGATTGTCTTAATACCTATGACCGAGCCAATCGTGATATCTCTCTCGTAGGTATCGTTCTGCGCGATACCCTTTAATGAAAAGAACCCGCCCGGCTTTAATAGCGCAGTAATCTCATCCACTTCAATTGTCTTCGCATACAGCTTGACCTTGATGGAATCCGTATAATCTGTCATTACAAAGGTAATAATGCTTTTTTCATTACCAATGGTTCTGGTATCCGGCTTTATCAGCTTGCCTCGTATGACCACTTCTCCGATCTCCGCAATGATATCACAGATCGGAACGATAGCACCTTCAAAATTCTTACCATATACGACGGATGGATCCTGAGGTAATTTTCGATAACTTCCCTTACCTTTATCATAGGCACTCTTACCAAAGCTCTTAGCCGCTGTCTGTTTTGGTGGCTCTGTTTTAGGAGAAGTATTCTTCGGTAACTCTGCTTTTACTGCATCCGCCTTTGCTAAAGTACCTTTATCTGACCCGCTTGTGACTTCTTGTGAGGCCTTCGTTTGACCTATTACCAAACTACCCTCTTCCTTTTTGTATCCAGTCTCGCCAGCCTCCACACCGGCAGCCTGCTCCTGCCCACCGGAGAGATTTACCGCAAAGCCTTCCTCCAGAGCCTCCTTCTCAGACATACGAAGCATCTGCTTACGATATTCCTGTTCATAGTCCTTATTTTTTTCTTTTGGTTCAATATAATCCATTACCACATGAACCGTATAATCGAACCGTTCCTGGAACATGGTCTCCAGGAAGTCCTTTAATTTTGTCATCTTTTCTTTTGCAACACAACTGTCTGTAACGCGAACCGTAATCCTCATATCCTCTACGGTTACCTCTGCAGTAGAAAAAAGATGGTAGGTTACAACACTAACCTCCTTCAGTTCCTCCAGAATACTATCCCGATAAATCGGATACAGCTTAGTCAGTGTATATTGGGCAGACAACTCAAACCTAGGCTTAAGTATAGCTTTGTTCCCGGTATGTAAAAAGAGCTGCCGATTCAGCAGTTCTTCCATCTTTCTTATATGAACTCTGCCAATCAGCCGGTTACTTCGAAAGCAGACGAAGATATTCTTCGTCTGCTTCGAAGCGATTACCTTAACAACATCCACTTCGCTATAAAGCTTCTGCAATTCCTGATCGGCAGAGACTTGATCAAATGCTTCAAAAAATAACATGGCTATTCTCCATCCCGCATATCTAAACTTCGAGTTAGTTTGTGCCAAGTGTGTATTATATACTTTGTGTGTACTATACACTTTATGTGCACTATTCACTTTGTGTTCACTATACACTTTAGTGTGTTCGATACACTTTATAATGCACATTCAGATGATGCCGGCACAAACTTTCAAATGAAAATTAATGTCTTTTATTATTTCGTACAGGGCCAATTGAGCAATTCATTATGTAGCTCCTCTAAAAGCTTATCTTCCGGAACCTTTCGAAGAATCTCACCCTTCTTAATAATAATACCTTCTCCTTTACCACCGGCAATTCCGATATCCGCTTCTCTTGCTTCACCGGGTCCATTCACCGCGCAGCCCATTACTGCCACCTTAATATCAAGATCCATATCTGCTACCATCTCTTCTACTTCAGTAGCCAGCTTAATCAAATTAATCTGAGTTCTACCGCAGGTCGGACAGGATACTACCTCAACACCACCCTTACGATAGCCTAAGGTCTTTAATATAAGCTTGGCGGAGCGAATCTCCTCTACCGGATCACCGGTCAAGGATACACGGATGGTATCACCGATTCCCTGATATAGAATTATGCCGAGGCCTAGCGCTGACTTAATATTTCCTGCATTGACCGTCCCTGCTTCCGTTATTCCTACATGGAGGGGATACTTTGTCAGTGGTGCAATTAGCTCATGGGCTTGAACACACATCATTACATCGGAGGATTTGATGCTGATTACAATCTGATCATAATCCATATCCTCAATTCGCTTTACCTTATCTAATGCGCTATCCACAAGACCTCTAGCAGTTACTTTACCGTACTTTGCTATAATTTCTTTCTCCAAAGAACCGCTGTTGACACCGACACGAATGGGAATCCTTCTTTCCTTTGCAACCGTTACTACTGCCTTCAGCTTCTCTTCATTTCCAATATTACCGGGATTAATTCGGATTTTATCCGCACCACTCTCCATCGCTGCAATTGCCAGACGATAATCAAAATGAATATCGGCCACCAAGGGAATTGTTATCTGCTTCTTAATCTCCTTAAAAGCAGCCGCTGCCTCCATACTTGGGACGGTACACCGAACAATCTCACAACCAGCTTCCGTTAGCCTCTTAATCTGATCAACGGTAGCCAACACATCTTCCGTTCTAGTATTTGTCATAGATTGGATCAATATCGGATTACCGCCTCCGATTACCCGGTCTCCAATCCTGATTACCTTTGTATTATCACGGTACATTGTTCTACCACCTTTCGTAAACATCCCAAAAAACTTCCTTCATAAACAGGATTTTATCACCATTACAAAGATCTATTGCTTCAATGAAGGTTAAACTTCTAATCTCACACTACAGAAAGATATTACGGATATCATTAAACATTACAAATACCATAAGCAGCATTAATAATGCCATTCCTACCAGATGAACTACAGCTTCTTTTTCCTTAGGAACCGGCTTTTTACGGATTGCTTCAATTAATAAGAATACAATCCTTCCTCCATCAAGCGCCGGAAGAGGAAGCAGGTTCATCACACCTAAATTAGCACTTAAGAGTATACTAAACTGTGCCAAGGAAAGCAAGGTTGCATGGATACCGTAATCCTCTGATTCCGAGACGATATCTCCCACTACATTCACGATACCTACCGGCCCAGATACCTCTTTCATGCTGGCCTTTCCCATAATCAAATGTCCGAGACTCTTGATGGTATTAACCACATTGAGTTTCAGCTCATAAAAGCTATATTTGATTGCCTCTAAAGCACTAACCTTTTCACGATATAGATTATAATTCCAACCCATATCATATCCGCTTTGAGCTAGCTTTGGCTCTACGGTGATCTCTGTCTCCTGCCCATCTCTCAGATAGGTCAGTGTTATCGCTTCCTTTGATAGAGGATGTGTATCCAGATAATCTGCCAGTTCCTTCGCGGATTGAATGTCAACTCCATTAATACGGACAATGACATCCCCTGCTTTTACTCCAGCCTGTGCCAATGGATATCCTTCTACTACAGCCTCTAATTTTGCAGTCGGATTTGTGGAAGTATAGGAACAGCCTAATTTGTAATCATCACGCCATGTGGGAGTCAGCTGTAAAGTAAGCTCTTCTCCGTTACGTAGAACAGTCACATCAACCGGTTTTTCTGATAAATTATTAAAATAAAAATAGTACTGAATATCTCTCGAAAAATGGATAGGCGATCCATTTATTTCTTTGATAATATCGTCCTTTATCAGGCCAGCTACCTCGGCAGGACTACCTTCATTCACCTTTTCAATATAGGGCTTATCAACACCGACATCTCCCAAAACGATTAACGCAAGCACGAATGCAAGAATGAAGTTAAAAAAAGCACCTGCAAAGATAACGGAGAATCTTGCCCATACTCCCTTTTTACCGAAGGCACCGTCATCATCCACACTCTCGTCCTCACCGAGCATCATACATGAGCCGCCAAAGGGCAGCAGCTTTAGTGAGTATCTGGTTCCCTTACGAACAAAGCTTGCAATTCTTGGTCCCATACCGACCGAAAATTCTGTCACAGTAATTCCGTTCGCTTTTGCCAGAAGAAAATGCCCAAGTTCATGGATTACAACGATAAGACCTAATATTAGTACTGCTACAATTATATTCATAAATGTTCAATCCTTTCTTATCTCCGAAGGAATGATGTTGTTACCGTTTAGCCAGAGGCGTTCTGTCTAAGCGTGATTATACATCATAATCCGGATTCCGTAAAACCTCTTACAAAATCATATGTTTCTTGTTCTGTGTTCAGAATTTCTTTTAATGAAGGGTTAGCAATCAATTTATGACGCTGCATAGCCTTCTCAATCAGCGTAGGAATTGCAAGGAATTCAATCTTTCCCTTCAGAAATTCTGCGACAGCCCATTCATTCGCCGCATTATATACTGTAGGCATACTTCCACCTTGTCGTCCGGCTTCATAAGCCAGCCTTAAACCGAAGAAAGTATCCATATCCGGTTCCTCAAAGGTCAATTGCTTTAATCGATAAAAATCAACACGTTCTCCGTGTTGCAAAGGCTTTCTATCTGGATAAAATAACGCATATTGTATAGGAAGCTTCATATCCGGTACTCCCAGCTGTGCAATAATGCTGCCATCAACATACTCAACCATCGAATGAATGATACTCTGAGGGTGAACTACAACCTGAATATCCTCCAGGCACATATCAAATAACCAAGCTGCTTCAAGAACCTCAAGACCTTTATTAACCATTGTCGCCGAATCAATGGTAATCTTCTGTCCCATAGCCCAGTTTGGATGCTTCAGAGCATCCTTTGGAGATTTATTCTTAAGCTCTGGTAATTTCATACCACGGAATGGTCCGCCAGAGGCTGTTAAGAGAATCTTATATGCCTTCTTCTTATCTTCCCCATTCAATGACTGAAATATAGCACAATGCTCACTATCTACCGGAAGTAATGATACACCCTTTTCCTTTACCAATGGCATAATAATATGACCCGCCGTTACCAAAGTTTCTTTATTTGCTAAAGCAATATGCTTTCCAGCATTAATTCCTTCAATCGTAGGCTGAACTCCGATCATGCCTACCATGGCGGTGACTAACGTATCAGTCTCTGCCTCCGTAGCACATTCAATCAGTCCTTCCATACCAGTCACTACCTTTACGGAAAGATCCGTTAGTCTATCCTTCAACAGCTTCGCTTTATCCTCCCGATATACGCAAACAAGGTTCGGCATAAACTCGCGAACCTGTCTCTCCAATAAATCTATATTAGAATCAACCGCCAGGGCTGTAACTTTCAACTCTTTATTCTCTCTGACAATATCTAAGGTCTGGGTTCCAATGGAACCCGTAGAACCGAGAATACCAATCTTCTTCATTCTAAAACCTCCATATATGCTGACTCGCGACAGCTTATCTATACTATACCCCAATCCATCCATAAATTCAAATAATCCATAAAAATTTCATAATTACATCAATGAAATCTAATTACTATAAAAATCGTATCCAGCATCATAAAACTCTATTCATCTCAAACAACATATAACATAACGCACATCCTCCGACCAAAGGACTTATACATTATCAAGACTCTAAATCCTGCTGTTCCAATGGACAGCTGGATTTAAGCCTGAGGCTTGTAAAATGCATCCCGTCAGGAGGGAAAGGCGAGAAAATTCTGTGTACCGTTCCCTTATCAAGTCATAGACCCCATAAGCTCACAAAACTAATTATCAATACCTATATTATCATTTTTGAAGATAGAAAACCTCTCTCTTGATTAGGGAACGGCTATACGAAATTTTCGAAGACCGTCCGACCAAGGGGCTTATGTATTGTCAAGACTCTAAATCCTGCTGTTTCAATGGACAGCTGGATTTATGCCTGAGGCTTGTAAAATGCATCCCGTAAGGAGGGAAAGGCGAGAAAATTCTACTTATCAATACCTATATTATCATTTTTGAAGATAGAAAACATAAATCTGCATGTAATCGAGTGTTGGGTGTGATTTTTGCGCAGATCGGCCGACCGAGGGGCATATGCTTTGTCAAGACTCATTAATCATGCTAGTCCAACGGACAGCATGATTAAATGTTCTGAGGCTTGTAAGAAGCATCCCGACAGGAGGGAAAGACAAGCAAAAACTCATATCCAATCCTCGATTACATGCATCACATTACAAAGCACTCTTCAAAAATGATCACATACTAGGTTTTTATAATAATCAAAGCATCACCGCCAGATAGAACACGATCGGTGCGGTAAAAATAATACTGTCGAAGCGGTCAAGGATGCCGCCGTGACCTGGGATTAAGGTTCCATAATCCTTAATGTTATGATTACGCTTGATTGCCGATGCAGCCAAATCTCCAATCTGGGAGATAACACTGGAAGCCGCTCCGATTATAGCGAAAATCAACTGAGGATTCTGTAATTCGGTAATATTGCCTCCAATGGCTGTTGCATATAAAAATCCGATTAAAGCGGCACCAGCTATTCCGCCGATACAACCCTCAAGTGATTTCTTAGGGCTCAGCTTCGGAGCAAATTTATGCTTTCCAAAGAGCACCCCAACCACATATGCACAGGTATCGGAACCCCACGCTCCGATAAAGATCAACCAAACAATCCATGCGCCATCCTCAAGAATACGCACCTGATATATGTAGCTAAGCATAATACTGACATAGAAGAGGCCAAAGAAAGAGATCGCGATCTGTTCCGTTGAAAATTTGGGAAAACCAAACACATAGGCAAACATTAACAGCATTAGGAAAAAAATAAAAAGCATCATTTGATATTGCGGTAAGTCAAAATACATAAGAATATAGTAGCTCAAACCGCAGATATATCCTAAAATACCTGGAAAGGAACGATGTACATTGACTATTTTATAAAGCTCATACAATCCTATCATTGATATTACCAACAGCACTCCAAAAAGTAAGTCGCCTCCCAGAATAACTACTGCAATCGTAATCGCTAATAAAACAATTCCGCTGATTAATCTTGTCCTAAACATCGTATATCCTCCCATGCTGCTTCTTTCATACAGCTAATATATTCCAAGCCCCACCCGATGTAAAGCTCCGGGTATGTGTAGGCACAAACTTATATTGTGTGACTTAAATCTCTACTGGCTTATGCTAAACCTCCGAATTTTCTGGTTCGGTTACTATAATATTCCACAGCCTTAATTAGTTCTGTCTTATTAAAATCCGGCCAAAGCACATCCGGAAAATAGAACTCAGTATAAGCAAGCTGCCAAAGCAGAAAATTCGAAAGTCTCTGCTCTCCACTGGTACGAATGAGCAAATCCGGATCTGGGATTCCCTTTGTATCCAGATATTGTTCAAACATCGCTTCATCTATATGATCAATTTCTGTTTTATTCGATTTTATATCCTGTGCCATCGCCTTTGCTGCACGTAAAAGCTCATCTCTGCCTCCGTAATTAATGGCAACCTGAAATTTTAGGCCTGTATTATTCTTTGAGGCTTCCTCCAGGGCTACTATACTTTTCCTCAAATTCTCCGGTAATCTTGAAGTATCTCCAATGATACGAACCCTCATATTATTTTTAGTACTAGTCTTAATACTTGTCTCGAGATAGGTTGCCAGAAGCTTCATTAGAGCCTCTACCTCTTCCTGTGGCCGTACCCAGTTTTCAGTAGAGAAAGCATAAACCGTAAGATATTCAATTCCCATTTTATAAGCTTCTTCGCAGATCTTTTCCACGTTCTTGCTCCCTTGGGTATGTCCATAATTTCTTGGCATTCTTTTTTTCTTAGCCCAACGGCCGTTACCATCCATAATAATAGCTACATGCTTCGGTATGTTCAACTCGTTTTCCTGCATCCATCTTCTCCTATTCTAACTAACCAAACCATGAATAATAAGGGTGTTTCAAAAGAAGACTTTATTCATCCTCACTCTGCTTGTCATGAATAAAACTTTTGAAACACCCTAATTACACTAATATATATACATCCTGAAGTTCCTACTGCAACCTTTCCATTGATTGCAAAATCTACCTTTATATAGTAAGAATTTCCTTTGATTTATCTTCCATGATACGATCAATTTCAGCGATATAATGATCGGTAACCTTTTGAACATCATCCTCAAGATGTTTGAATTCATCCTCAGAGATTTCACTTGCTTTATTCTGCTTCTTAAACAGCTCGTTTGCATCTCTTCTGATGTTTCTTACGGCAACCTTTGCATTCTCTGCCTTTTTCTTAACATCCTTCACAAGCTCTTTTCTTCTTTCCTCTGTAAGCTCAGGAAATACAAGACGAATAATCTTTCCATCATTGCTTGGTGTAAGACCTAAATCTGAATTTATGATTGCTTTCTCGATCTCTCTGATCAGCTTACTTTCCCATGGCTGTATCTGGATTACTCGCGCCTCAGGAACAGAAACATTAGCTACAGACTGCAATGCGGAAGGCTGTCCATAATAATCCACTCTGAGTTTATCTAAAAGATGAGGATTTGCTCTGCCCGCGCGTATTGTGGAATACTCTTCCTTTAATGTTTCCACTGTTTTTACCATTTTTGAACTGAATTGTTCTAGCTTTGCATCCATTTTCATCCCTCCATTAAAATAATTAATTATCCTAAATTGTCATTCTAGTGCCATTTGATAAGCCCATAGCAGCTTTAACAATACTCTCCTCTTCACACAAACCGAATAACAGAATTGGCATCTTATTCTCTATGCACAGCACTGTAGCTGTCATATCCACAACTCCAAGCTTCTTATCAAGAACATCTTGTAAAGCGATTTCGGAGAATTTCTTTGCAGCAGGATTCTTTTTGGGATCACTATCATATACCCCATCCACTGCTCTTGCCATTAGAATGATATTGCAGTCTAATTCTACAGCGCGAAGAACCGTAGCCGTATCCGTCGAGAAATAAGGATGCCCTGTTCCTCCGGCTAAGAAAGCCACACCATCTTGTTTCATAAATTCGGTAACGTTATCCTTCGAGAATAATTCTGTCATGCTACCACATGCAAACGGAGTATATACCTTTGTCTTCATTCCGACATGACGAAAAATCTCCGATACATAGATACAATTCATAACCGTTGCCAACATTCCGATCTGATCTGCTTTTGTACGATCAATAGTCTCACTGGTTCTTCCTCTCCAGAAGTTACCGCCACCGATGACGATACTAACCTGAACTCCATCTTCAACCAATTGCTTTACCTGTTTCGCAACACCGATGCAGGTCTCTTCGCAAAAACCAGTCTTCTTATCTCCTGCTAAGGCTTCTCCGCTTAATTTAAGCAGAACTCTTTCATATTCTTTCATACTAGCTTTATATTCCTTCCCATTGTGTTAGCTTATGCCTCGGAAGACACAGGCACAAATCTCCTCAAGGCGAATTAATATTCGTTTTGAGTGAACGCTGCCAAAGCACCGCAAATTAGGGCGGAAGCATAAATAAAAAATTTTATGCCACCGACCAACTGAGTTGTGTCATAATTATACACAAAACATTCTATAATAATTTACCACAAAACAATTCGTATTACCAGAACAAATTAGAGAAATTCATACATTCTATATTTTGCAGCTATCTGGACATTCCAACACATAAATGTAGCCTCTTACAAGTTTTCCCTGGTTGATTATTCAAAGATATTATCTACATCAACAGAGGAATAGCTTAAGGAGCAGAAGCCTTCAATCACCGCGCCATTATTAATCTGGACGGATTTTGCCTTAATATTACCCTTGATAATCGCAGTGGAATCAATCACGATAGGGCCATTCACATCAACTTCACCCTTAATCGCACCAGCAATCACACCTGAAGTAGCTACAATATCGCCAATAATTACTGTGCCAAGACCAACCTTAACACTTCCCTCACTGGTGATACTGCCCTCCAAACGTTCCGTATTTACATAAACCTCAGCAGCAGAAGAATTACCTACAATCTTACCAGTAATTGATAATTTACCTAAGCATTCTACATCGCCGGTGATTGTTCCGTTAACCTCCAAAGAACCATCGGAAGAAATACTTCCATTAATCGTAGTACCCTTCGTTATTACAGTTACTTCATCATCACTTACAATAGAAGTGGAACGTAATTTCGGCATTTGATTATCCTTCGTATCAGCTTTTTCTGCTTCCTCATCAGCATTTAAAGCCTCCAATAACTCAAGATCCACATTATCATCCATGTCTTCACCCTCTTCTTCCTCTAAATCTAATGTATTTTCTTCAAAATCAGGTTCTTCGGAATAATCATCTCCCATTAGAACCTTGTCGTCCAGACTCTCTGTCTCCTCGCCGGCAAATTCCTCCAGCCACACCTTCATTCTCTCGCTATCCGATATCTCCACTGAGCTATTTTCGTCCGCATCCAACGTATTCACGAGTTGATCTTGTGTTTCCTCTTTACCAGCTTCCTCCTCTGGTAATAATTCATTTACTGCTTGTGATAAGTCTTCTTTAAACTCCTTAAAAAAGCCCATTCGCAAAATACCTCCCTGTTTCTTGGTTTATTTAATTGTATCGGCTTTAATCATTTGTATCGGTGGAACTTTATTATCCAGAGGCAATATTTGAGCATCCTCTGATATCAATTTTTCCAATAAGCCAGGTAATGAATCTATCGTAGTCTGTTTCGTCTTTGAATCATGCATGAGTACAATAGAATTTTCCTTGACTGCTACATCCTTTACGACATTTTTTATCAATTGTTCCTTCGTAAATTCCTCTCCCGTAGCATCCCCATTTAATACATTCCAATCATAATAGATTATTCCAGCCTCATTCAGATAGCGTATGAAATCCTCCATTCCATTTCGGTTGACCTTATTGTCACTCCCCCCTGGAAACCGGAAAATAGAAGGCTTGTATCCAGTAGTATCATATAACAATTTCCATAGCTTTGTAAAGTCCTTATCAAAATCTTCTATGGAATTATATATTTTGGAATACTGATGAGAATAAGAATGCATCCCTAAGGTATGACCCTCATCTACAATTCTCTGATATAACTTTTTAGACAAGCTATCCGTCTTGCCTACAACAAAAAAAGTCGCCTTAACCTTATACTCCGCAAGTATATCTAATATATCATTAGTATAGATACTTGGTCCGTCATCAAAGGTCAGATATACCTTCTTATCTGCATATTTCCCGGGTCTGGGGCTACTCTGATCTGAAGCGGCAGCACCCTTCACTAATTCTTTATCTCCGGAGACTTGTGCTTCCTCATTGTCCTCGCCATCGATAATACTTTTATCTAATATCTGTTCTAGTGCAGATCGATCCTGTTCCTCATTCACAAAATCGATACTTTCACCATCAGCTTCCTCGGTACCTGCAGTTACGGAGCTAGTCGCACCTGGCGCAGTATGTTTATCACTGTATTCTGGGCTCTCATCCTCTAACCCTGCTGCAAAAGCATATGACTCACCATCCTGGTTACTGTAATTCAACCCGTACTTGCTATGTAAACCCTGCAACTCATTCATCTGCTTCTGAAGCCTACTCACCTGCAGTCCCAATATAATACAACAAATTGTCGGTAAAATAAGTAGTATGATTGTAATGATTATTATCGTTGTCTTTATTCTATTTACACGTTTTTTTCTATTGTTACAGCTTTTGCTGTTCGTATCAATGTTAGTATTACGTTCTGTGTTATTTGCCAAAGCCTCACCCCTTGATTCAATTCTATTTTATTCTATCATAAATTAAAAAGAAAAAAAACTCATTTTCGTAAAAATGCATAAATAGCAAAAGGATATTTCTTCAAACTTTTATTGCATAATGTAAGTTCCAATATAATGAAAAAGCTCCATAGCCTCATAATCACTTAAACTGCGATTATAATGCCTATAGAGCCCCTTAAGGGGTGAACATACTATTGATCAACCTTAAAAAGGAGAGCCAGGATAACGTTATGCTCATAGCTCATGATATATAGGTTTCATTTTATCAAAGGTACAGAATTGCGAAAATCCAAGCTTTATCAATTCCTGCTTAACTTCTTGTATATGAAACCCCAGATGTTCTTTTTTATGGCTATCACTTCCAATCGTGATAATCCTTCCTCCTAGTTCTCGATATAATTTAAGAATATTCCTGGATGGAGTAAGGTCAGGTAATCCATATCGATAGCTTGAAGTATTGACCTCGATACCCTTACCATCAGCAATCACAGTTCTTAATATCTCAGTAACTAGCGGTTTGATTTTTTCAAAAGGATAATACCCAGCTTTATCATAACGGCTGATTAAATCTAAATGTCCTAAGATGCTGTAATTATGATACTGTTTCACAAGAGCTAGTATTTCTTCATAATAACGCTCATTATACTCCTGTTGTGTGCGTCCCAGCTGAAACTCCTGTGTCCAGAGTTCTTTATCTTCCACCTGATGTACAGAGAGAATGATAAAATCAAATGGATATTTCGCAGACAATGCTTCATATTCTGGAATTGTATGAGTCTGTATTCCAAATTCAAGTCCCATCTTAATGGATAACCGATCTTCATAACAGTATCGAAGTTCTCGGATTTTAGCCTCATACATATAGTAATCCACATTTGCCATTTCCATCTGCTCTGGTTCTCCTGGGCCTCCTCTACGGTATTCTATGCCACGTGGGTCATCACAATCCCTTTTTATTCCATAATCCACATGATCCGTAAAACAGATTTCATCCATTCCCATTTGAATTGCATCCAAAATGACATCCTCAATATCATATTCGGAGTCATCACTGAATTTAGTGTGTACATGATAATCAGCTAGCATATTCTTCCTCGTTCTTTCTACTACAAGTTATTTTCGTTAATAGTTCATGCATAACAACCATCAATATTAATATCATAAGAAGATAAACCGGAAGAAGTGCGACTGTAATGTAATTGGCAATCAGACCAAAGATAGGCGGCATTAGACATGTTCCCACATAGGCACTAGCCATCTGCACTCCTATAATAGCCTGTGATCTATCAGCTCCGAAATGTGATGGTGTAGAGTGAATAATGCATGGATAGATTGGTGCACAGCCCAGGCCAATCATGATCAATCCAACTAGTGATGCATTTTGACCAAGTGGAAGAAACATTGTGATCACACCCAATCCAATGATAAACTGCCCCATTCGTATCATTTGAACGTCCTTCAATTTCATTGTAATGAAACCACTCAATGCACGTCCAATGGTAATCCCGATAAAAAACATACCTGCAAAACTTGCTGCAGTATCAGCGGGAACTCCTTTGTATAGCGTCAGATAGCTACTTGCCCACAGACCAGCTGTCTGTTCTACTGCACAATAACAAAAAAAGCATAACATTACTTCTTTTGCACCAGGTATCCTGATAATCTCCCTTAGTGAAAGTGCCTTTGTAGTAATCTCAATCCCACTATCGCTTATAGCCTGGGCACGCTTTTCCCATAATGGTAAGCCAAATATCAGGACTACTGTCAAAACAATCTGTAATACTGAGATAATACGATAACCATAATTCCACCCCATTTCTTTGGTTAGCGCATATCCCATAATATAAGGGCCCAAGGTTGCTCCAACACCCCACATACAATGAAGCCAGCTCATGTGACGGCTTTTATAATGCAATGCAACGTAGTTATTCAAAGAGGCGTCCACGCTTCCGGCACCAAGTCCATAAGGAACAGCCCATATGCAAAGTGCCAAGAATGAATGACTAACAGAAAAGCCAAACAAAGAAGTCGCCGTCATTGCAACGCTGATTGCTGTCACCTTACCAGTTCCTAATTTACGTGTCAATTTGTCACTTTGAAGGCTGGAAATAATCGTACCAACCGCTATAATCATAGATATGATACCGGCAAAGGAAATAGGGACTCCTAATTCAGAATACATGGTAGGCCATGCAGAACCCAGAAGCGAATCTGGTAGACCGAGACTAATAAAAGACAAGTAAATCACTATCAATAATAATTGAAACATCTCTAATTCTCCTCTCTGTTTCTTTAATAATTCTTCCGTTCTTAATTCATCAGTTCGCATATCTTTCCAACAGGACGCTGTATATATTCTTATCCCTTCACATAGGGAAATTACTGCGTAAGCATTTACTCCCTGCTTAGTAAATCTTTTTATATCGATTCATCGTTTATGCTCCTTATCAAACCATGTTTCATATATAAAATAATATCGACTTTTTTATCTTGTTTCAATTTAAATATAGACTTATAATATAACAAAACCGACTTATAAAATATGTAAAGGAGATATCCCATGAGTTTACATAAATGTGGATTGAATGTTGATCATTCCCAAAAGGAATTGAAGCCACACGGTACATTGGAATTTCCATGCGCCGGATACGCTTCTACGTATTCAGATGCTCCAACAGATATCATTCCCTGGCACTGGCATGAAGAATTAGAAATTATATATATAAAAAAAGGAACCCTAAAATTGCAGATTCCTTCCACTCATTATCTTATAAATGAAGGCGATTGTGCTATTATCAACGCAAATATTCTTCACTATGCAATGGCAGTTCGCACCTGCGAACTACATTCCCTAGTTTTTAGTACCTCTGTAATTACCGGAAGTACAGGTTCTTCATTTTATCAAAAATATATGCAGCCGTTACTGTCATGTTCCTCATTTACTTGCATAGTCTTCGAGGAACAATATTCAGATATTGCTCAGTATTTCTGCAAGGCATTTGAAGCATTGCGAACTGATACTTTCGGATATGAATTTACAGTCCGTGAAGAATTATCACGCATTTGTTTATATCTTTATGAACATTTTTCTAACCAGCTATTCACAGCAAAACAAACACAAAACCTGGATAGTATACGCATCGAAAAAATGATTGATTTTATTCAAAGTCATTACACAGAGAATATAACCTTGAGCCATATTGCCGAGTCAGTTGATGTTGGAGAGCGTGAGTGCCTGCGTTGTTTTAAAAGAGCAATTGGGCAGTCACCGATACAATATCTTCTCAAATACCGACTAATGCAGGGAGCGAATTTGCTTATGACCCACCCGGCTTTAAGCATTTCTGAAATTGCTAGTACCTGTGGCTTTGACCATCCAAGCTATTTTTCCAAAATGTTTAAGCAATTTTACAATTGTTCACCAAAAGAATACAGGAACTCATAACAAACCTTTACCCCGTGTATGCTTCTACCAAATATCAGCCAAGAAGTCTACTATTTTTCCTTGACTATACACCGTTCGGTTTTCTCTTTGTAGAAGTTAGTCCAAACTTCTAGGGCAAGCATAAAAAGTATTTCCACACTTATTGACTGTGTTTCAGTACCTCTTTCAACTCCATTTTATCTGCGATTACACATTTAAGACCTTGATTAATTAAGGACGTGTTGCTTCCTAACTAAATAAGTTGGTTTAACAACACGCCCCTAATAATTTATTTATATGTTTCGGTTTCTCAAATATTGAACGCAATGGTATGTCCAATCTGTCTGAATAATATCGAAACCTTTATCAGCTAGCCATCCCCAGCCTTTATCTGGATCTTCAATTAAAGATATATCATCATTATGACCTGCTGCTAATAAAACTTTACTAGCATAAACCAGACTATTAGCCCAAAGAATTTTTCCTTTTTTATGCATCTTCTCAATATATTCATCCTGAGCAATTGAGGAAGCTTCACTTTTAAACACAAGTTCTGCACCAATATAGTTTATGTTCATCTGTTCAATTTTTTCTGAAGCACAGTCATCCTCCATAAAAATTGGCATATATTCATAATTTGATGCATAAGTCTCTACCATCTGAAGAGACTTATCTGATGGATCACTCTTTAATAGAATTTGATCCCTCATATTATGACGTTCAACTACTTTAATCACATCATCAAGAAAATTTATGCTTCTATCTAAATTCATAGTACATTTTCCTTTATAATGCTCAAGAATTTCGTCAAAAGTATTCAAACCGATAAATGTCTCATTCAGATCTACATTAACTAATTTCATATTTCTAATTTCTTTAGCAGTCAGAGTTTCAATCCGAATATGGCGGTCCAACTGACACGGCTCCATCCCTGTATGAAAAATAAAGATTTCACCATCAATGCTTTTAAATAGATCCATTTCAAGGATATCCGCTCCCTCTTTTAACGCCAGATCGAAAGCAGGGATCGTATTACATGGAATATTAGCTCCTGAAGTTCCTCTATGTGCAGCCACCAAAATCCCATTTTCACGTCTTTTTTCAATTAATGATTTCATTAGTCCTTACCTTGTTTCCTTTCTTTACCTTTAGCAATTTTTTAATCATATCGAAGCCACCATATCTTCCAAGCCACAACGATATTGTAGAAATAATCATTAATATTACAGAATATACAAATGCCATCGCCTGCGCTTCCGTGGTTGCTGTTTCTTCAGTCGCACCTTTGATTACAATACCAAGAGGTTGTAGAAAAGGATGATATACAAATACTGATAAATCGTATTCTGACAAAAGACTGTTGAAATTTAGAACCATTACCGACAGGACTACAGGCATAATAATCGGAAAAATTACCCTTCTTAGGGTATAGAATGGTTTTGCCCCCATTACTTTTGCTGCTTCTTCCAGATTTCCATCCAGACTGACGAAGGATGCTCTTATCATACGATATGAAAAGGGGATTTTGATGATAATATATCCTAATAGCATAATTACAGGAGTCCCAATCAAAACTTTATTAAAAAGATTTACTCTTCCTACATCATATGTCATCATCATTCCCAAGGCAATCATCGTTGACGGCAAAAGCCATGGAATTAAAATGAAAGGCTCAAATAATTTATCATATCTTTTTTTTGCTTTTGTTACAATCCTAGCTGTAGCGATAGCTATTACAGCAACCACCAAAGCTGCCAAGAAAGAATAAACCAGACTTACCAGATATGGTTTATAGGCATTGGATGCCTCAAATATATGCTTATAATTTTTTAAAGTAAACGAAGACCAAGAGATCTTGCCTGTTTTAATAGTCAAAGCATCTGTAAATGAGAAGATAAGTACATAAATAATCGGTAGCATATAAATCACAAACATAATATAGGCCACAATATGTGCGAATATATTCATGATCGGATTCTCTATTTTTTGTTTTACCATCTTAGCCTTTGTCTTCGATACCGAAATATAATTTCCTTTTTTCTCGATCTTTTGCATCAGCAATAAGAGTAAACTTGTAGCCAGTCCAAGAATAATGGCCAATAATGCGGCTATTTCTCTAGAGTTTTGCATCTGGGTAAAAGTCTTAATCATAGGATTAATGGTCTGGAAATCAGGTCCACCTACTATTAATGGGCCCGACATCGTACTTAGAGCAGAAAGGAATGTCAATATCGTAATAGCAAAAATTGTAGGCTTTAGTACCGGAAGAACAATCTTAAATAAAATCGTACTCTGTGAGGCACCCATATTCTTAGCAGCCTCAATCGTATGATAGTCAAGTCCTCGAATAGCATTTGTTAAAAACATCATATGGTTTGAGGTTCCTGAAAACGTCATAATGAATAATACCGCCCCAAATCCAACAAACCAGTTCGGATCGACATTGGGGAAAAAATTCATTAATACCTTCGTAACAATACCAGTAGAACCATAAACGAATTTATAACCAGTTACCAATACAACACCACCATAGATCAATGTTGTCATAAAACCTAAGTTTAACATTTTTGCACCTTTAATATCAAAATACTCCGTAAATAAAACAATCAAAATACCGGATATATTCACTGTAATTATGGAAGTTATAGCCAAGATAAAGCTGTTTCTCAAACTATTCATTGCTCTCGTTGAGGACATGATCTTAGTTACTGCCGCTGTTGAGAATTTTCCATCTTTTACGAATACATTATATAGAAGATTGATATTAGGAAACACTAGAAAAGAGAGAATAAACCATATTAAAACCAGCTTAATAACGAGAACTGGGATATTAATACTCCCATCTCGAAATTTTGTCATTAATTTGTTCATACAGTACTCCTCTCTTAAAACTGCATAATATCTTCAGGATTTATATACACATCAACCTTATCGCCGACTTCATAGAACGAATAGCCATCGTTCTTTTCCAGACATTTTATCACTTCTCCCTTATAGGAAAGAGTATATTTGGTTGTAACCCCATTGAATTCCGTGTCTTCTACTACCGTCTGCAGTTTAGCAAATCTCTCTTTCGGCTGTGTAAGACATCTTTCTATTCTTATAAAACCTGTTTTATCCGTATTAAAAATGTTCCCCAACTGCGTATTAATATCGCTAATAATATTTGATCCCAGGCGATTAATATCTCCAATAAAATCGCATACAAATTCGCTTTGGGAACGATTATATATTTCATATGGGGTACCTACCTGCTCAATATATCCATTATTGAACACAGCAATTCTATCAGATAATGTTAAAGCCTCTTCCTGGTCATGGGTTACATATAGGGTTGTAATTCCAAGATCTTTTTGAAGGCGTTTCAATTCTTGGCGCAAATCAACTCTTAGTTTTGCATCTAAATTTGACAACGGTTCATCAAGACACAGAATTCTAGGTTTTAGTACAATAGCTCTTGCCAGTGCCACTCTCTGCTGCTGACCACCCGATAGTTCTGATACATTTTTTTCTAACTGGGCATCTGTAATCTTTATTTTTAATGCTGCTTCACGAACCTTCTGATCAACTTCTGATTTTGATAATTTCTTAACCTTCAGACCGAAAGCAATGTTGTCATATACTGTCATAGTAGGAAATAACGCATAGCTTTGGAATACCATTCCAATGTTTCTATTTTCCACAGGGATGTTTACAACATTTTTACCATCTACAATAATCTTTCCCTTTGATGGTGTAATAAATCCAACCAGAGCCCTCAATGAAGTGGTTTTTCCACACCCACTTGGTCCCAGGAAGGTGAAAAATTCACCTTCCTGGATGCTCAGGTTCAAATTGTCAATCGCTACAAAATCTCCATATTTTATTTCAACCTGTTCAAATGTTATCATGTTAACTCCAATCTACAACCGTTTGTCAATATGTACTACTTTACAAACTCCAATTCTGCTTTTTCAACCCATGCATCAACATTCTCTGCAATAAATCCCCAATCCAGTTCCTGAGGTTTTACGATAGACATTAATTCTTTCAGATCTTCCGAAACATTTGCCAATGCTTCTTCCTGTACCGGAATTGTTCCGAATTCATTAGACCATGCTAACTGTATTTCAGAGCTTCCAAGCCAGTTAAGAAATTCAACTGCCAGTTCCGGATTCTTTGAGGTTTTTACAACTGCAACAGATTCTATTACAAAAGGTTCACCTACTTCTGGTGTCATAATATTGAATTTATAATTACGCTCTTTCTGCTCAGTAAGAACGCCAGAAGCCCAATGCTGATCCAACGGAAGAGAACCGTCAATAATCGCGCCAATAGAATCTTCTCCTGTTGCTATTATATGTGAATTTCCAATATATTTCTTAGCAATTTCCCATCCTTCTTCAGAGACACCAAGTTCTCCATTTGGATCCGGATAGCGGCCTATAATACTTGCAAAGACAGTTTTACCAGTACCACCGCTTAAGGGATGTATCTGGTAAAGACCTTTGTATTCGTCTTTCACAAGATCGATCCAATCGGATGGCATGTTAGTGAATTCATTATTAGCAATTAATAATAATGGTGTGGTAGTAACTGGATAATAAAAACCATCAGCATCAACAAGGCTTGGATCTACTCCATCAACCCAGTCAGGTTGCCACTTCAGCAAAAGATCTTCTGCCTTCAATTTTTCATATTCGATATTATTAAGTCCAAAGGTTACATCTGCAATTGAATTATTTTTTTCAGCAATAAGACGGTTTGTAATGTCAGATGCACCTAACCCTAGTACCTGAACTTTGAAGCCTGCTTCTGCTGCTTTTTCAACAAGCCATGCATCACGTCCATTCGTGTTTGAGTTAGTGTATACAATAAGTTCCTGGCTTTTGTCCACTTCGTTCGATGTCTCATCTGAGGTTTCATCTGATGCTTCTGTTCCAGTCCCCTCCTGAACTACCGTTTCTCCCTTGTTTTCTGAAGGAGCAGAAGAAGAGCTTCCACATCCTACCATTGAAATCATCATGATTCCTGTTAATAATGCCACTACCATTTTTTTCATCATAGTTCCTCCTACATTTGTTTTTTGCTCTTTATATCGTTTCAATTTCACCGAACGACAAATTAATTATATACCTTTTATTATAACGTGTCAATTATTTATTATGGATATTTTATTTCTTTTAAAGGGGATTTTTCATATTTTTTTATGCACTTTTTAATAAATAGATTTTTACCTTTTATACTTCTGATTAAATTGACAAAAAAACTGGATTTGATTAATATACGATTAATCGCATCCAGTTTATCACTATTTTATATTTAGTTTTATTAATCATTTTCTATTTACTATTTTATAATTCATTATCTATTAACTGCTGTGCATGATTTAAGGCATCTTGAATAGAGACGAAACCCATAGAAACATTCTTTACAGCTGTCCCAATTATGTTCAGAAATTTCTTTTCATTAAAGGGAGAACTATTTTCATCCGACAGTCTTTTTGTTCGAGATAACGCAAAACAATCCTTCGAAAGTTCCAGCCACGGAAATGTATTTATTATATCATATTTGCTGTAGGTTTTTAAAGAAGGGGATACGCTGCCTAATGCTGCCATCGCTGAGGCGATTGGTTCTCTGGTCATCCACTTAATGAATGCAAGTGCGTCCTCTGGTTTTTTACTATTCTTCGATATTCCAAGGGAGCCTCCGCCAATAATCGGATTGCCACCTGGAACCAATGCATATCCAATGTCTCCTATAATTTTTGAATCAGTACCAAGTATCTCTGAGGCATAGTTGCTGAACATAATTGTCATTGCAATATTGCCACTAGCAAATTCTTTCGCTGATGAAGTCCACCATTGTGCCGGTTTTGGAGGCGCATACTTCTGAGCTTCAATCAATTCCGACATCGCCTTATGGCCAATTTCGCCATTCAAAACGATTCTGCCTTCTTTATCATAAAGATTATCTTGGTGGCTGAAAAATCTGGCAAGAAACTCCGTTGTCGCAACGCCTGTATTTCCAAGAGCCAGATTTGTTCCATACCGTATTGTTGTATCAAACTTATTAAATTCTGTAAAAAATTTTGCAATCTGATTAAACTCGTCGAAGGTCTCAGGTACTTTTAATTCCTGCTTAAATTCTTCACTATAGATTCGCTTTATAGCCACATTTTCAAACACATCTTTTCGATAAAAAAGAAGTTGAGCACTGGGCGATACGGGCAATGCATATATTTTTCCACGAACAATAGCATATTTATCTGCAAGTGACGGAATATATTGCGGGAAGTCTAAACTGATATCAGGATCGATTTCTTCTAATGGAAGCAGCAATCGATCTGCAAACCATGATAGCCATGTAACATCTATTCTTAATACATCAAATAAATCTGATTTTTCGGAATTAATAAACTGGTCATATATTCCATCGTAAGGAAATACCGCTATATTTACATTCGTTCCCGTTTCTTCAGTATATAGCTGGGCAAGTCCTTTCATAATACTTGCCTCTGGACTTTCTAGTGTCAATACATTCAGACAGGTAGCCGGCTGATTTTTTATTCTTATATTCTTCCATTTTCTTTCACCATCATTCTCCAGAATATGTTCTTCAGCACGAAACGTTTTCTTTGATGTGCTTATAATTCTTGCTGCAACTTTTCTTCCCATGAGACTATAATTTAATTCATATTTTATATAGTCTTTCTCAGGAAGTGAGTAAACAGGGGATAGTGTATGAATATATATTCTTTTATTATGAAAAAAAGTATTGTGTATCTGTCTTATTTTCTCTGCAAACCCCATATTAGTTGTAATTATTGCATCAAATTTGTCTTCAGTACCTAAGATGTTCAAAATGCTATAAGAAATACGAAGCACATCAGTATTTACCTTTATAACACTACACTTCTTAGCTTGATCCATTACACTGTAAAACCCATCTAGATATTCACATTCATTAGAAAATTTATCAGAGGCTGTTACAACTGCTATACTTTTATAACCCTTCTTAAGTACCTGTTCTGCCATCTGTATTCCCGCTGCTCTATAATCAAATCCAAAATAATCTCCATCAAAGGAAGGACGCCTTTCTACAAAACATACTTTATTGAAACCGGACTGTTTGTACGGATTTTCCTTTTGCTCAAGACAAGTTAATGTCACGATACCTTCTGCCATAACTGATTTTGATTTTTGAATAAGGTCCAATTCCACTTCAGGATTATCATTAGAAATGAGAAGCTCGATCGTATAACCATTCTCTTCTGCGTAAAACTTCAAACTGTTGTAAAACTCTCTGTATTGACTAAATTCAATATTAGGAAGGATTACAGCAATAACGTTACTAGTTCCTTTTCGCAACATTCTTGCTCTCTCATTAATAGTGAAACCTAATTCTCTTGCAGCTTCCTGAACAGCATAAATTCTTTCACTGCTAACATTTCCTTTTCCATTCAATACATTTGACACGGTTCCTTGAGAAACACCAGCCCTTTTTGCAACGTCTATAATAGTCGCCATAGTGTTATTATCCTTTCATCAAAATTATAACGTTATAATTACTATACTATAAATACAAAATAATTTCTATTTTTTTTTACAGTTTTATTAAGCTTAAATTAAGACGAGATATCCTAAAGCTTCCTATTCCTCAACTCTTGATAGAGTAGGACGGTGGGGTTACCACCGTCCCCTCATCAAACCGTACGTGCAGTTTTCCCGCATACGGCTTTCCAATATTCTTCTTCCTTCAACATTCAGCCGCATATACTTCCAGCTTTCCCATAATTCACCTAATTACACTTAGGGTTTCTTCTGCATGAGATAATCTCTTGCACAATATCAGTACTAATTCTCAGCTCCTATGCCACCTGTAGCATCTCTAGAACCAACTCGAGTTTATTATTGGTAATTATTACCGTTATTTTATATTGCATTACATTATATGTCAATAATATTATTCTTGTACTATTGCATTATATCCAAATACCATTTTAATACTATAAATATGTATTTAACCAACTAAAAGCCTTAGAATATTCTCCAAGGCTTCTACTATTACTTATCACTGTCTATATTCACTGTTATTTCAATATTATTGCTTGTAACATTTTTCCGAGTTAATAATTCAAATACTGACTAATTCGATTTTCTCCAATTTAAGGCTTTCGTTAAAGAGTGTTCACTATTTTGTGTTTACTCTAGACAGAAGGCAAACCGTCTCCACATGGGTCGAGTGGTCATTCTTTATTGTATTTTCTGTGAAATAGTAGCTCTCAGTAATAGAACTAATTGAAGTTCCGGTCATGAATTCATAATGAATATAACTTCTATTCCTCCAATATCTTTTCAATCAGTTCTTGGTTCTCTCCACCATATTCTTTATAAAGAGGTATCACTGCATCACAAAACTTCTGTATCTCTGCCTCACTCAATTCAATTACCATTACACCCGACTTCTCCGCAATTTTCCGTGACTCTTTCTCCTGTTCTGTCCAGAGCTCCCTCTCATAAAGAGCTGATTCCATTGCACATTCCTTAATCACTTTCTGATCCTCCTCGGATAGCTTCTGCCAGGTTGCCTGAGAAACCATCTGAAGCTCCGGAATTCGGTTATGACCATCCAAAGTCATATATTGCGCTATTTTATAGTGTTCCGTAAAAGTATAGGAGGGCCAGTTGTTCTCCGCGCCATCAATTTCACCTGTTTCCAGCGCAGAAAATACATCAGCATAAGCCATTGTCACAGGAACCGCACCTAATGCCTTAATCAGTGCTTCCATCAGATCCGATTCCGCTACACGAATTCGTTTGCCCTTTATATCCTCCAGACAAGAGATCGGTTCTGTCGAGTAAAAATGCCGGGCTCCCGCATCATACCAGGACAGTGCAACAATTCCATCATTATCCAGAGAGGTCAAAAATTCTTGTCCGATCTCTCCGTCAAGTATCTTCCACATATGTTCTGAATCCCGATATAGATATGGCAGCTGGAGAATATTCATCTTGTTATCAAACTGCCCCATTGTCATAATCGAGGCCCTGGCAAAATCTATTCCGCCATACTGGATCTGTTCAATTACCGATACTTCATCTCCCAGCTCACCGCCGGCTTGAACTATGATTTTGATTCTTCCCTGTGTATGCTCATAAACCAGGTCAGCGAACCGATAAGCCCCCAAAGTCGAAGGATATCCCTCCGGTTGATTTTCTGCATACGTAAACACATATTCCGGTACCACTTCTTCTTTCGTACTATCTTTCCCACAGCCACATATCAGAAACAAGCTCGCGCTGATTATGCATAGCCCAAATACCAGTATGTTCTTTCTGATCATATAGTTATCCTCCCATCCGTATAGCTGAAAGGAACACGCTATGCAACTTTCTTAAGGTGCCTGTTTACGGATATAATTCGCATGTACGTGTTCTCATTGCTTAAATTTGCTTTTATGCAAAAATACGCCAATACGCCTCCCGTAATGGGAAGCGCATTGACTATATATTTATTTACTTATTTACTTACCTGGATTGATGACACCCTGTACATCAGCAGAATCTACATTATCTTTATCTACTATTATAACACCGGTATCAATAGACTTCTCAGCAACAGTATTACCGTTTGCTAATTCAAGAGCATTCTTTACGCCGTCATAACCCATGAAATACTGGCGCTGTACAACGGATGCTACATTATATTCTCCACTACGAATCATGGTCTCGATCTCTGAAGAGAAGTCAAATCCTACCATAGCTACATCAGTTCTCTTTGTTTCAGTTAATCCGGTAACAAAACCTACAGTTGAACCATTGTTAGGTCCGAATACACCCTTCAGGTTAGGATAGGTGGTTAAAAAGTCCTGACAGAAACCAACAGCCTTACTGATATCTCCATCATTTACCTTAATATCATCATTCAATACTGTCCAGCTAGCCGGTGCATTGGCTGTCCAATATTCATTGAAGCCTTTAACACGGTCGTTAATTGTCTGAGAACCGGTAGAACCAACCTGAATAGCAATGTTTGCCTCTTCTGTCTCAGAAAGCCCGGATTCCTTTAATCTGTTAATTAACTCCTCTGCTGCTTTCTTACCAGCTTCTACATTGTTTGTTAATAATGCTGCACTATAATTATCACTCTTAATCACAGTATCAACCAGTACAACCGGTATACCTGAATTATAAGCGTCTGTAATCGGTGCGTCAAGAGAAACACTGTCTAATGGAGCAATTACGATACCGTCTGCCTGTGCAGAAACTGCGTTCTGTAACAGTGTCAGCTGACCTTCAATATCAGACTCCAGAGCTGTACCAACAACTACAACCTTACATCCAAGGTCTTTTCCAGCTTGTTCAGCACCTGCTTGAAGAACACTCCAATATTGGTTACCCAGTACCTTAACGATTACATATATTGTTTTCTCGCTGTTATCGGTAGTAGGGGTGGTATTGTCGGTAGTTGCAGCCTGTGTAGGTTCGGTTGCTGTGTTGTTGTCCGTGTTTTCTTTAGTCTCGGATTTGCCACATGCAGTGAATGCAGTCATAACCATAGTTACGACCATGAGTAAAGCTAAAATTCTTTTTTTCATATTATGTTTCCTCCTTGTTTGCTATTTTTTCATTTTGAAAAAACGCTTAATATTGTCAAGATTTCCACCCTTGTTTACAGTCTGTGATGCAACTGCAATCAATAGGATAAATCCAACAATCACCTGCTGCCAGAAAGAGTTGATACCATTCAGATTTAGACCATTACGGATAACACCCATCATAAGAGCACCAATAATAGTATTTAATATAGTACCTTCTCCTCCTAGAATTGAAATACCGCCAAGCACAGAGGCTGCGATTGCTTCCATCTCATAACCGTTACCTGCTGTAGGCTGAGCACTGGAGAGTCTGGAAGCTACTAAAATTCCGCAGATAGCTGCTGACAAACCGGAAATACAATAAGCAAACATACGGGTTTTTACCGCATTGATACCGGACAATTTAGCCGCCTCAAGGTTAGAACCACAGGCATAAATCTGACGTCCGATCCGGCTTTTTGCCAGAACTACTCCTAAAATCAATGCATAAACTAAGGTAATGATAACGCTGTAAGGAAGTCCATTGCCTCCGATTCGTCCACCACCAAGAACATAGAACTGTTTCTGTACTGCTTCGGAAGGGATATTTGTTGTATAAAGCGGAGCTCCATTAACAAGAACATTCGCCATTCCTCGATATACCCATTGGGTGGCTAGCGTAGCGACAAAGGGAACAACTCCTAAAATCTCAATAAAAAATCCATTCATAATACCTGTAGCAATTCCCATTACCAAGCAAAATACAATACATAACCATAACGGAAGTCCCTGAATCAGTAAGCGTACCACAATAATTCCGGACAATGCCATGGAGGCACCGGCTGATAAATCGTTTCCGCCGCAGACCAGACAGAAGCTAAGTCCACATCCGATGATGGTGTATGTAACAATCTGTTGCAAGAGATTTTGCAAATTTGTCGGTGCTAGGAATTTCGTCGGTTGTAACAGGGAAAACAGAATAAATAGTAAAATAAGAATACCTAATGAATAAATTGCACGTCTGGTTGCAGCGTTAAGCTTGCTGATACCACATGCCGCCTTTTTATTTTTCTCTGCCATTTCTTTATCATCCTTTCCTTCGATTCTCTGTAGACAATTGGGGTGCTGGTTTACCCTCCAATTTATTATAACCGGCAGCCAAATAAAGTATTTGTTCCTGAGTTGCTGTTTTAGCATCCAGTTCGCCGTTTATTTCACCCTGATGAATTACCATGATACGGTCACTCATGCCTAAAATTTCAGGTAACTCAGAAGAAATCATTATAATAGCTACGCCTTGATCGCTCAATTTATTGAACAATTCATACACTTCATACTTCGCGCCTACATCGATACCTCTGGTCGGTTCGTCTACGATCAGTACTTTTACATCATTACAGAGCCATTTTGCGAGTACCACCTTCTGTTGATTACCACCGGATAAGTTACGGCACAACTGATGGACACTCGGAGTCTTAGTACGGAGAAGTTCTACATACTTTTCAGCATTTTTCTCTCCTGCTTTATCATCCACAAAGCCCATATGAGTGATCTTAGGCAAATGAGCCATGTTGGTGTTGTACTTAATATCCAGGCCAAGCGCCAAACCGTCACGCTTACGGTCTTCCGTTGCATAACCAATGCCGTGTTTAATGGCTTGAATTACAGAATTAATTTTTACCGGTTTACCCTCGATCCAGAGTTCCATGCTATCCGGCTGATCGGCTCCGAAAATACACCTCATTAGCTCGGTACGTCCGGCACCTACCAGACCTGAAATTCCTAAAATCTCACCTTTTCTTACATAGAAATGGTCCACATTAACCTTGGTTCCACGTCGTACATTTTTGGCTTCCAGCGCAATCTCATCTCTGATTTTTCGCTGATATTTTGGATACTTATCCTCTAACGAACGTCCAACAATCATATTAACCAGTTCATCCATGGTGATCTCATTCAGATTCCTGGTGCCGATATACTGTCCATCACGTATTACGGTAACTCGCTCACAAATCTGGTTCAATTCTGCCATACGGTGAGAGATATAAACCATTCCAACTCCCCTTTTCTGTAGACGTCGGATGATGCCAAATAACTGCTCAATCTCCCTTTCTGTAAGTGTAGCTGTTGGTTCATCCAAAACCAAAATTTTGGAATTGAAACTGATGGCCTTAGCTATCTCCACCATCTGCTGCTTTGCAACACTCAAGGTGCTAACCTGGTCATAGGTGGAAATATCAATCCCCAGGTCATCCAATATTTTCTTGGCTTCCTCATGCATTTTTTTGTCATCAATAAACAATCCTTTTTTATGTGCTCTGCCGATAAAAATATTATCCGCCACACTTAAGTGTCCACACATATTTAATTCCTGCATAATGATGCTAATACCCAGTTCATGGGCCTTGCTGACAGAATCGATGATTACTTTTTGCCCTTCGATATAGATTTCTCCTTCATCAGCTCTATGCACACCAGACAGTATTTTCATCAGCGTGGATTTGCCGGCACCATTCTCGCCTACCAAACCCAGCACTTCTCCTTTATTAACATACATGGATACGTGATCCAATGCCTTTACGCCGGGAAAGCATTTACTGATTCCTTCCATGCGGAATAACTCTTCTGCCATATTGTTTCCCCCTTTCCTCCTATATCATTTTGTCTTGTTAATCTCTCTTGTCCTTTTCGTCATAAGCTTTTTTGTCTCTTTATGACTTTATTTGTCTTATTGATTACTATGTCTTTATTATATAGTAGAATATGCACAAAATTAATCGGACATTTTTGTCATTCATAGGATGATTTTTGTATAAAAAAAGCCTGCCCCCCATTTAACTATGAGTACAGACTTTTCATTTCTCTTTTACAATTTCTTAAACCATTCCATCCGATACTCAGAAGGACTCACTCCATTCATGCGACGGAACACCCGGGCAAAATAATTAGAATCCGGATATCCAACCTGCACACCCACATCTTTCACACTTACCTTTGGTTGCCGAAGCAGTTTCTTCGCTTCCTCCATTCGGTATTCAGCCAGATATGCTGTAAAATTCAATCCAAATTGTTGTTTAAACATTTTAGAGAAATATGCATCAGAATAATTTACCGCACGTGCCGCATCCTGCATCGAGATCTCATTCATATAATTCTTTTTAATATATTCTTCAACCATGGATACCAGTACATTCAGCCTGCTGAGTAAGATTTCCTCCGTTCCTTCGTCAGCTGTCAGGACTTGACTGTACTTTTCCATCAATGACAGATTAGTTTCCTCGACTTCCTCTCCGGGCTCAGCTTCCTTATACATTTTCTCATATTTATTCGCAAGATGAATCGCCTCATCAACAACGCTGATCAATTCTCGCTCCGAGTACGGCTTCAGAAGATAATCCATTGCCCGCACCGCAATTGCCTTTTTCGCATATTCAAATTTATCATATGCCGTAAGAAAAATAATACAAAAGCCTTGCTTTTCCTTGCGCATGATTTCCGCTACCTGGACGCCCTTGATTCCCGGCATTTCAATGTCCAGAATTACAATGTGGATGTCTGTACTACGAAAGATTTGCAAGGCCTTGTTCCCATTTTCTGCCTCCAACACCTCACACTGCCCTCCAAAATGCTTCTCTAACGTCTTTTTCAATACCATCCGCTCAATTAGTTCATCTTCTGCGATTAATATTCTTTTCATACATTACTCCACCAAGCCTTCCTATGGCCAAAAACCATGGTCACTGTGGTTCCCTCGCCTTCCCTGCTGTCAATTCTAACTTCTCCTTGTTCATAGTATGCCTTGAGCCTTTTGTTTATATTCCCAAGTCCAATTCCCAGTCCTCTCCCGTTATGACTTCCGGCATTGCGAATCTGTTGCAGTTTTTCCTCGTTGATTCCTACCCCATCATCTGCCACCATAATTTGCAGGATTTCACCTTCCTTCTGAATTCTTATCTCAATATGCCCACCATCTTCCTTATCGGTTATTCCGTGAATCACTGCATTTTCTACCAAAGGCTGAAGTAGAAATACCGGCACCTCAACCTCATCTGCCCGAATCTGACAATCAATCGTACATCGAATTCTGTCACCGAACCGTTTTTTTTGAATATACATGTAATCCTCCACTATTTTAAGCTCCTGGTTCAGTGGGGCAAAGGCTTCTTTAGTACGAAGGCTGTAGCGTAGAAGGTTACTTAGGGCCACCAGCATTTCCTCCGTGATAGGTGCTTCCTCCATCTGGGCCATTCTGGTAATCATATTCAATGTGTTGAATAGAAAATGCGGATTTAGCTGGCTTTTGACCAACTGCAGCTGTGCAAAAGAAAACTGCCGTTCCAGATTCGCCTTTTCCAGCTCCTTTTGATGTAGTTGTTCTTCAATCACCCGCTTTTCTTCCATGGTAAGCACGTAATTGCGCATCGCATGCTTCATTTTATTAAAAGAAGAAACAAGTAGGCCAATTTCATCCTTACCCTTCCAGGACACATCCGGTATAGAAAAATTATTATTTTCAATTCCGGAAGCCACTAAAACCAATTCAAGAACAATTCGTATGATACTGTTAATCATCGTATGAAGGAGAACAAAAAGAATACCAAGAGACAGAAAGCTGATTAAAGTCAGAATGTATGACTTCTGACCAAGTAATTGAACCTTCACCTCATAGTAGTTATTCCCTTCTTCCAGAACCACCTTTGTGAGCCTGTTGGCATAGGTCTTCAGATAATCTTGCATTCGATACGTTTTATATAGGTCCGATATATATCCCTTTCCACTTCCTTTCAAAGCTATTGTTTTATCTCTCTGTTTCTGATATTCTTCATAGCTGTTGCGGATATTCCATGTGATTGCATATCGCTCTTCACCAATCTTTCTATAGTCATAAGACAGCGCATCCTTATTTTTTATCGTTTCCCTGCTGGCAGCCAGAAATATCTCCTCATTTTCCGTCGTCCAGTCATGAACCATATTTTTAAAAGCCTCTGTTTCCGTATCAAGTGACTCCATGAACTTATAACTGGACAAATCATCATCCGCCAACTGCCTTATATCACCAATAAAAGCATGGCTCACATTAATGTTCAACAGAATTGCAACCGCCATAAACAGCGTTATGCCTATCATTAGCACATATAATTTCTTCTTTATAGAAAGCTCATACCAGCCCTCCAGCAATCCTCTCTTTATCATATACAAAACATTCCTCTTTTATTTCATCCTCAACATAGCAAACTACCGGCATAATACTAAGAAAAGAAGCGATTACACCATAGCAGATTATTCAAAAGATATCGTAATGCTCCTTTAGCCTTTCCAGAAATAGCAAATATTATTTATGAAGCTGGCAATATAAACAGGTTACACTACATCCAACTACCCAGTAAAAAGTGTTACAAAAGCTAAGCTCTATTCCATTATACATCAAAATAATTCAGATATATATTGGATAACAATGGAGAAATAACTCCTCCCTGCGGCGCTCCCAGTGTACTTTCACTATACTGTCCGTTCTCCTTAAAAAGGCTGCAAAGAATTAATTACCTGGATAATTGAATTCCTACCATTCTAATACATTATTAGCTTTTTGAACCTGACAATTTTAAACATGAAAAAGGACCCATGTGCTGTTACTTTTCGAATGATTTGCTCCAATCGTTCTTAATATAACAGTTCTGGGTCCTTAATTTATTTACTTAAAGATTATCAAAATTCTGCTGAATATACTCTCTCGCAGCCACTGCACAATTGGGTTTACTGTCTCTAAGGTATGTGAATAAAGGTTTCTTCTCCTTAATAAACTGTGATATCCTTTGATAATTAAGTTCACCAAGCCATGCTGTCAGGGTTACTTATAAAGTGACACCTTGTTTAAAGATAGCTAGATCATGATAACCGTTTTCTTCGCTTTTAACTTTCTTCCCAGAGGCAACATCTAACACGAAACGGTATAATTCGTGAGATAATTCCGGAAGGGTGATGCCGGATAATAGCTTACCTGCATCAAAGTCAATCCAGTCCTTTTTCTTCACGGCCAATGAACTATTGCTGGAGATCTTTATCGTTGGTACCGGCGCTCCAAAAGGAGTACCTCTACCTGTTGTAAATAGTATGATATGTGCTCCGGATGCAGCTAGCGCTGTAGATGCCACAAGATCATTTCCCGGTGAACTTAGTAGTAGTAACCCCTTTTTGTCCACCTGTTCACCGTATTGGAATACACCTCTTACCAAGGAGCTACCTGATTTTTGGGTACAGCCCAAAGATTTGTCCTCTAAGGATGTGATACCACCCTTCTTATTTCCTGGTGAAGGGTTCTCATATACCGGTTGATTGTGTTCCATATAGTACTTTTTAAAATCATTGATAAGATTGACTGTCTGCTCAAAAACTTCTTCGTTCACACAACGATTCATTAAAATTGTTTCTGCTCCAAACATCTCTGGAACCTCTGTTAATATGGAAGTTCCTCCCACATTAATCAATAGGTCTGAAAAGGCACCAACCAAAGGATTTGCAGTGATTCCGGACAGACCATCTGAACCTCCACATTTTAATCCAATAATCAATTCTCCTGCAGAAATCTTCTCTCTTTGGAATCCTTGTGCATAGCGAGCTAATTCTTCTAATAGCTTAAGTCCTTCTTCAATCTCGTCTTCACAGTCCTGACAATTAAGGAATTTAACCCTGTCTGCCTCATATTCTCCCAGCTGTTGCTTCATTCCATCGATATGATTGTTTTCACAACCAAGACCAAGAACTAATACTCCTGCAGCATTGGGATGTTGTATTAAACCTGACAAAATCTTTTGGGTATTGATATGATCATCACCCAACTGGGAACATCCATAGGGATGGGCAAATGCAATTACCTCATCTACAAGATCTGAATACAACTCTTTACTTTTCTTCTCTAATAACCTTGCTATATCATTGACACAGCCTACCGTAGGTATAATGAATATTTCGTTCCTTATACCAACCTTTCCATTGTTTCTTCGATATCCATAAAAGAATAATTCTTCTTCTGTTAAATTCACCTGAGGTCTTGTCTCTTCATCGGTCTCCTGTATCGGTTGATAACTATATTCTAGCAGTTCACCCAATCCAGTCTTGACATTGTGAGTATGAATCCATTCTCCCTGCTTGACCTTTTGTATGATATGTCCTATGGAATAACCGTATTTTATGACTTCGTCACCCGGCATGAGATCTACAAGAGCAAATTTATGTCCTGCCGGTACTTCCTCTCTTATGATAATCACTTCGTCATTAATACCTATCTCCTGATTTACTGATAGATTTTCAAGGGCTACAGCCACATTATCTCTCTCATGTATCTTTATAAATGTCTGCATTTCGACCTCCTTTCTAGAAATACCTGTTATAGCTTTCTTATTGCTTCCCTAATACCTGATTTTCTGATCTCTGTTAGATAAGATGCAACTGCATCCGTTAATCCCGGAATGTTGTTTAAATCTTGATTCCACCAGGAATTTGACAAGAATTTATTTACCAATGGCAATTCTTCTTCCCCAGAATGCTCTAAGAAGAACTCCAGCACATCCTTATCATCCATAATCAGATATTCCTGACCATCTCTTTGTCCTACTAATGCTCCATTTCTAAGCTCTTTTCCATGATAGAAAGCGATTAGAGCTGCCAAAGAGAATGTAAGTCGATTTGGTAATTTGTTAAATTTATTATAATAATCCAGCAAACTAGGTAAACATCTTGCTTTCCATTTCGATACAGAATTCAATGAAATCGAAAGGAGTGCATGTTTGATGAAAGGATTTTGAAAACGATCAGTAACTTTGTCTGCAAAAGATAATAAATCTTCTTTAGGCAGATTCAAGGTTGGTATAATCTCATCATAGATCGTCTTCGTCATGAAGCTATGTATATCCTCATCCTCCATAGATTCTTTTACAAAATCATTGCCTGCGAGATAGGATGCTAATGCAAAAGAAGTATGTGCTCCATTCAGTATTCTAACTTTTCTTTGCTTATAGGGCTTTTGATTATCTGTAAATATAACAGGAAGCCCGGCTTTTGTTAGAGCTAGCTCATGCTCTATCTCTTTATCACTCTCGATTACCCAAAGGGCAAAGGGTTCACCTGTTACAATTAAATTGTCTACATATCCAAAATCCTGCCAAAGCTTCTCTGCTTCATCCTTTGGAAAGCCTGTAACTATTCTATCAACTAAGGTACTACAAAATACACAAGCCTCATTTAACCAGCCAATAAAATCTGCTTCCAAGTTCCACTTTTTTGATAATTTTAGAACAATCTCCTTCAGATGGATACCATTATCATCAATCAATTCCACCGGCAGAATGATCAAGCCCTTGTTCCTGTCAGCGGAAAAATGTAGATATCTTTCATGAAGTAACTTTGTCAGTTTACCCGGGTAGCTTCTTGGAGGACACATATCATAGGTATCTTTATCATCATAGACAATGCCGGCTTCCGTAGTGTTCGATACTACAAAGCGTAGCTCCTCTTCCTTTGCCAAATCTGCATATCGTGTATACTCCTGATAAGCATCCACCACATCTCTTACACTGGTAACAACATGATTCGTGACTTGCTCGGCTCCATTTTCTAAGCCTCTTAAGGATACGGTATACAAGCAATCTTGTTGCTTAAAAAAATCCAGATTACCAAATTCAATCGGTTTGATGAGGACTATTCCTCCGTTAAACACGCCTTTTTTGTTCGCTATATCCAACATGTAGTCAACAAATCCTCGCAGGAAATTGCCCTCACCATATTGGATTACTTTAATAGGTCTGTCGTCTCTTATTATCTTACTCTCATTTAAAGTATCCATCGTACACACCTTTCTTACTTTGAATTTTCTGTAAGTACTTTCATTTGCATTATAACGTGTACATTACGATTAGTCAACACAAATTTGTCAAGTTTTTAGTTTATTAGCCATATTATATTAATCTTTTTGTAATTTTTGCTATTTTTAAAATAAGTCTTGATATTATTTACATTATATCATATAATTCAAAATGTAAGTATTTACATATCCCATTTCAGAAATTTTATTATATATGTACTATACATTTATTTAATTTACACTAGTTCATGTGAATCTATAGTAAATAAACAGCATAAAGCTAAGAGGCATTATTAAATGAATATATATGATATTTCAGAGAAGGCAGGAGTATCCATCGCTACCGTGTCAAGGGTAATCAATGGGAATTCCTATGTCAGTGAAAAAACCAAGAAAAAAGTTCTAGAAGTGATTGAAGAGTGTGGTTATACCCCTAACGCCTTTGCCCGCGGATTGGGGCTTAATACCATGAAGACCGTGGGAATTATGTGTGCAGACTCTTCTGATCCATATATCGCAAGCGCTATTTTCTACATTGAACAAGAGCTTCGCCGTAATAATTATGATGCTATCTTATGTTGTACCGGTTTTGAGTTGGAAGACAAAGAGAAATACATCAACTTACTTCTCTCTAAAAGAACTGATGCAATTATACTCGTTGGTTCTAATTTCGTTGAAGCTGATGACAGTAAAAATAATTATATCAAGGAAGCTTCAAAATCAGTTCCTATCATGATCATAAATGGTACCTTGGGTGGTGAAAACATCTACTGCACCTTGTGCGATGACTATTATGTCGTTTACGAAGCTACGAGGGCCTTACAAAGCAGCGGTTGCAAGAATATCCTCTACCTATATAATGCAAAGTCATACAGTGGTAACAAGAAATTATTCGGATATCTTGCGGCAATTGAGGCTGATTCAGAATCAAAGAAGCAAGAGGAGCTCATACAATATATTCAAGGAAATATTGTTGATGTTAAAAACCATTTAACTGCATTATATAAGAAAGGGCTTACATTTGATGCTATCGTGACTGCGGATGACAGCTTAGCCATATGCGCTTTAAAGTTTGCTAAGGAGAACAGGCTGGCGGTTCCCGAGCAGTTATCGATTATTGGTTATAACAACTCTATCCTTTCACAATGCAGTGATCCGGAATTAAGCTCCATTGATAATAAGTTAGAATCATTATGCAGTAATAGCATAGCTACCTTGATGGGCGTATTTAAAGGACAGGAGGTTCCACTTAAAACAGTATTTTCCGCAGAGATCATAAAACGAGGCACTACTCGTTTCTGATATAATATTTTGCCGCATAGCGGCGGGAAGGAGATTTTATGAAACAATTTTTAGACAAGGATTTTCTTTTATTAAGCGACACCGCTAAGACCTTATTTCATGACTACGCAGATAAACTTCCGATTATCGATTACCACTGTCACATTAATCCTATGGAAATAGCAACTGACCGTAGATTTGATAATATCACACAGGTATGGCTGGGTGGCGACCATTACAAATGGCGTCTTATGAGATCCAAGGGTATTGACGAGTACTACATCACTGGAGATGCCCCAGATAAAGAAAAATTCGTAAAATGGGCTGAAACCTTATCCAAATGTATCGGTAACCCTTTATATCATTGGAGTCATCTAGAGCTTCAGCGTTATTTTGGATATTATGGTGTCCTTAACAGCAAAACAGCTGATGAAGTATGGAACCTATGTAATGCAAAACTAGCTGATCCATCCATGAGTGCCCGTAATATCATAAAAATGTCAAAGGTAACACATATCTGCACAACCGATGATCCTATCGACAGCTTGGAATGGCACGAACAAATAGCCGCTGACCCAACCTTCGATGTACAGGTTCTTCCAGCCTGGCGTCCCGATAAAGCTATGAATATCGAGAAGGATGAGTTTCTTGATTATCTTCATAAATTAAGCGATCTATCAGGCATATCCATCGACAATTATGAACAGTTAAAGGAAGCATTATTCAAACGTATCCTCTTCTTCCATGATCATAATTGCAGGATATCCGATCACGCTCTTGATTACATTATGTACTATCCTGCTTCTGAGAAGGAAGTGGACAGAATCTTCCAAAAGCGTCTTAACAATGAACCTTTATCCATCACGGAAGTACTTCAATTTAAGACCGCTTTCCTCTTATTCATGGGTAAGACCTACTCTGATTTAGACTGGACAATGCAGCTTCATTACGGTTGCAAACGTAACAATAATACTCCTGCTTTCGGAAAACTTGGTCCTGATACAGGATATGATTGCATTAACAACTTTGCTCCTTCCGATCAGATGGCAGATTTATTAAATGCTCTAAATACCGAGGGCAAATTACCAAAAACCATTATTTACAATTTGAATCCTTCTGATAATGCGGCGATTGATACAATCATCGGATGCTTCCAGGATTCCTCTGCAATGGGTAAGATACAGCATGGAAGCGCTTGGTGGTTCAATGATCATAAGACTGGAATGACAGAACAATTGGTTTCCTTAGCAAGCAATGGATATCTTGCAGGCTTTGTAGGGATGCTTACCGATTCCAGAAGCTTTTTATCCTACCCTAGACATGAATATTTCCGTAGAATTCTATGTAACCTATTGGGAACCTGGGTTGAGAATGGTGAGTATCCAGAGGATTATGAAATACTTGGAGAGATTGTATCTAACATCTCATATTACAATGCATTAAATTATTTTAAGTTTAATTAAAATCTTCTCCAATAAGATAATAAAATAAGAACGTTATAATGGGCTATTACAAAGCATCCATAAAAAGCCATTTATTCAATAGGAAGGGAGTAGTGTACATTGTCAGATATCGTTATATCAGAAGCCAAGAGATGCTTACAGTGTAAAAAGCCCTTATGTAAAGCAGGTTGCCCGGTTAATACTCCGTTTAATGAAGTAGTCAGATTATTACTGGACGGAAATATTGTTGATGCGGGTGAGACGCTTTTTAACAATAATCCGCTCTCTGTGGTATGCTCGCTTGTATGCCCACATGAAAAACAATGCGAAGGTTCTTGCGTTCTTGGCAAAAAAGGAGATCCTATCAAAGTCGGAATGGTGGAAAACTACATTTCTGAATACTATCTTAATTATGTTGATATAACAACAACTAAAAATTTAAATAAAAAAGTAGCAATCGTTGGCTCCGGTCCTGCCGGAATAACAATTGCAATTCTTCTTGCCTCAAAGGGCTATGATATCACCATATTCGAAGCTCATGACAAGATTGGTGGTGTCATGCGCTACGGAATTCCGGAATTTCGTCTTCCTAAAGCTATATTAGATAAGCTTAAAGATAAATTAATTGAAATTGGTGTGAAGATTCGTCCGAATACATTAATTGGTCCAACAATTACTGTTGATGATTTATTCCGTGATGGGTATAAGGCTATTTTCATCGGAACCGGTGTATGGAATCCGAAAATTATTAAGATCAAGGGCGAGACTTTGGGACATGTTCACTATGCTATTGATTATTTGAAAAGTCCTGAGGTATATCGTCTCGGCAACAGGGTATGTGTGATTGGTGCCGGTAATGTTGCAATGGATGTTGCTAGAACTGCACTGCGAAATGGTTCCCGTGAAGTATCAATCATGTACCGAAAAGGGCCTTCTAGTATAGAAGCAGAAAAAACAGAAGTTGAATATGCAAAACTTGACGGTGTAAAATTTCACTTTTATCAGGCTCCGCTTGAAATAGTAGATCAAGGTGTAAAATACAACATGACCCAAGTGATCGGTCAGGATGAACATGGTAAGGAAATCATAGAAATCATCCAAGACTCCGAGGCTATTTACGAATGTGATTCTGTCATTATAGCAATTGGCCAAAATCCTAGAAGAAACATTGTTAATAACTCGAAAGGTATTGATATTAATAATCGCGGACTGTTAGTAACCGATGAATGTGGCAGGACGACCAGAGATGGAGTGTTCGCTTCCGGAGATGTAGTAACCGGTGCAAAAACTGTCGTAGAGGCAGTTCGGGTATCAAAAATAGTATCTGCCGCAATCGAAGAATATATCTTAAAAAGTGAAGAGGTGAAATAAAGAATAAAAGTTTCTTTATATCTGCTTATGATCATCAAACCGGAAGAAACACGCTTCGCGAGTTTCTCCGGTTATCGCGGGCGCGTTCGTAATAGCAAAGCTATGCTTTGTTATTACTTCACTTTGCCTTCGCGTAAATGAATATGCCTACTCTCTGCGAAATACGTAAGAGCAGGCATATTTTTATCCGATAAAGTACTCTTTAAGTACTATCTAGTTAGAGCGAACCATTACTTTTCGCTCCAGTAGCCAGCTAAGGCCTGAGAAGATCTCTTAACGTTCTTTCCGTCAAAGACAAGAACCTTTTCTTCCATTCTTTGAATTGCTATCTTTCCATACTCGATATCAGAGAATTTTAGAGCTACACCTTCTCCAATACGAACACCAAGCTGGAACATAAGCTGAATGCATAGTGCTTCAATCGTACTTTTCTCTTCAAGATGCGTATCTAAAGCATCAAATTCATCATTTAGATACAGATTTTTACTATTCAAATGAAGAAAAACTAATCTTCTAGTCTCCTCCTTCACTAAGTTATTACATTGAATAAAACTGTTTTTTCATTTTTATAAATTTCTTACTGTATTTTTTTATTGTTTTAAACTTGATAAGGAGCTATTTTTATAAAAAAATAATACAGTATATATCATTTTTAGTTATATCCAAAAATAACATATACTGTATCAATTTCATTTGTCTGTATATTTTATAATTAATTAATTGGCGTCTGTAATTTCTACTCAGCAAGAAGCATTTTTAATGTAGCACGTACGGCTCCAGGTCCTGCAACTAATTCTGTAAAGTGAGTTTCTACAACATCTCCAAGACCCGCCTCATATAAATCAACCGCAAATATCTTTTTATCGCTAAGTATAGGGTTTAAAATATCGTGGAATGGACCTTTTTGTCCTAATTCAATTCCTGAAATCTTTTCCTTTAAAACATCATACATAGGATCAGGACTTACATCAAATCTGTTGCCTTCATCATCTACACCCATAAGATAACGGCACCATCCTGCAAGTACAAGAGGAATAAACTTCAGTTCCTTTACATCGAGTGTTTCACTTGCCATGTATGATTTAATTGTTTCTCCAAATCTGATTGGAATCTTTTGTGATGTATCACACGCTATACGTTGTGGTGTATCAGGCATAAATGGATTTGGAATACGGACATTAAGCACTTCATCTATGAATGCTTTTGGTGATATGATCCCTGGATCCACAACTACAGGAAGACCTTCTTTATATCCTATTGTTTTTACAAGCTCAACAAGCTCTTTATCCTTCATCTCATCGCTTATCTTAGTATATCCTAGAAGACACCCAAACACAGCCAATGCTGTATGTAGTGGATTCAAACAAGTACATACCTTCATCTTTTCAACCTTATCCACTGTCTCACGATCCGTAAATATTACTCCGGCTTTATCCAGTGCTGGACGGCCATTTGGAAATTTATCTTCTATTACAAGATACTGTGCCTCTTCTGCATTTACAAAAGGAGAAACATAGGTATTCTTTGATGTCACAATTCCTTCGGTATCTTCAAATCCTACTTCAGCCAGCATTTTCTTAACACTGTCATCAGGACGAGGAGTTATTTTATCGATCATACTCCACGGAAATGATACCTTATCAGAATTTTCAATATAATCCTTAAATCCAACATCCACTAGTCCATTTTCAATCCATTTAACTGCAAATGCATGAACAGCATCATAGAGTTTACTTCCGTTGTGTGAACAGTTATCCATACTTACAAGTGCAATTGGAAAAGCGCCACTCAAGTATCTTTCATAGCAAAGCGCAGTAAGTTTACCAATATAACTATCAGGGGAATTAGGTCCTTTTTCAAAATCATCCATTACTACAGGAAGAAATTCTCCATTCGCATTTACTAGGCTATAACCCTTTTCCGTTATTGTAAGACTGACCATCTGCAAGCTTCTACTTCTGAATATTTCTTTGAGCCTTGAATATTCCGTTTCAATTTTACTATCCAAAATGAGTGATTCTGCAATACTTCCGATTACAGTTTTTTCAATCGATCCATTTGATTTTAGAGTAACTAAAAGATTGAGATTATCATGCGTTCTGTACATCAACTCTATTATTTCAGAATCATAACCATCAACTGCAATGATTCCCTGACTAGCAAGACCCTCGTTTAGTAACCTCTGCTGCAACGCAGCTGGAAAGGCGCGAAAAATATTACCTGCTCCAAAATGAATCCATACAGGTTCTTCTTTTGTATGACTACACATTTTTTGACGATCGAAATCAAATAGATTGATACCTGCTTTTTCCCATTGTTCCTTATCCAAAAGTTCTTTATCATTCAATTTCATATATTGTCACCGCTTTCATTTACATAATTGTTACAAGGAAATCTTCACTCCAATATTTTTCTTCCTTTCCCCAGTTACCGCCATCCGTAAATAAATAAGGATATTTTTTACACAAAGCAATCTCTTCCTCGTGTATTTTGGAAAAGTGTTTTTTCAGAACCTTATACATTTTTTTTGTATCTTTTTCTTTAATTGAATCTATTATTTGCCTATGTTGCTCTATTACATCTTCTGCAATTATTTCATCAATCATTGTAAGTAGACGAAATCGTTTGTAATGACCTGATACCTGCTGTATTGTTTTTACGCAGAAAAGTTTATTCGTCGCATCATAGAATACATTATGAAACTTATCATCCATTTCAATCAACCGGCGATAGTCTTTCTCCTTGATCGCTTCAATTTGCATTGCAAGAAATTTCTCAAGCTGTACAATATCTTCCGGTTTATATATCTTAATAAATTCATCCATGACACGTTCTTCAACGCACACACGCATAAAAAGCTCCTGCTCAACACGTGAGAAATCAATTTTGGATATCATGATTCCTCTTTGAGGTAGTGATGTAATAAGTCCTTCTTGTTCTAGCTTTATCAGGGCGTCACGCATAGGAGAACGCCCCGTATTAAAATGCTCACACATATCTTTAATACTTATGATTGAACCTGGTTTAAGCATAAGTTCAATAATTTCCCTGTAAAGATTATCATATACATTAGCACTTGCAACCTTAGGTTTATCTTCATCAACTATTCTTTTTAATAAGTCCTCATTCATATATTACCCAACTTATATGTTAATATTTATATAACTTTATCCATTGATGTTGGTGTCAAAAGGTTCGTAACACTAATTTTGAGACAATATATTGTTGTAGTAAGCTCGCTTACATACCAACATATTGTTTCAAAATATCACCTTCCGGCTTTTGATCCAGTATAATAAATTATATATATATTATATTATTATAATCTATCAAACTTTTCAATACTTTCCCAAAGTCCATTTAGATAACATGCCCCAAGAGCTCTGTCATATAATCCATATCCAGGCATGGATACTTCGCCCCAGATTGCTCTTCCATGGTCAGGACGTATAATTCCATTAAATCCCATGTCATAAAGTGCTTTCATAATTGCAAACATATCAATGTTTCCATCAGATGAAAGATGAGCTGCTTCTTGGAAATTACCTGGGCTATTGTACTGTAGGTTTCTTACATGTGCAAAATGAATTCTTCCTTTCAATGAATGAATGATATCGACAATATCATTCTTAGGATTCGATCCAAGGGAACCTGTACATAAAGTAACACCATTATGTACATTATCAACAGCATTCATCAGTCTGAGGACTTTTTCTTTTCCAGTAATAATTCTGGGAAGGTCAAATACAGGCCATGCCGGATCATCCGGATGTATTGCCATATTAATATCATATTTATCGCATACAGGCATAATACGTTCCAGGAAATATACTAAATTCTGGAACAATTTTTCTTCATCTACATCCTTGTACATTTCAAATAGCTCTTTTATGCGAGCCATACGTTCCGGTTCCCATCCCGGTAATACAAATCCGTTTGACTTCTTATCCATACCTTCAAACATCGCAAAAGGATCAATCTGTGAAATAATTTCCTGATCATAGGCAAGAACTGTTGAACCATCTGGACGAAGCTTCGCAAGGTCACTTCTTGTCCAGTCAAATACGGGCATGAAGTTATAGCATACCATGTGAATATCTTCTTTACCCAAATTTTCAAGTGTCTGTATATAATTTTCAATGTACTGTTCACGGTCTGGTGTACCTACTTTAATAGAATCATGAATATTTACACTTTCGATTCCACTAATAACAAGTCCTGCATCTTCGACTTCTTTTTTTATTTTTCTAATATCTTCAATGCTCCACACTTCACCTGGTTGTGTACCATAAAGTGTTGTAACTACTCCTTTTACTCCCGGCACCTGACGAATCTGCTCTAATGTTACAGAATCATATCCTGTACCAAACCAACGCAATGTCATATCCATATTGTCTTATCCTCTCATTCTCTTCTTAAATATTTTTATTTGTCATAGAAAAGCACCTTGCACTGATATATTAGCACTGATATATCAGTTTTTCCATACCGAAACTCGACAAAAAACTACGGCTTTTTTTGTATATATTGCACAACTTTCATTTGTATAAAGGTGGTATTTTATGGCTATTGTTACCACATTTAATATCACCCTTGTATTTTTCATTCCTGATCTTCTTTACCCAAATTATCAAGTGTCTGTATATAATTTTCAATATACTGTTCACGGTCTGGTGTACAACTACTGCTATTAGTACGCTGTATTTTAATAAATCCTTTTTTATCAATTACTCTTATCTGATATTTATTATTAATATCAGCACTAACTACATACATAAGTCCATTAGAAGCTTCTAGCTTATCTTTACCCTTTTCCTACAATTTCATTCGTTACATTATCGATAGCTACCGCTTTTGTATTAGTACCGCCAACATCAATGCCAATCGCAAATTCTAAAAATCGTATAGTAAAATCTACAATACTGCTTATTTACTACAATTTCCAGACTTTCTATTATCCAAATCTATTCAATCACATTGTTAATTACATTTTTTATCATATATAACATTTCTCACCTATTATGCTAGAGGCTCTCGTATCAAACATAAGAGCTAATAAGAAGCATCATAATATCCTCTCCAAAATGAGGTTAATATAAAAATTTCTACATTATTGTAAATAAAAAATACCCATCAAGTGGCTCGATCAGTAAACAGGCAACTCAGTGGGTTAGAACTATTGATAGCAATTCTTATTTGTTTAATTGCTTCGCTAAAGATTGCTGTACGCAAATAGAGTTTCCATATTGTTTCACGAGGATTTACGAGGTTTTCAAATAAATATCAAAGAGGCCCAAAATCCTGCAAACCGCATACATGCCATGGTTACAGGCTTTTTGAGCCTCCTATAAAGTCATTATTATATTATGCTATACAACAAATTTCACGCTACGCGAGAAATTGTGTTGTCATGAATTAGCCTTACTGTCCCATCTGCTTAGCTACTTCCTCTGCGAAGTTTTCACTCTTTTTCTCAAGACCTTCGCCTGTTTCAAAACGAACGAATCTCTTAATTGTCATAGGAGCGCCAACCTGTTTGGATACGTTAGCAAGATACTGTCCAACAGATAAATCACTGTCCTTAACATAAACCTGATCAACAAGACAGAATTCCTTTAATTCCTTGTTAAGACGACCTTCTAACATCTTCTCGATGATATTCTCAGGCTTCTTGGAATTAGCGGGATCGTTCATGATCTGAGCTTTAAGAATATTTTTCTCATGAGCAATAAAATCAGCAGAGATCTCTGACTGATCAACATACTTCGGAGATAATGCAGCGATCTGCATTGCTACATTCTTTGCTGCTTCCTGAACCTCTTCATTGTTTACAGTACAATTAACATCTACAAGAATACCGATTCTTCCGCCGCCATGGATGTAAGACACAACAAAACCATTCTCAGCATTTACTCTCTCGAATCTTCTAATATTCATATTCTCACCGATAATAGCGATCATGGAAGATAACTCTTCCTTAACAGTCTTAGAGGTATCAAGTGCCCACTTCTCAGTCAGGAAAGTATCAAGATCAGTAGTAGTTGTCTCAGCCGCTTGCTTAGCTACTGCTGCAACAAAATCTCTAAACTTCTCATTCTTTGCTACAAAGTCTGTCTCGCTGTTTACCTCAACGATAGATGCAACCTTGCCATCAGCAAGAACACAAGTATCAACGATACCTTCTGCTGCAATTCTACCAGCCTTTTTCTCAGCTGCAGCAAGTCCCTTTTCTCTCAAAAACTCAACTGCTTTATCCATATCACCGTCAGTAGCTGCAAGAGCCTTCTTGCAATCCATCATTCCGGCACCGGTCATTTCTCTTAAATCTTTTACCATACTAGCGGTAACTTCCATCGTATATTCCTCCATTTTATTAAAGAATTAATTCTTATTATATGAGAATTACGCAGATTGAGAGCAGAAGGACCATATCCTATTGCTCACATTTATCTATAAAGTTCATATCATATAGGCAAGCAAGCTTAATCCATTTGCTTCTATAAAGCTCCGGTCTCATATACACGGTGGCTTGATATATTTAATTCTATAAAGCTCATCTCATATATACAAGGAAGCTTGATATATTATCTGAGCTTTATAGATGTATTAAGCTTTATCTACTAATCTGCTATCCTGGATATTATTCGGTAACAACGTCTTCCATATCAACTTCTACATCATCACTGGATGAGTCAGTTAACTGAACACCTTGGTTTGCTTCGATAACAGCATCTGCCATCTTAGATACGATAAGCTTAACCGCTCTGATCGCATCATCATTACCAGGAATTACATAATCTAATTCTTCAGGATCGCAGTTTGTATCTGCAATACCGATCAACGGAATACCAAGGGTATGAGCTTCCTGGATACAGATTCTTTCCTTCTTAGGATCTACTACAAAGATAGCATCCGGGATCTTCTTCATATTTTTAATACCACCAAGATTTTTCTCAAGCTTTTCCCATTCTTTCTTGAGCTCGATAACTTCTTTTTTAGGAAGAACACTGAAGGTACCATCCTCAGACATTCTCTCGATTTCTCTTAATCTTTCAATTCTGCTTCTGATGGTCTTGAAGTTAGTTAACATACCGCCTAACCATCTTTCATTTACAAAGTACATGCTACAACGCTCAGCTTCAGACTTAACCGCATCCTGTGCCTGCTTCTTTGTACCAACAAAAAGAATAGAACCGCCTTCTGCAACAACATTCTTAATTGCTGTGTAAGCCTCATCAACCTTGCCTACAGACTTCTGTAAGTCGATGATATAGATACCATTTCTTTCTGTGTAGATGTACTCTGCCATTTTAGGGTTCCATCTTCTTGTTTGGTGTCCGAAATGTACACCTGCTTCCAATAACTGTTTCATTGAAATAACGCTCATAATATACCTCCATTTGGTTGTTTTCTTCCGCATATATCATATTCTTAACAGACCCTAAGATTTTAAGGCACCTTGTTATGGAATCCATACGCGTGTAATTTGACTACGAAATTATAACATAACATTATCTGGATGACAAGTACTTTTTTATTCAACCTTCTTTTCTTGTTTATCCTACCCACTTTTCTGGTTTAGAATATGAAAAATCGAGCCATTATAACCAAATTTGGTTCCTGATGGCTCGTAATCATTTATTCCGAAGTAATCTTTGCTACTATTTCATCATAGCTTACGCCCTTTGGTAAGGTATAGGTTCCCACTCGAATAACGCTTGCCTTTCCTTCTTTTACAATAAACTGATTAAATTCTTTAGAATCTTTTATTAGCCCCTTTTCTACGAGCATGTCAGCAACTTTTCCGGAAGACATTCCCGACTTTATTGTGAAGGTTACCAATTCACCGATATTCTCGCCATCTCTTTTTTCATTCTCCGGTATCTCAACTGCTGGTGTAGGCGTTGGCTGTGGTGTTGGTGTCGGAGTTAACGTAGGCTCCGGCAAAGAGGTCGGCTCCGGTGCTATTGTAGGCGCAGCTGATGGATTGATTGTTGGTTTGATATTTTCCAGTATCTCACTTAAGGCTTTATCCTCTTCCTCTGTTTCCTCTACCATTCCAAGAGCCTTCGCTCGCTCTTTTATTTCCGTATCAGTCAGCTTTTCCTTAGGATTCACTATCGCTAATATCAAAGTTGTGAGAACAATCCCGACTCCCAATCCTCTCATATAATATTTTAGTTTCATAGGTTTCACACCAAGCCTTTCGCATTACTTCTTTTCCTTATACAAATCGATAACCAGCTTTACTTCTCCTTGCCCAAGACCTAATAGCTTAGATATCTCTACTACTGTTCTTCCCTTGGCATATAGGGCCAGTATCTGCGAATTATTATTCGAGTTCGGACCACTAACTGTGGAAAGTTCTGAAGATGCATCCATTGTACGAGTAGTCGGTTTGTCCGGCTTTTCAATTTGTAATGAGTGGGCTTGACCATGTGTTTTCGCTGCTGACTGTGTCTTCACGTTCTTTACAGGCTGCAGCTTCTCCCCTTCTGCTTTCATGTTCAGTATATCCTGGACATTTTTTTTCAAAGAGTCTATTTCCCGAACTGTTAATTTCAATTCCTTTTCCTTATCATTCAACATATTATAAAGGAAAACGACTTCTTCATGGTTACGCTTAATCTTTTCCATGATCTGATCTGAGAATTCATTAACAGCCATTATTTTTTCATTTGAAATCTTACTTAAAGTATCATCCGTCATTAGGATGGCCTCCTCACGGACCTCTGCCAGAAGTTCCTTCATCTTGTCCATCAATTGCCTTTGGTCATCTTCACTCAGTTTATCCTCTAAAGAGGACAGGGACTTACCGGTCATCTGCTTCTGTAGATTCTGAGATCGATCAACAATAACACAGCTGACGATGATGACAATAATTCCTATAATTATTAGTGTTATTTCTATCGGGTTCATTCGCTAATTACTCCTAATGTGTTTTATATCAGGATATCAATACCACCGCTTTTAGGTGTTTTCGTATCATTCTTAGAGTCACTTTTGCTATTTTCCTTCTTACGTTGCTTTCCTTCAGAGTCCTTATACCGATTATTTCCCTTTTCCTTAGCATCATAGCGATATTCGGTATTATCAGCTTTTGTAGTCTCTATCGGTTTGCTATGTTCTTCCCGTACCATATTCTGAAAGTTACGACTAATCTGTTCCTGAGCGTGCTGTGCTCTCTGGGTATCCATATGTCTGATCTGTGTTGCTTCCTGTGCTCTGACCACTTCAATAGGTCCTACCGGCATAGTAATTCCCTCCCCTGATTTTTAACGCGATAAGCTGCTGTACCTATAATCTTATAGTGTACCGCTATCTATTCCATGTTCGGACAATTACATCAGAGGAAGCACTTTTATATCAGCTCTGTCCCTAATAAATTTACTATGATGTGTTTCAGACCGAACATAATGGATCACATTGGATATGACCATCTTAGTTCCTGGATAGACAATTTCCGAGACCTTAATTGATCCCGAAGAATTGTTCTCTACATCAATTTTTAATTCTTCATAGCGTCTTCTAGACTCTTTAATCTGCGCCTCGAGCAGGATATTATTCTGTGTTACTTGCTTTAGGTATTCTATCTTTTCTTCTGTCATCTGTGTTCCGGCAGCGATTTTTTTCCGGAACATAATGAGAGCCTGAGCTAAGCGCTCTTTATCAGCCAACATTGTAGCAATCTTTTTCTCCAGCTCACGAAACTCTTCCAGTAATCTAGGGTCAATACCAACCTCTAAGAGAGTCGCTGTACCCATCTGTGATCCTGCTGTCTTCACCGCTATCATAGTACCGGAGCGAATCTCTCCACCGGTTACGAAACCACGCTTTCCTCCGACGATGATATCTCCTTTCGCAGACACCTTGCTATGAAGGATTGACTCTGTAGATACATATCCTCCTGCTATTACTTCGGCATTTTCTATGAATTTCGTAATGATATTTCCTTGTGCTTTTAATATTCCTTTATTCATACCTTGCATACCGCGCTTTAAGACAATTTGTCCCCCAGCTTCGATATAGGCTCCTTCAACAACACCATTGACCTCAATATCTCCTTTGGCACGTACGGAAAAGCCAGTGATAACATTACCCCGTACAACAACATTTCCCTCATATTCGATATCACCGGTGGAAGCATCAACATCCGCAGGAACCTCATAAGTATCAGATACAAATACACGATTATCTACCAGACTGACATGCCCATCTACCGAAGAATACATACGAAGTCCGTCCTCTGATACATACACCTTATTACCGTGTCTAAGGACTCGATTATTCACCTTATTGGGCCGAATTATGATTCCGCATACATCAATTCCTGGTTTTCCCTGATCCATAGGAGTTAGGGTAGCTAACAGCTGATCCTTATTACAATGGCTTATCATATCAAGCTGATGGAAATCTACAGAACCATCCTCATTTCTCTTAGGCTTTAACGTCAGGTCAACATTAAAGTGATAGGTTATCTCAGCATCACGACCTTGAGTCGGTAGTGTTGCCTTTGCAAATATGTAATCAGTGCAATATTTTCTATCCTTTAAGAATTCCATTATGCAATTCTCGTCTAGTCCATATTTTACACCGGCCTTTACCAATGAAGCGATAATCTCATCCTTCATAAGAAGATGACCGTTATTGGACGGCGGATATAATCTGGCTTTTGCAAGCATTCGATCCTCGGCAACTTCTACCTTAATTATCTCATCAATGGTATTTACCGGATAACTGGATATCTTAACCTCTGCCGACCCCTGTAGTGCTGTCAAAGCTCTTCCAATTGCCACCTTATCATAATCAAAAATCTTTCGATCACTAAGATAATTACTAATTTCCTCATAGAATACCGGCTCTCCACCTTGTTCTGCATCGAATATTTTTAGATATGTACCGTCTTGTTTAATTACAATTTGAAAGTAACCATTTCTACTACTCATCCTTCTCCTCCTAATTTTATACCTTCCCCCTGAGGTTCAATCGATAATAAAGTATGTATTAAAAATTAGTAAATACTTCAATATTACTTCCAAGTCGTAGCTTCATCTTCTGTAATGCTTTTGTATGTAATTGGGAAATGCGAGATTCTGATACTTCGAGAATCCTACTAATTTCCTTTAAAGTTAATTCTTCATAATAATAGAGCACAATAACCTTCTGTTCCTTTTCCGTTAAAGTCTCTAAGGTTTTCACTAGCATTTCTTTTAATTCCTGCTTTTCAACTATTCTATCGGGTTGATCAAAATCTGCAGTTAGACTCTGCTCTACCTTTGCTTCGGCTCCCTGTTCCATAAACTCATCTAAGGATATAATATTAGTTATCTTTGTCTGATTTTGCCAATTCTCGAGTTCATCTACCGATATTTCTAATTCTGTAGCGATCTCATCATCGCTGGCTGAGCGCCCATATTTTTGTTCAAGGCTTTGATAAGCCATATCGATCTTCCTCTGTTTTTGCCTTATGCTCCTGGGAATCCAGTCCATTTTACGTATTTGATCAAGAATGGCCCCTCTTATTCGAAGCGATGCATATGTCTCAAACTTGACTCCCTTTGTGAAATCAAATTTATCAACCGCATCAATGAGACCAAAGGTACCATAGCCGACTAAATCATCATATTCCACATTATATCCAAGATACATGCTGAGCCGGCCTGCTACCAGTTTTACTAAAGCAGCATATTCAATTATGATTTTTTCCTGCAGCTCGGGAGTCTTTTTTTTAGCATAATCCTCCCAAAGCTTTTGTTTACCTTCAGCGTTCATAGTACCTCCGATAACAATTCTTAAGTTTCATGCAGAAGCTATTTCTTCATACTGTCAGGTGATGTGTCACCCTGCTTTGCTTCCTCGCCAGTACTTTCAACCTCTTCTTCAAGGATATCCTCACCCTTCTTCGGGGCGTTGATAACGGTCCTAACTATGATTGCTTTAATGATTAAACCCACAAAATAGAATATTACCAATACAAGGAGCAATCTTTTTAAGCCATCTTCCACTACTATCTTATTCACAATATTAAGAACACTGGTGATAGCACCAGCTAACAGCATAACAAGAGCCGGAATATACCTCTCCCTCATCCGATCACCCACAATTCTATTATAAAATTTTACGTTCTTTTCCTACCGATTTAATTAGAAGCGAACCGTTTTCCGGATAAAACTCAATTGTTCGCCCATAATTGGCTCCTGTATCCTCTGCTCGGATGCTAATCCCCAGCTGGGCTAGTTTAAGCTTCGTTGCTTCTACATTACGTTCACCAATTCTCATCATGTCACTGTTATTACTAAAAGCAAACATCTGAGCTCCACCAGCTATTTTAGCAATCAATACCTTTCGGTCAGCTCCGATATCCGTCATCCGCTTTATCAATAAGTCAATGCCTGTATCTGCAAATTTTGCTTTATTCTGGTTATTAAGTATCTTAGTACTATCAGGCAGCATAATATGTACCATACCGGCAATCCGCTTTATCGGATCATAAAGCACAATTCCAACACAGGACCCTAATCCTAATGTAGTTATTGCATCGGGTGAGACACATACATTTAAATCCGCCATCCCTACTTTTATCATTTCGTTCATGTACTCACCTTATAATCCTAATGAAGCTAGAATTTCTCCATATGAATTTATGGTCGGTATTAATATGAAATATCCATTTACCGCCTTATCATCGTCAATAAATTCTGTTTCAATTAGTAATGCCTTATCTCCGATTTTTCCGAACTCAATAGCAGGTACACTTAAAATAGCACCTGCCATGTCAATTGCCATATATGGAACACTGGCAGTTATTAGAATATTTGTTAAGGTTGATAGTGAAGAAAGATATGCACCTGCTATAATATTGCCTATTTCATTTAAAGCAGATAGCTCCATCTCATTAAAATCCATAGCTTCATTGCCCGGATCTCCCATCAGGGAATTAACCAGATGTCTGGAAGCAGCCATATCCATCATAAACATCATCATGCCTTCAATTTGACCTTCCAGCGTAAATAAGATACCTACTACCAGATTCTCGGCGCCACCGACTATGTCGGAGAGCTCCTTAAATTCCAACAAGTCTACCTTGGGTACCTTCATATCTATTTTCGAGTTAATCATCTGGGATAGTGCAGTTGTAGCATTGCCTGCACCAATGTTCCCTATTTCGCGCAGTACATCGTACTGCATATTATCTAGCTGATTTAAATCCAAATGGGACACCGCCACTGCACCTCGCTCACATATTTTTGGGCAACCAGTAGGAATTTCGCTGTGAAATTCCTACCGTAGTTCTTCCTAAGCGAATAAAAATCGCTTTAGGAATTATGCTTTTCAATTCACATTCATTGTCCTGCATCTTCAATTCAAAACCTGGAAGAACAAGGAGTTTGCGCGGGTGGGCAAACTTCGTAGTTCTTCCCATGGGAATTATGCCTTTCAATTCACATTATTCTCTTTCTCAATTACGATAGCGGGAACATTAAGAAGGTTAACCAACTCATTACCATACTTTCCTATTCCAATACTATAGTTTGCTTTTTCATCCTTATCATCGTAATTCATCTTTTCTATTGAATTGTGTTCCAACGTAATAACCTCTTTTACTTCATCAACCACTAAACCTACCGGTGCAGCACCGTTCTCTGGACGCACAATAATAATTCTTGATTTCGAAGTATAAAGTGCCTCTTCAACCCCTAGTCTATTACTAAGACTCATAACAGGAACAATCTCACCTCTTAGGTTTATTACACCCCTAAAAAATTTCTGTGATTTAGGAATTCTAGTTATATTCTGCATAACAATAATATTATCTATGTAATTAATATCGATACCATATTGACTCTTATTAAGATATGCAATTATAAATTGTTTTGTATCAGCTGCCATATCTACGGACCCCCTATACTAAAGAATTGACATCAAGAATTAATGCTACTTCGCCATTACCAAGGATGGTCGCACCACTGATAATCTTATGGCTCCTGATATACTTACCGATTGACTTGATAACAATTTCCTGTTGACCGATTAATTCATCGACTACCATTCCGGCAAGTCTCTCACCCTTCTTAACAATAACCACCAGTAATTCCTCTGGTTCTGTATCCCTTTTCTTACAATTCAGGATATTTCCTAATCGAATAATCGGAACCACATTGCCTCTTAAATTGATTACTTCCTTACCCTGAACTGTCTTGATCTCTGCTACAGGAATATCCTCTACTGTCTGAATACTGCCAAGGGGAAGTGCATATTTCTCATCACCGATAATAACCATAAGTGATTGAATAATGGCAAGGGTCAACGGTAAGCGGATGATGAAATTAGAACCTTCACCAAGCTTCGTTTTCGCTTCAATCTCACCACCAAGTGCTTCAATCTTCGTCTTAACAACATCAAGACCTACACCACGGCCGGAAACGTCTGTAACCTGCTCCGCTGTCGAGAAGCTTGGTTGGAACAGAATATCAATGATATCCTTTTCGGTCATTCTCTGTGCCTGTTCCTCAGAGATAGTACCTCTTTCCAGTGCTTTTTTCTTAATCTTCTCTGTATTGATACCACCACCATCATCCCTAACCTCAATCACTACGTTGTTACCATCCTGATATGCATCCAGGTAAATGGAACCCGTGGGATTTTTTCCGTTCTGTTGCCTCTGGGCATTGCTCTCCAGACCATGGTCAGCTGCATTACGAAGAAGATGCATCAAAGGATCACCTATCTCATCAATAACCGTACGGTCAAGCTCCGTCTCTTCACCGGTCATATATAATTCCATTTCCTTATCAAGCTTCTTGGATAGATCTCTGATCATTCTTGGGAAACGGTTAACAACACTCTCAATCGGAACCATTCTTGTCTTCATAACAGATTCATGAAGATTTGTAGTTACTCTCTCTAAGTATTCAATCTGCTCATGGAAGCCATTATCCGCCATTATCTCTTTATCACTACTGATTGAAATCAAGCCATTCTTAGCGATAATAAGCTCACTTACCAAATTCATCAGAACATCCAGCTTATCAATATCAACACGAACAGAACGATTTGCAACCGGCTTAGCTGCCTGCTTTGATGCAGGAGCATTACCCGACTTAAGGGAGCTTGAATCAACCTCCGTCTTCTTAGGCTGCGCAGCAGACACTTCATCCTGCTTAAGAATTGTCGTAAAGCTAGCCACCTCATCTTCGGATAGCTTTATATATCCTGCTGCAACTTCCTTTACCTCAGATATGTTGGTAGCGACTTTTATGAGCTTTTCAGGACTTTCCTTAGTTATAATAAACACGGAATAATCCAATTCATATTTCTCATCCTCTAGATCCTGAGCACTCGGATTCAACTTAATGATCTCACCGAACTCCTCCAAGGTACGATTTACCATATATGCTCTGACGCCCTTAAGCATACAGTATTCTTGAATATAGACGGTTAATCCTATGACATTTAGACCAAGCATTCCCGCTTTAACGATAGCCTTTTTCTCATGCTCTTCCAGCTTTACGTTCATGAATTTCATCTTATCATCAGTAATATTTGACACTGCCGGTGTCTTTTCTTCCTTTGTCGAAGACTCACTCTTTGCAGCTGGTATCTGTCCTAATCCCTCATTAAGAAAATTATTCAGGGCAGTGATAATCTCTTCATTATCCTCTTCCCCCTCATTGGCTTCCGACTGAATATTACTCAAGTATGTTTCCAATGCATCCAGACCCTTAAATAAAATATCTACTAATGAGGAGGTAGCTTTCATCTTACCGGTTCTGATTTCTGAAAATACATTCTCCATATCATGGGTCAATCTTTGCATTCTCTTATAACCCATGGTACCTGCCATACCCTTCAGGGAATGGGCAGCACGGAATATCTCATTAATTGTTTCCTCATTTTCTGGTTCTCGTTCCAGAATTAATAAATGTTGATTCAAATTCTGTAAATGCTCTTTTGTTTCTTCAATAAATATCTCTAGGTATTGACTTACATCCATTTAGTACACCCCCACGTTCTTTATGATGGCATCAGATACATCACTCAATGCAACCACCTCATCTACAAGTCCTGCATCCTTTATAACCTTTGGCATTCCATACACAATACTGGTTTCTTCGTTCTGTGCAATCACATAAATATTTTGTTTTTTACTAAGCATCGAGATGCCCGCAGTACCATCCCCACCCATACCTGTAAGAACTACACAGGTGATCTGATCAAAATTGGTATCTGCTAGAGATTCATACATAATGTCGGCACAAGGTAATAACCCATGCCTTGCCGGTTCCTGTGAAACTACGATACGATATGCCTGATCATCCAGTCTTTTTAAGCGCATTTGGCAACCGCCCTTTGCGATATATACCGTACCTTTTGCCAGTATTTCACCATCCTCCGCTTCTTTTACCTTCAACGGACTTAACTCATTCAACCTGTCTGCCAATGATTTTGTAAATCCGCTCGGCATATGTTGTACTATCAACATGCTTGCATCAAGATTAGCCGGCAGGTAAGGTAAAACACTATGAAGAGCCTTTGGTCCTCCGGTTGAACAGGCAAGAGCAACAAGCTTCTTCGCACCCTGAGGTAATGAAACGGATGGCTTCTTGTGAATTGCTTCCTTAACTGCTGAAAGCTCCTCCAGGACCCGAGTTATTGTTTTATCCTCCTTCACAGAGGTTGTTCCAACAACTTTTTCTTCAGCCTTCGTTGCTGTAATAAGACAGTCTAACAATCGGTCCGAGAAATGGTTACTCTTCACCTCCATGAAGCTTTCCGGTTTGGTTACAAAATCAAAAGCACCCAGCTCCAATGCCTTGATGGTTTCTTTGGCTTCCTTTTTGGCAATGGTACTGACTATGATTACTGTTGCCTTAATCCCTTTTTCCTTTAAAGCCTCCAGTAATTCAATACCGTTCATCTTAGGCATATTAATATCAAGTAGAACAGCATCAAATTTCTTTCCTTTTCTTTGCAAAAGCTCTAAGCCTTCCAAACCATTTACTGCGACTTCTGATACCTTAAATCTCTTATCTGAATTTATTATATCAGACAGCACCCTTCTCATAAGTGCAGAGTCATCTATTATCAAAATATTTTTCGTCATTATCTGATACATTCCTCCATTGTGGTCAATATCTCAACTCCACCTCGTAGCTATGTGCCTTGTCTGTTTTCAATTCTGCCCTATATCATTTTTTCTACGTTTTCGTTCCTGTTCAAATATATACTTTATTAAAGCTTCTCGATCTTTTTGCATTATATCGGTAAATTCCACTCTGTATTCATACATTCCAGCTCTGACTGGAATTCGAGCCTTGGATATAATATTCGCGGTTAATACAAGCTTTTTCAATTCTTTTCCTACTATAAAATCTAGCTTAATTCTTATCTTGTCACCTGAATTATGGAGTACCTCAGAACTAAATCTTGCTCCTCCCCCACTTAGATCAGTAATTGAAGCAAAAATCCACTCTCTGTCAAACTCAGCAAGTTTTTTCCTTGCTTCTGTAATCGCTTCCTGAGTTTCAAAATTCTCTGAACTCATCTTCTTCTCTAATAACTCTTCTTCTAGTGAAATCGAACGATAATTGATATCATGGATACATTCTAAACGGTAATATTGCCTTCTTTGGTATTTTTCCAGGTTAGTAGTGATTCGAACAACTGTAATAATTGTTTTATTATCCTTATGGTTGTTGATTACCATGCAGTTGCATCGATAAAGTCCTTTCTCCGTATAAAAACACAGATTGTAATTCTCACCTACCGTAAGAGGGATAATTCTCCCAAAGACAATCGGTGCCGCTATGTTAATTACACTTCCATCCACAAAATCTACTAATTGGCTCACAAACTCTGTAGCTGTATGAACTGGCCTACCGTTGCGGTTAAGTGGCTTGATATCTATTTTATCACCAATCGATAATACCTCATGAAGCATGCTTCCACCCTCCCAAGTTTAATAATACATACAAATCCTTCATACAGCCAAAGTACTATTAATTCTGCGACAGCATAAATTTATGACGATAGAAAGCTTGCGAAGCCTGCTTTCTATCGTTTGGCTATTGAAAAATCTTAGATTTTATTCTATCCCTATTTTTTAATACGGGAACGAATTAAATTGGTAAACAACTCTGCAATTCCTTTTCTACTATGTAATTTCGATCCCTCATTTTCACAGAGAATTTCTGCAAAGGAAGAAACTGTGCTGGAAAAATGTGAATTTGGATATAACATTAGCGCAGGCTTCTGTTTCATTACCGCTCTGGATACCGAACTGTCCTGTGGGATTGCACCCAGATATTCCAGTTTAAGATCAAGAAATTTACTGACAACCAAACTCAGTTTATCATACAATTCTCTCCCTTCCGCATCATTGTCAATGCGGTTTGCAATCATCTTAATTACCGTATCCTGCAAGGAAATATCTGCTTTTCGATTTAATGTCTTCAATAAAGCATAAGCATCTGTAATGGAGGTTGGCTCTGGTGTAGCCACCAGCAATACCTCTGAACTGGCTGCTACAAATTCTAATACAGAATCTGCAATTCCTGCTCCTGTATCTATAATAATTATATCGGCACGTTCATCTAATTCTACTAATTTTTGTATTAAGTATACAATCTGATCCTTCGATAGATTAGTCAATTCCTGTATACCTGATCCTCCTGAGATAAAACCGATGTTTTCAGGACCATTCGTAATAATATCCGTTAAGGATTTACCACGAAATATGAGATCCGCCAGATTATATTGTGGTCTTATTCCTAACATGACCTCAACATTTGCTAAACCAAAGTCCGCATCCAATACAATTACACGATTACCCAATCTGCTTAAGGCAATCGCTAAATTAACCGATATACTTGATTTCCCAACTCCGCCTTTTCCACTGGTAATCGTAATAACTCTGGCCACATTTCTGGGGGCAGCTTGTTCTTTCACCATTTTTCTTAATTTTTCTGCCTGATCCATTTTATTGCCCCCTTAATAGTTGCTTAGCGATACTTTGAGCATCTACTCTGGCGATGTCATCTGGTACATTCTGTCCAAAGGTAGCATAAGATAAAGGTGCCTCTGTCAGCATCCGAATATTGAACAGGTTACCAATTGTACCGGTTTCGTCCAGCTTGGTAAAGATGAGATTATAATTCATAATTTCTGAATATGCTTCCGTTATCTTAACTAAATCTCGATATTTCGTCGTCGCACTTAGAACCAAATATACTTCTCGTTCCTCTTCCGGAATGGTGTTAATGAGCTTTTCAATGTCATCTCTCTGATCCTTGCTGCGATGGGATCTTCCTGCTGTATCTACAAAAACAACATCAAAATCGGCATATTCTTCTTTTGCTGCAAGCATCTCATCCTCCGAATAGATAACCTTTAGAGGTATCCCTAGAATATTAGCATAAGTTCTAAGTTGTTCCACAGCTGCAATACGATAGGTATCGGCTGTCAAAAAAGCCACCTTTGCTTTCTGGTTCATCTTAAACATAGAGGCAATTTTTGCTATTGTCGTTGTTTTTCCCACACCGGTCGGTCCAATAAAGAACACAAATTTAGGATTCTTTCCGACAAGTTCAATGGTCTTGGGCTGACCCAGCTTTAGTATTATTTTTTGATAAATGCTTGCCAGGATATTATCCATGGATGCATCTTTCTTTAAATTACCTTCGATCTCTGAAATTATTTGGTTTGCATATTTTTCATCCACCTCATTATTAACCAGCTGGTTATAAATCAGCTGAATACAAGCGAGGCTTTTATTCGTTTCCGTTTCTTTTGCTTCTTGCTTATCGATACCCAGCTTTTCTTTCTCATTTATCTGCTTCTCTAATAGACTCTGCAGATTATTAAGCTTTGCTTCTATAGCGGAAGGTGCTGTATCATAGTTGTTGTCCGACTTTCTCTTTTGGTTGTCAGAAGGCTCCTCATCATAAATTACATCAGCAAACATCGTTTTACGAGGAGGAGTAACCGGCATCGACGATTTCCCTTTATCACTTCTGTATGTAATATTTTCATCTACAGCAGCCGTAATCTCAACGATAGATTTACGAAACATTTTGTAAATCCCCTTCGGCGATATGGTCTTAATATTCATAACAATAGCATCCTTACCAAGCTCTTCCTTGGCAAGCATGATTGCTTCCGTTTCCGTATTCGCTTGAAATTTTTTAATAACCACTATACTGTCACCATCCCAACTGACTGTAATTCAACATTCGAATCAATTTCATTATATGATACAACTATTAAATCCTTAAAATAATCCTGTGTCAAGCGTTTAAAATACATTCTAACAATCGGTGAGGTAATTATGACAGGATTTTTGCCCAAATCCTCTAATTTATGTACCTCGGTCTGAACTGATTCCATAATTTCATGGGTAACGCTAGGATCTAGAGCCAGATAAGCTCCCTGTTCCGATTGCTTAACAGCACCCATAATCTCCTGCTCCACCTTAGGATCCAGAGTAACTACGCTGGTCATCTCTCCCGAAGGAAAATATTTCTTAGAGATTGCTCTCTTTAAGCTCTGTCTTACATACTCTGTCAACACATCCGTGTCATGGGTTGTAGTAGCATAATCGGCTAAGGTTTCAAATATCGTCACCAGATCACGGATTGAAATCCCTTCTCGTAAAAGGTTCTGTAATACTTTTTGAATTTCACCGATATTAAGAAGCTTTGGTACCAGTTCCGTAATAAGGGTTTGATTCGCTTCCTGAATATTGTTAACCAGGTTCTGTACATCCTGCCTGGTAAGCAACTCATGAATATGACTGCGAATCACCTCCGTCAGGTGGGTTGCCATAATGGAGGGCGGATCCACTACGGTATATCCAAGTGTCTCTGCTCTTTCTCTCTGATGCTCGGTAATCCAAAGTGCAGGCAGATGGAAGGAGGGTTCAAAGGTGGGAATGCCAGTGATTTCTTCTTCAACATACCCTGGATTCATCGCCATGTAATGATCAAATAATATCTCACCCTCACTTACCTGAATCCCCTTTATTTTAATAATATATTGATTAGGATTAAGCTGAATATTATCTCGTAATCGGATCATAGGTACCACACATCCAAGCTCAAGAGCGACCTGCCTACGGATTAGTACAACACGATCTAGCAAATCTCCTCCTTGATTGGTATCTGCTAAGGGAATGATACCGTAACCGAACTCAAGCTCAATCGGATCAACCTGGAGTAAAGAGACCACATTCTCCGGCTTTCTGATTTCGCTGGCCGCCGCTTCCTCTGAGGATACCTCTTGTTCAATCGCTGCAACCTCAACTCTGGAGGCGATCATCCTACCAGATATAATGAAAATAAGACCATAAATGGTGAAGACCAAAGTATCTAGAGGGGTCAGAATACCAAAGCCTATCATACTGCCACCAACAAGATATAAGGCCTTTGGGATGGAGAAAAGCTGCTTCATCAGCAAATCGCCAAAATCTGCTTCCTTCGATACCTTGGTTACCAAAATACCGGTAGCTAGTGAGATCATCAGGGATGGGATCTGGCTTACCAAGCCGTCACCAATTGTTAAAATAGCAAAATGTTCGAAGGCATCCATTGCAGGCATCCCCATATAGAGCACACCCATTACAGTACCACCGACCATATTAATCACTGTAATTACTAATCCGGCTACCGCATCTCCCTTAACATACTTCGTAGCACCATCCATGGACCCAAAGAAAGCTGATTCATCCTGGATTTTCTCACGACGAGCTCTTGCTTCTGCGTCTGTGATTGCTCCAGTATTTAAATCAGCATCGATTGCCATCTGCTTACCCGGCATCGCATCCAGGGTAAACCTTGCTGTTACCTCTGCAACACGTTCCGAGCCCTTATTAATAACCATAAACTGAACTAAAATCAATATAATAAAGACAATAATTCCGATAACTAAATTACCGCCACCGACAAACTGTCCGAAGGTTGTTACAACATTACCCGGATCGCCGGTCATTAGAATCAGCTTCGTACTGGATACATTCAGGGAGATACGAAAAATCGTCGTAAATAACAGAATGGTCGGAAATGCTGACATATTAAGAACTTCCTTTGTAAACATCGCGTTAAAAAGGATAACCATAGCGATAGAAATATTCAATGCCAGAAGCAAGTCCAGCATAAAGGAATTCATAGGAATTATCAAAAATACGATTGCAGAGAGCAGGAACAAACCAACAATCAGGTCATTTCTTTTCATCTAAACCTCCAAAAGGGATCCACCTAACGATTTATTAATCCATTTTATTTTTAAGCCCATATACATAGGCAAGAACTTCCGCTGTCATCTGATAAAGCTCAGGAGGGATTTCCGCTCCAAGCTCCACATTATAATAAAGCATTCTGGCTAAAGGTTTGTTTTCTACTATTTCTATCTTGTTTTCTTTTGCTACTTCTTTGATCTTCTGAGCTAGATAATCCGCTCCTTTTGCAATGAGTATGGGAGCTTCACTGGTCGTCTTATCATATTTAATTGCAGCAGCAAGATGAGTAGGGTTTGTAATAACTACATCTGCGGTCGGTAAAGATTGCATCATTCTTCTTTGCGATACCTCACGCATCTTAGCGCGGATTTTACCTTTAATCACCGGATCACCCTCGGTATTTTTAAACTCATCCTTTACCTCTTGTTTTGACATTCTCATGTCTTTCTTAAATTTCAGCTTCTGATAAACTAAATCAGCAAAACCGATTACCAGAAAGATAAGACTAATTCGTAATCCCAAATCAATTACCAAATCTCCGACTAGGAGTATTGCCTGTTCCAGCTTCATATCATAAAGAATAAACAGTAGCTGCCATTCATCCTTTAGTGTATTATAAGCAAGTAAAGAGATAACAACGATTTTGACCAGTTCAATGATAAGTTCGATAATTTTATCCTTAGACAACAGCTTCTTGAAACCGCTGACTGGATTCATATTGGAAAACTTTGGCTTCAAGGTTTTTCCAGATATCTTCCATTTCACCTGAAACAATACAACAACGAAGGAAACTACTACTGTTGTAACAAAAATCGGCAGACATATGACAAGTATTGACAATATTGTATCGATCAACAAATCACTTGCTATTGCAATACTAAACTCCTCGCTAGCCAATTTATTAATGTTTGCAAATATTTTATAAAAATTCTTTAAAAAACTATCACCGATGTATGGGATAAAGACTTTGATTATTATAAAAAATGTAGCCAAGCCGGTAGAGGTTATCAGTTCCTTGCTTTTCGCTACTTGACCTTCTTTTCTGGCATCACTCAGTTTCTTACTGGTGGCATCCTCTGTCTTGTCTTCACCTTCCGCAAAAAACTGCAAATGGTAAGGAAGTCGATAGGAAGAAACCCTGATATGCTCTTCTGTAATCATTCTAACCCTTCCTTTTCTGCATCACACTATTAACGAAGCATCTGTATGGAATTAAAGAGCATCTCTTTCATCTTATTAAAGATAAAATCAGCAACAGAAGGTATCAACTCCATAATCATTGCTAAAACAACTAAACCAACGAAAATTTTAAGCTGTATTCCAATCACAAACATATTCATCTGAGGTGCAATCTTCGACAGAATTGCTAACATGGTATTCACAACTAATATTGCAGCAAAAATCGGAAGAACGATACGAAAGCCTATGACAAAATAGTCCGTGATGAATTGTACCATCAACTTATATAGATTTGGATTGAAATTCGTTTTACCGATCTCAATAATTTGAAAAGAATCAATAATGGCCCTTAAAAAATAATGATGTAAGTTCGTTATCATCATCATTATTAATACTAGATAGCCGTAGATATTCGCTGTAATTGTAGTTTGGATACTGGTTACCGGATCAAGCTCATTTACCATGGAAAAACCAATCTCCATATCGATAATCTGTCCTGCAAATGCAATAATCTGATAGACAATATTTGCAAAAAAGCCCATAATAGCTCCGGCCAAAACTTCTTTTATCACAAGAATTGCAAAACCAATCACACCGGTATATTCAGGTGTATTATACGGAACTGAATAAAACAAAATCAATGCAAGAAAAATAGATAAGCCGATTTTCACACGAATCGGTACATTTCGCAACGAGAAGAAAGGTGCCGTAAAAATAAATCCGGTAATCCTAACAAGTATTAATAATAAAAATTCAAAGTTTATAATTGAAAAGGTCATAGCGCATTAATATAGTAACTAAAATTCGAGAAAAGCTCCACTGTATATTCCCTCAGTGAATTAAGTATCCAGCTTCCCGCCAGTATAAGCACCAAAAAAACAGCAATTAGCTTCGGAACAAATGATAATGTTTGTTCCTGTATTGAGGTAACCGTCTGTAAAACACTCACAACTAATCCAACCACCAGGGAGGCAATAAGCATTGGAGCCGAAGCTTTTAGAACAAGATACACAGCTTGTCTTGCAATATCAATTATAATAGTCTCATTCATAACAATAACCGCGCCTTTCTAAACAACAGCATACTTTCGGTATATGTATTTCCTACCCATATTTAACTTGTTCCAAGAAAAATGTTGGCTTATCAGTAGAACGTCTGCACCAATTCGCCAATAACCAAATTCCAACCATCTGCCATAATAAACAACAAAATCTTAAATGGCATTGAAATCATGGTAGGCGGCAACATCATCATACCCATTGACATTAGGGTAGATGCAACTACCATATCTATAACAAGAAACGGGATATATATTAAGAAACCTATTATGAAAGCGTTACGTAATTCACTAATAATGAAAGCCGGTATAATAACAGTAATCGGTATTTCATCCGCGGTTTCAACCGTTCCGATTTTAGCAATATCCATAAATAAACGAATATCCTTTTCATGACCGCTCAACTGATCCAACATAAAATCTCGTATCGGTGATATACCAGCTTCAAACGCTTCTTCCTGGGTAATCGTACCAGCAGACAGCGGTTCGATCGCTTCGGTATTAATCTGTGTAAATACCGGAGACATAATAAAGAAAGTTAAAAACAAAGCTAAACCTACCAATACCTGGTTGGGTGGTGTTGTCGTAGTCCCAATTGCCGCTCTCACAAAGTGTAATACAATAATAATTCTGGTAAAGGATGTAACCATAATTAAAATCGATGGTGCGATTGAGATAACGGTTAACACTAAAAGTATCTGCAAGGTAGAAGAAAGACCATTTGCATCCTCATCAGTATTAAGTGTAAACTCTAAGGGTCCTAAGGAGCCTGCGAGATTATTTTTACTTTCCTCTGCAGTTCTTGTAACTGTATCTACTGCAGTTTGGGCATACACTGTCTTCTCCCCACACAGGGCCAGTATCCCAATTGTAAATAATACTACAATGATTGCAGATCGAAAGCTTTTGAATATTTTTATTTGTATCATCATAATTATCAGCCTCTACTCATTATTATTCTTCAGCTTATCGAATATCTGTTTAAAGTTCTGCTTTTCACCTTGGTGATTTTCTCTGATTATAACCTCGGATGCATCTAATTCTGTGATAAAATTAATGTTATCTTTACCTATCGCGACTACCACAAATTTATTGCCGATCTTAACAATCTGTAATGCCTTATTCGGTGTGACGCGATAGGAATCAATTACCTGAAAATTACTCTTTTTCAGCTGCCCAAGTTTAATACCTCCGATAAACCTAGAGGTATAATAAGCTGCTACAAGAATAACAATTAGCAAAACCACTAATCCGACTAATTGCAGAATACTGTCATAGGAAGAAGCCCCTTGGGGTATTGTGACCGAAGCATCTCCTATACCCGGTGATAGGGTTGGAGTTCCTATAATTTTGTCTAAATCAAGACCTTCCAGCAACATAATCCTAGTATTTCCAGTCATATAAACTCCTTATATAGCCACTTTTTCAGGCATCTATATACTTCTTATCAAAATACCTATGTAAAAAACACATAGGTACACTTTAATACAGAAACTATGTTAATAAATTCTATTAATATTACCCGTAGGTTAGTTTGTGCCAAGTGTAAATCTCACACCTTGTTTTCCCAGGCACAAACTTTTATGTATCTATTGTGTGCTATTGAATTTGGGTTTTAGCCAACTGCTTTCTTTACCGCTTCCAATACACGATCTGCCTGGAAAGGCTTAACGATGAAGTCCTTTGCACCGGATTGAATGGACTCAATTACCATCGCTTGCTGTCCCATAGCAGAGCACATAATCACATTAGCACTGGGATCTACCGCCTTAATCTTCTTCAGGGCCTGAATTCCATCCATCTCAGGCATGGTAATATCCATCATTACTAAATCAGGTTTGGTTTCCTGGTATTTATCAACAGCCTTTAATCCATTCTCGGCTTCGCCAGCAATATTATATCCATTCTTGGTTAGGATATCCTTAATCATCATTCTCATAAACGCAGCGTCATCACAAATCAAAATACTTTTCGCCATTTTCATTCTCCCATCTTTTTATGTTTTGTGTTTTAGTTAAAGCTTTTGTTTTATAATTTCTGTTACTCGGATACCGAAGGCTTCTTCCATAACAACTACTTCGCCCTTCGCAACAAATTTACCATTTACCAACACATCAATCGGTTCACCAGCTAAACGATTCAATTCTATTATAGTTCCCGGTGTAAAGTCCAGTATTTCTTTAATTGATTTACTGGTTCTTCCTAACTCTACCGTGACCTCAAGGGGCACATCCATTAATAAATCGATATTTTCTGGCTGTACTGTATTATTCATCATTGGAGTAAAGGATGTAAACTGAACCGGTTGGACATTGACATCCTGCATCGGAGCCATCATATACGGCATCGCTTGAGGCATCGCTTGAGGCATAGCCTGAGGCATTCCCTGGGGCGGGTATCCCATATTAGCATAAGGGTTATAGCCCGGAGGGAGCTGTTGCATCTGTTGTTGCTGTACAGCCGGCTGTGGTGCTGCCTGTGTCTTCTTTGGTGCGTTGTCAACCGGTGGCCTTGTAGGTATATCTGGTTCCATTGAAGTTGCTTGTATAAATTCCCTATACAAATCCCTTGCAAAATCAAAGGGATACAGCTGCATCAGAACACTGTCCACTAAATCTCCAATCTCCATATGAAAGGATACTCGTACAAAGCTCCCCTTAAGAAAGTCTGCTATGTTTTCACCATTCATATTATCATACAAATCTACTACTGCTGAGGTAGGTGGACTTATATTCACTCTTTTTTCAAGCATAGAGGATATGCTTGTTGCGGCTGAACCCATCATTTGGTTCATCGCTTCGCTGATTGCACTTAAGTGGAGCTCCGTCAAATCACCGGAAATATTGGTACCGTCGCCCCCCATCATTAAGTCCGTGATAATCTTAACATCCGTTTCCTTTAATATTAATATGTTGTTTCCGTCAAGACCATCTTCATAATAAATCTGAATGAACACACAAGGTTTATCATAGCTATTTACGATATCCTTCCATGTTGCATATTCAACAACCGGAGTAGTTATATTAACACGTTGGTTAACTAAGGAAAACAGTGTTGTTGCAGCTGTTCCCATACTAATATTGGATATCTCTCCTATTGCATCCTTTTCAGCGTCGGTTAATGTTTCCTTTACTGTGCTTTCCGAGCTTTCTGTACTCATACCATTAAGCAGTGCATTTATCTCTTCTTGAGATAGCATACCATCCATAGTCTGTTACTCCTCTCCTCTGTTAATCGATGAAATTTTTACCGCATAGGAACCTGAGGATGCACCTGGAAGTGCGGTAAATTTATCTAAGTTACCGACATAGACGGTTAATTCATCATCTACCTTTGAATTTAGCTTTATGATATCCCCTCTCTGCATATTCATAAAATCATTCACGGATATCGTACTCTTACCAAGTACAGCACGTAGTGGTACCCTCGCCTTCGAAATAGCAATTTCAATAATATCCTGATAGGATTTCTCATCACTCAATTGCATCGTGGAATACCAATACTTTGTATTTAATTTATCAATCACCTTTTCTAAGCAAACATAAGGAAGACATATATTCATCATTCCTTCTATATTACCGATTTTTATATTCAGGGTTACTATTGATACCATTTCACTAGGAGATATAATCTGTGCAAACTGAGAGTTCGTCTCAATTCTGAGTAACCTTGGCTGAAGATGGATCACATTAGCCCATGGTTCCCTGAGCAAATTCGTACATACAGTAAAAATACGCTCAATGATCGAGAGCTCAATCTCGGAGAAATCTCTAACCTTTTCTAAAGGATATCCTCCACCGCCCAGCATACGATCAACAATTGCATAACCCAAATTATCCGCCAATTCTATTATGATATTGCCCTCCAAAGGCGCAAAATCTATAATCCCAAGTAAAACCGGGTTAGAAAGAGCATTAGAGAATTCAGAATATTGAACTGCTTCTGAATTCATTACCTCAACCTGAACGTTCTTTCTTAGATATGCAGGAAGATTTGTGGATAAAAGCCTTGCATAATGCTCAAATATTATATTCATGGTACGCAGATGTTCTTTTGAGAACTTGGAGGGCCTGGCAAAGTCATAATTCTTAACTTGCTTCTCCGAGGTCTGTCTATAATCATCCGCGTCTAATTCACCACTGGAGAGAGCCGCCAGTAGATTATCTATCTCATTTTGGGATAAGACATCACCCATTGTCATTTCCTCCCTAATAAACACGTCTTCCCTTTTAAGCTATTTTCATGCCCGTCTGACAAAGGCAAACTGCCCTAGCTTCACCTTGGCTCGCTAGTTACATAATAACACAAAATAGTGAGAAAATCATCATTTTTATTTATAAAGCATTACATCATATTATGGATATCACACCTATGATGTAATTAAATCACCAAAAGAAACGTTGATAATAAAGTCTGATTTAAAGTATTCCTGTAAGCGGATGATGATTTGGTCCTTTATAATATCTTTATTCGGTTTTACCTCATCCTTCGTATATTTACCGAATTCATCTGATACTATCTCTTTGATTGCAAGTTCGTTTTCTGCGACCTTTGCAGATAAGGCAGTATATTCCTCATCCTTACTGTTCATCGATATAGACACCTTTAAAACAGCGTAATGACTCTCACCATCAACGCTCTTCAGATTAATGGTTAGCTTATCAGCAATATTGTAGGTAGCAATATCGGATACCGAAATATCCTCCATTATCCCTTCCGGTGACTCTAACTCCAAATCAACAATGGAATTCACTTTATCGATTAATTTCATTGTCTTATTAGCGGTTGGCACTATCGCAAAAATTAATACGGCTAAAAGTACGGTATTAATCACTGTAATTGCCATGATAATAATCGTAAGAATGTTCTTTTTCATATAATTAACCATGCCTTTCTTCATAGCCTGCAAACTGTGGGCCGCAGACATAAATTTGCGTGTGAAAATTACTTCTTATTTTCACACCAACTCCCCCTAGTCTCCACTATATTCGTTATAGATTTTGATCTCAATTCTTCTGTTTTTCGCTCTGCCATTTGCTGTTGCATTGCTTGTGATCGGTTCATATTCACCACGGCCGGAGTACTTGACATTGGATGGATCCAGATTACTATTATCAATCATAAATTCAGCTGCATTTAACGCTCTGGCTGATGAAAGCCAATTATTATCTTTAAAACTACCGCTTGTCATTGGTACATTATCGGTATGGCCGACGACCTCAACTGTATAGCCCTCAAACTTAAGTAATATCTCACCGATCTTAGATAAAATAGGCTTTGCAGCCTCTTTAATATCTGCACTTCCTGAATCAAACAGTACTGAACCCTTCAGTGTTAGTTGTACAAATCGATATTCCGGATCAATATTGAGTTCAACATAATCCCCTAGGTTATACTGCTCTGTCATGTCAGATACTTTATCATACATTCCCTGGGATACTGTTGTCATCTCCTCTTCGATTCGTTCTAAGGCTTGCTCTAATTTTGCATCACCATTGCCACCGGAGGTCTTATCCTCGGAACTCTGATCCGGATTATTCTTTTCCTGCTGCTCCTTATCCTCTTCGTCCATATCCTTCCCTGATTCAACACTAGCTTTTCCCATGTTGGTATAAAACTCATCGAGTTCATTCATCTGAGTCATGCCGGAGGATATCAGGTTTCCGGAACCTATCGAGGATCCACCACCATCTAACACGCCAATCGAGTTAGCCATAGATATTGCGATCTGTTCAAATTTTGCAGCATCTACATTAGAACTAGCGAACAACAAAACGAAGAAGCAGAGAAGTAAGTTCATAAGATCCGCAAAGGTATTCAGCCAAGGAGCATTATTACCGCCACCCTCTTCTCTCTTCTTTCTAGCCAACGCTTTCACCGCCTTCTTCCTTCATTGCGGCTCTACGCTCCGGTGATAGGAAGGATTTTAATTTTTCTTCAATTACTCTGGGGTTTTCACCTGCTTGGATTGACAAAAGCCCCTCCACCATAACCTCTTTTATCATAATTTCCTGTGCATTCTTCGCCTTCAGCTTCGTTGACACAGGAATACAGATCCAGTTTGCAATCATCGAACCATAGAATGTGGTAATCAGGGCTACCGCCATATTCGGTCCGATTGCTTTCGCATCATCCATTTTCTTCAGCATGTTAATGAGGCCGATCAAAGTACCAATCATACCCCAGGCAGGGCCCATCGCACCCAGGCCATCCCAAAAGGAAATTTTGCTGGAATGTCTAGCTTCAATACAATTTAACTCTGTCTCCAATATGCTTCGTACCAATTCCGGATCCGTTCCATCGACAATCAGAAGCACACCTTTTTTTAGGAATTCATCATCAATGCCATTCGCCGCCTCTTCCAATGCCAATAAACCTTCTTTTCTGGCAACATTAGATAAATCGATAATTTGTCTTATCGTCTGTTCTTCATTGGCCGGCAAGGTAGTCAGAATATGCTTGAAGCTCGCCAGATTTCCCAGAAAGCCTTTAAAACTTGGTGACATGGCAAGCATACAGCAAAGGCCACCACCAATCGTAATGAGTATTGAGGGGAGATCATAAAAATTAAGGATTACGGCTATACTTGGCTGACCAACCAAAATACCATATACTACTACGATTAAACACAAAATCAACCCCGAAATGGATGCTAAATCCAAAGTTGCCACCTTCCATCTGCTTTATTTTTTATTTCGAAACTTCTAATTACTATTACAAATCTCGACCAAATACTTCTTTTTTGTACAATATTACAAGATTTCTAACCTCTTGTCTACTTTCTTTTACTATGATTTTATTACCAGAAGTCAGTGTGATTACCGTATCCGGTGACTCCTCTACCTTTTCAATCATATCTGCATTAATTAATAATTTCGTATCGTTTAACCTAGTCACCTCAATCATTCCACAACCTCCTCTAAGTCATTGTATCGCTTACAAGCACTTAGTAATCCTGTATAAAAATAGGTGGCAGTTCTCACTGCCACCCATCCTAGTGACATATGGCATCCTTATTCATACATCAGCCCTGTGTTATCTCTTCAAGTTAATCAGTTCTTCTAACAAGGTGTCAGATGTTGTTATTATTCTTGAATTCGCTTGGAAGCCTCTTTGCGTGGTAATCATATCCGTAAACTGCTGGGATAGATCAACGTTTGACATCTCCAATACACCCGTTGTTAAACTTCCGCCTCCTTGCGTAGGATCCTGTCCGATTCCATCAAAATCACCGGAGTTCTGTGTAGCAGCAAACATACTGTTTCCTACCGCCTCAAGGCCTGCGGGATTAGAGAAGCTCGCTACAGCAATCTGCCCCAGTAACCGGCTATCACCATTATCATATTTACCGTAAATCTTACCGGAGCCATCGATATTAACACCAGTCATACTACCCACCTGCTTACCAGCTCCGATTCCCTCTAAGCTACCCTTCGTTGCTTCCAAAGAAGAAGAGCCACTGGTGGAATACATGGTTATGGTTGAAAAATCAATCTCAATCGTGCTAAAGGGAGTTGAATCTCCTGGAATTGATAGAGAAATGGTTTTACTTCCTTCATCATCACCGATACTTACAAACTTTCCGGTTGAACCATTAAAGGTTATGACAGACCCCACATTATCGCCTGCACTAACTGTACCGGTTTCCGTATTAATCTCCAAACCATCCTGTTCACCAAACGTTAATCCAGTATATCCGGTAGAATCATAGGTTACTTCACCAGTCTCAGGATCTACCACTTTCTTTAAGAAGATCGATTGCCCATCCTCACCCTTGACGTCATTAAGTGCTACTGTATAAGTATTGGTAGCATCTTCTGTCTGTCTTATGATCATATCTGCGGTGTAACTATGCCCTCTATTATCATAAAAAGTTAGGTTGACTCTTTTACCGGTGTCGGAGGTTAGCTGTGTATCCTTGCTGTCTATATTACCAGAGATATAAATATTAGTGGTAGCTGCAGGCTCTGCGTACAGATTCTCCGGTGACATGATAGTCAACGGGGATACCGCATCTGCTACTGTCCTAGTATCATCATTTGCATCTACCTGCCATCCCATAACCGATGCACCGGAGGGTGTACATAATGTTCCCTGAGCATCTATGTTAAAGGAACCAGCCTTTGTGAAATAATTTGTTCCACCACTATTTACAATAAAGAAGCTGTCTCCTTCAATCATAACATCAAAGGGGTTGTCCGTTCTCTGGGATGCACCTGATGATGTGATTGCCGTGGTTATTGAGGCTACATTCGATCCAAGACCGATCTGCATTGCATTCCTACCGGTGGTTCCGGTAGTAGGATTTGGTCCGGAAGAACTCTGTGTAGTCTGATAAAATACATCGGAAAAGGTTACTGAACTTGACTTAAAACCGATTGTATTAACATTTGAAATATTATTACCTATTACATCCATTTTTGTCTGATGCACTTTAAGACCTGATACACCAGAAAACAATGATCTCATCATAACTTTATGACCTCCAAATTCTGCTCTCATCACAGGTATCCAATCTGTCATTCATGGATACCAAAGCCTCCTTAAAGGTCCGGCTTTACATGATTACTGCTCCATCAATATTTGTAAACACTCTGTCCTCACCCTCATTGACTGCGGTAATAACCGTATTGTTCTTTACATTAACAATAAAGGCAAGATTGTCTACCATTACCAGGGATTCGTTAATTCCCTTCTCACTCGCTTTCTTAGCACCATTCTCAAGCCTTACCCGCTGATCATCCGTCAAATCAATATTTCTGCTAGCCAGACGCTCATTCGCATGCTTTGAAAACTTAAGCTCTCCTGTTTCACTTGCAGCCTGCTTACTTTTTAAAATTTCGCTAAAAGGTGCACTGCTTTGCTGCTTATTAATACTTATTGTCGTATTCTTAGCGGCATTTAGCTGCTGTGTCATCTGTTCAATGGAAGGAAATTGACTAACCGGAATGTTCATATAACTTCACCTTCCTTAATCAAATTCTATTATCCGCTCAATTGTATAAATCAACTGATTGAGCAACTGTCTATGTAGATGTTAAATTGTCGTTCCCGCTGCTGTATCTGTCTTTTGTGTTGTTTCTGTCTTCTGCGCTGCATCTGTTGTTTCGGTTGTCGCTGTCACTTCGGAATTCTTAATCTGTACGGTAACCTTATCCTTTATCGTAGTAAGTAAGGGGTCATTAAAGGCTACGGTCAGCTTATAGGTTCCATTAATTAGGCTTGTAAAGGCTTTTCTATCAATCGTTACCTTGTTACCGGTTAATTTGACCATACTGGTATCAATTAAGGCTTCTCCGATTGCAACTCGTACATCATTTGCTACTGTATCACCAGATCCAAGATTTACATTGAAGCTCAAATCCTTTGGATTATCAGCATCATACTGTAAAGAAACTGCATCCGATACTTTCGGACGTCCTTGCTCTATCATATATTCCTCACTAAGCACCGTATCCAGCTGATCAAAGTCATATAACTTGCCCTCCACGGAGAGCTGTGTCTTCTTCCCTGACATTGATACAAAATCAACCTTACCCGTGATATAAGAGGTATTACCCAGTGATGTTTCTGTCTTCAGCATTACTGTCTTACCCACCAAACTAAATGCTTGAGTGTTATTGGTCGTCGAGCTTAAGTTCTGAAGCTGTTCCAGCTGTGAGAAGGTTGCCAACTGAGCTATGTATTCGGTATCTGTATTCGGGTTCAAGGGATCCTGATACTTCATCTGGGTTACTAACAATTCAAGAAATGCATCCTTGCCCAGTTCGTTTTTCGAAGATGAGGATGAGGTGCTGGTCTTTGATGTCTCTAAAATTGCTCCATCCTTCACAGCTTGAATCAAATCGCTCATATTATTCCTCCTGTCCATTTGCCAATCGCAAATAATTCAATTTCAATAATTCACACTAAACAGAATAATCAATCTGGCTTCCGCGAATACCGGTGATATCCTGAGACATCGTCTCCTCATTTTCTTCGGTCATACCAATTGCGTCTTCCAAGGAAATCTTATTACTGTTATGACCTTGCTTAGTATCTGCCTGGCCATTCGCACTTTCCTTGCCACTCTGTTCAAAGGAATAAGTTGCGACTGTTACTTCGATCGCTTCTACCTTGATGCCCTGTTGATCCAAAGTATCCTTCAATGTCTGTAACTGACTCTCAATAGCTTCTTTACTGATTTCGTTCTGCACTACAAACTGAGCCGTCATTACACCGTTCTTTGATTGAACCGATAAGTTAACCTTACCCAGATTCTCCGGGTTCAACTGAAGCTCCATAGAACTTTGCTCCGGTCTTATGGTGACTCTGATTCGTTCAATAATCTGGTTTGCTATTTCCCTGATCTCAGTTACTTGTACTAAATTTCCATCAAACTTAACTTGAGTGCTTGTAGAAGCATCAGAAAGATTATTTAGGAATACTTCAAATTGCTCAGCTGCTTTTAATTCCTGGCCATCATTCTTACTTAATTCGGATTGTGATCCGGAAGAGCTTCCTTCTGCATCGGTCACTTTAAACGCCTCAAATTGGATGTTCTGGTCCTCACTGCCATTGGTTGAGTTAATATTCTCCACATCCTCGGTGTTCAGGGTATTTACTGCTGCTTCCTTATTTGGCTCATGAATTGTATTAACCTGATCTTTTGTAATTCCTTCTTGATTGATAATACCATTGCCTTCTTGTAGTAGTTTTGCTTTTTCAAGTAAGCTCTTGATTTGCTCTGGACTCATTCCGAGATTTGCATCTGTGATGAGTTCCTCAACTGATTGTAACAGCTGGTTCATAGTGTCAGACAGCTTCTCATCAGTTAAAACAGCCAGAATATTCGTAGCATTGCTATCTGCCAGAACTAACTGTTGTAAATTCTGCGGCTGAAGTAGATCTGCTAATACCAAGCCTTGCTCAGACAGAAGCGCATCAAGCTCTTCTGAGGTAAGATTAAGAAGCTCCATAACTGTCTTCTGCACTCCTTGTAACAGACCGGCGATCTTCTCCATTGTCGCTTCATCGACATCTGTCTCCTCGCTGTCATCTGCCTTTACAGCCTTTGTTTCTCTGGTATCCTCGGCTTTCTGTGATCGGTTGTCCGCCTGCGTTGCAGTTTTTGCATTTTCCGTTTTAGCCAAGTCTGAGGTGGTATCATCGGCTTGTTTAACGCTACCTTCTACTGCGTCACTTTTTTCTTTCCTGCTATTCACTGCATTTTGATTGGATACTTTCTTAACAACAGAGTTCTCTGAATTACCGGCGATACCTGATCCTGACTTCATAGTACTGTCAATCACCAGATCAAAACTACTATTGCTTTGCTTTCCTTTTAAAGTGACGCTGCCTGTCGCGTTGCCAAACAGATTAACTGCCTGAGTCATAACGCCTTGCGTCGTCATGCGGTCATCCTCCTTTCTTAAGTTTTATTGTAATGAAAGCATAATCGTGCTTTCATCCTGTATAAATGAAAGCATAAATCGTGCTTTCATCCTGTATAAATGAAAGCAAAAATCATGCTTTCATCTTGTATTAAAACCACCCTATAGCAGGTGTTTTTAACCTATCATTACTGTGCCAATTTCTCGGCATCCATATCGAGCATCTTCTTTGTAATCTTAGCTGCTACGACATTGTCCATCTCAGCCAATATTGCTGCACTCTCTGTTGATTTCATACTGAGAAGAATCTGTGCTACTGCCTCCACATCGGCTGTCATGGTCTCCATAATCAGAGCCGCCGCCTTCGGATCCATCTTTCGATAGATGTCCGCTTTTTCTTTAATCGCATCCGAATACTGAAGCTGTTCGATCACCTGGCGGTAAATGGTTTCTGCATTCGTCGGATTAATCGCTTCGTAATACGCTTTATATTCATCGATGTCCGGTGCCGCATCATTAAATACTACTTTTTTCTCAAATTCAAGCACCCTTTCCTCAAATGCTAGCTGATTCTCTTCAAATACCTTAAGGCGATCTATTTCCGCTTGAAGTTCTGTGACATTGGAGCTGTGGTCTGCACTGGTCTTAGACATATCCGCTATGGTCTGCTCCAGTTCCTTTATCTTCGCCATCGCTTCTGGTAACGAAGTATATTCATAATTATTTTCCTCCGCAACCACCGCATCTTCAACGCCTGGTAAAACCATATTAATTATGGGTACATCCTTTAAAATCGGTCTAAGCACTCCGGAACCAAAGCCACCAACATCCATCTTAATTAATAATCCGAAAACAGCGAGCCAGATAATCACAATTAACAGTGCTATTAATATGGTCAAGATTTTACTGCCTTCTTTATTATCATTATTGCCAGTCTTGGCCTTATCCTTTTTCGCCATTATCTGTCCTCCCCATCGAACGCAGGTCTACTATAATTAAAGCTGTTAAGCTCATCTACTTCCTTTTGCTCTTCGGCATCAAATTCCAGTATATATTCTTCCCACGCCTTCTCCTTGAGCCTCTCCTGCGTCTTCCTTTCTACCATTGCATCATTCAGTCTTATTCGTGCAATCTCCAGACGATGCGCTGCATTCTTCACTACGGAATTCTGTTGCTTTATACCTAGCTTCATAATATCAATGGCCTGTTCACATTGCTTTAATTTTAGCAAGTCCAATTTAGCACTCCGAAGTTCACGTAGTTCATTCACATATCCTTCCTTACGTAACTTCATCTTCTCCAGCTTATCTTCTTCTTTGGTAAGTCGAAGTCTTGCCAAGCCATAAGCTATCTTTGCCTGATCCTCCAGTTTTTTATTTACCTGAAGCAGGTTTTCCATACTATATCTAAATTTTTTCATTATTTGCTAAAGATCTCCATTAACATCGAGATTTCATCTTGGAATTCAATTTTAGAATTAACATCCTGCTGTAGAAACGCATTGACTTCTTTTATCTTTGCTATAGCGTGATCAATATCAGGATTAGAACCGCTCTTATAGGCTCCTATATTAATTAGATCCTCGGCATCCTGGTAGGTTGCCAATACTGTCTTTAGCTTGCCAGCTGCCGCCTTATGCTCTTTTGTTACAATTGAACTCATACAACGTGAGATACTTTGCAGAATATCAATTGCCGGATAGTGATTTTTGTGACCCAATTTACGTGACAACATAATGTGTCCGTCCAGAATACTTCTTGCAGTATCGGTGATCGGCTCGTTAAAATCATCTCCGTCAACCAAAACGGTATACAATCCGGTAATGGAGCCATGGTCCGAATTACCGGCCCGCTCCAAGAGCTTTGGCATCTCCGAATACACACTCGGAGGATAGCCTCTAGATACCGGGGGTTCACCGGAGGCAAGTCCAATTTCTCTCTGTGCCATAGAAAATCGGGTTAGAGAGTCCATCATAAGAAGAACATCCTTCCCCTGATCCCTAAAATATTCTGCAATCGCTGTTGCTGTTTTAGCTGCTTTCTTACGAATCAGCGCTGGTTTATCTGAAGTAGCAACTACAAGAACGGAGCGCTTGATACCTTCCTCACCAAGGTCTCGTTCAATGAACTCACGAACCTCTCTGCCTCGCTCTCCGATTAACGCAATTACATTAATATCTGCTTTTGTATTTCTTGCAAACATACCGAGTAGTGTACTTTTTCCAACACCGCTGCCTGCAAAAATTCCAATTCTCTGACCTTTACCGACGGTGAGCATTCCATCGACGGCTTTCACGCCGAGGGGCAGCACTTCATCGATGATCTTTCTCTTCAACGGGTCCGGAGGCGGCGCTTCCGCAGGATAATATTGACTACTGATAAGCTCGCTGTCATCCATCGGATTACCTAGACCGTCCAGAGTCTTCCCTAAAAGCTCCTTACCAACCGGAACCTTGAAAGCAGATCCCGAATTCTCCACCAGACTTCCGATTCCTACACCACTCATATCATCATAAGGCATAAGGAGAATCCTGTTCTCGCGAAAACCCACTACCTCAGCCGGGATTTTATGATGATTGCCCTCACTTGTTATGTAACAGACATCATTTAAATTTGCATTAGGACCGGAGGCTTCAATTGTAAGGCCAACCATCTTCACTACTCTGCCGATCTCCTGTTCATAGGATTTCCCCAGCAGCGCTCTGTACTTATCAAAGTTAATTGATATCATCATTACTCTCTTTCTTATTATATCGACAATATTCTTAAATTACTAAATACCAGCAATTAATTTTAAATCCATAATCAAATTATCTAATTGAACATCAAGACTACAATTAATAACCTTAAGCTCAGTCTCAATCAAGCATTGATTTTTCTTAAGATTTAGGTCCTCCACAATGTATAAGGGCACTTCTCTTCCAATCGCTCCCATCAACAGATTCTTTCTCATAGAGATATATTCAAAATCCTCTTTGGAAACCTTTAAAGTGTATTCATTGCTTTTATCCATATTCCTTATGGCTTTATCCACCAGATATAGGATAACCTCTTCTTTGTCTTCTACGACGATTCCCGTTAGCTTCTCAAGCAAGCTAGCAATAATATCAACCATCTGAGGTTCCAGGGAAGCCGCCATGTTCTCATACTCATTCTTTAGATGGCGTGCCTTTTCTTCATACTCCGCCTTATGCTTATTCAGCTCCTTTTGGCTTTGCAGTAACCCATCATCATATCCTTTTTTCGATCCAATGGCATAAGCCTCTTTTTTAATTATCTCGGCTTCTTTTCTGGCAGCATCAAGAATTTGATCAGCTTCTCTTTTTGCATCCTCAAGAATAGCCGAAGCTTTTTCCAAATTTTCTTCTGCTGTAGGAGCCTGATCTATCACAACAGCTCTTAAACCTTCCACAAAGTCACCGTCATTAGGCTGTAAAGCAGCAATCTGCGCCTTATTTCTTCGTTCAAGCTCTTTATCGATTCGCAAATGCGTATCAATGGTCATCTTCGATGCTTCCTCATAACGAATAGTATAAGATTTTATCACATTAGACAATTATCTCGTCACCTCCACCTCTAGAAATAATAATTTCAGAGGAATCTTCCAATTTTCTAATAATATTTACAATCTTCTGCTGTGCTTCTTCCACATCCTTCAATCGTACAGGACCCATGTATTCCATATCTTCTCTTATCATAGAAGCAAGTCGCTTGGATAGATTATTAAAGATAACATTCTGTACCTCTTCATTGGAGCCCTTAAGCGCAACTGCCAGCTCGTTATTATCAACCTCACGTAGAACTCTCTGGATGGACTTATCATCAAGGCTTAAGATATCCTCGAATACGAACATCTTACGTCTGATTTCATCCGCTAATTCAGGCTCTTCTATCTCTAAGGTTTCCATAATATGCTTTTCTGTTCCACGATCTACCGTATTCAAGATCTCTACGATAGAATCCACACCACCGACAATGGTATAATCCTGATTTACTAAGGATGCAAGCTTTCGTTCCAACACTCTCTCTACTTCCTTGATCACATCCGGTGAAGTACGGTCCATCTGAGCAATACGCTTCGCTACATCTGCCTGCTTATCCGGTGCTAAGGAAGAGATGATCGTCGAAGACTGTTGTGGGGAAAGATAGGATAAAATTAGAGCAATGGTCTGAGGATGCTCGTCCTGAATAAAGTTCAACAGCTGTGTTGCGTCTGTTTTCCGAACAAACTCGAAGGGACGAACCTGTAAGGATGCTGTCAGTTTACCAATGACATCTCTTGCCTTTTCAACACCAAGCGCCTTCTCCAATAACTCTTTAGCATAAGCGATACCGCCTTCCGCAATATACTGCTGAGCCAAACATATCTCGTAGAACTCATCCATGACCTGGTCCTTGGTTGCAGGAGATATACTTCTGGTATTCGCAATCTCCAGCGTCATCGTCTCAATCTCTTCTTCCTTGAGATGTTTAAATATACTTGCTGAGCGTTCCGGTCCAAGGGAAATTAACAGGATAGCCGCTTTTTGAATTCCGGTAATATCACCGTTTTTACCTGCCATGACATTTCCTCCTTAGTTCCAATCTTCATTTAACCAGTTACGTAGCAATTGTGCTACAGCTTCCGGTTTTTCATCTACAAACTTCTCTATCATTCTTCGAACCTCGGATACCTCATTAAATTCAATATCCTCAATGGATTGATTTTCTTTCGTAGTGGCAAGCAGCTGTTCTACGGATAATTCCGGTTCAAGCTCCGTAACTTCAACAGGGCCTACACCCTTAAATACTACAAATATCAATAAGCCTACAATAAGAACTGCAAGAATGATTTGTAGATAATCCGTCCAGCTTCTAATCGCCTCAACCTTGGGAATAAATATTGGTTGTTCATAAGCAGATATTGAAATACGGTCTTCCGATATACCGGTAGCCATTGATACCATAGTGATAATAGAAGGATCTACAGCCGCAGAACGGCCCCCATCATTATTCTGTAGTGCGTATTCCTCAAAGGAGATGTCAGCTAAGAGACCCTCCAGTTCCAAATCCTCTTCCTTGTAATTAATCACTTTTCGAAGTACAATGCTGATAGAAGATTGCTCTGGAACAATAGCGCCTATCTCAAACTCTGTATTGGTAACCCGTTGATTAGGCAGATAATCATATTCCTCTATCTCAACACTGCCGTTGGTCGAGTTAGCATCCTCAATCATATAATCTGTCTCATCATTAGAATCGGTTCCTGGAATACCGCCGGAGGTATTGGCATTCTCCGAGGTATAGGTATAACTATGACTGTATAAGCCCTGGTCCTGACCTTCAGCCGGAAGATATTCGGTATACAGCTCGGTTACCTTATCCATATTGAATACCAGATTAGGCATTATCTCAGCATCATCATAACCGCTCTTCAATAGCCCCATATAAAGATTGTTAATAAAGGTATTACGAAGGCGTTCCTTAAAATCCTCATTCGAAGCAGCACTTCCAGAATAAAGATCCTTTTCACCACCATAAAGTAGATTACCAACTTGATCGGCAACCTTGATTTTCTCAGCCGTTTTGTTGCCAATTACTGAGGCTACTGTTTCTGCAATTGTTTCTGCTGTCTGTACCTGAAAATCATCATTTACAGTCAGTAATACACTGGCACTTGTGTCCTGCTCCTCAGCGAGAATTGAAGTGCTAGTCTCTGTAGGAATATAATAAACCTGGGCATCCTCTACGCCCTCCATGGTTTTTATGTAATTTCTTAATTGATTTTGAAGGTAGAGATTTAGTTTAAGAGTACGATCACTGTTCGTTGTACTCAGACTATTATTTAGAAGCTCATCCACAGTTAAGCCAGTAGATGGCATATCATTACTTGCTAAAAGTAAAATCGCATCCGAATAGCTCTTCGTATCTACGGATACCGTTACCTGGTCATCTCCAAGCTTATAAGTAATATTCTCTGCTTTAAGAAGCTCAATTACATCACTTGCATCCTTTGTGCTTTCAGCAATTGTTAATACCTCATACTCAACCCGCTGCATCAAGAAAATCAATAATGCAAACGCAAAAACAACAACACAGACAACACTGATAATAATTGTCTTCTGCTTGCTGGTATATTTATTCCACAAATCCAGCAATTGCTTTGGTATTTGTTTTAATCTATCTGCCATTACCTTTAAGCTCCTTAGTGTTTATTTACCAAAATCCTACTAGAATTGTAGGTTCATAATTTCTTTGTAAGCGTCTAATACTGCATTGCGGACTGCAACCGTATATTGTAATGACATGTTCGCCTTTTGCTGCGCAATCTGTAAATCGTGGGTACTATCGGTAAGTCCCATCGCATACGCTGTCTCTGCTTCCTCTGCTTCATTTGTATATGCGTTCGTCTCCTTAACCATATTAACTGCGGCTTGAAACAAACTCTCAAAGGATGCATTGCGGCTCTCAGATGCTGTAGATGTAGAACTTGCGCTATATTTACTTAAATCCGCCAAATTACCGATTGAAGTTATATTCATAATTATCTCCATTTCAAAAAAAGATGGTGGAGCTGTCTCACTCCAAAATATTTAATAATTTATTTTCCAACCTCGAGTCCCTTCAAAGCCATGTTTTTCGTCGCATTAAAGGCTGTAACATTTGCTTCATAGGAACGAGTCGCATCAATCATATCAGTCATCTCTTGAACCACATTTACATTAGGATAAGAGACATACCCCTCCTCATCAGCATCTGGATGAGAAGGATCATAGACCTTCCGCAGTGCCGACTCCCTATCTTCTGAAATTTTCGTCACCTTAACTCCGTTTCCTGCTGTTCCCGCAGTCTTCATCAAAATATCTCCGAAAGGAGTTACATCCTTTTCCGAAAAGACCACCGTCTTACGACGATATACATTGCCATTCTCATCTCTTGTTGTACTAACATTCGCTATATTCTGTGAAATAATGTCCAGTCTCAGTCTTTGTGCTGTCATACCACTTGCACTGACATTCATTGCATCCATAAAAGACATTCTCTATCTCCTTTCATTCCATTTATGAAGCTGAATACGATCAATATCGATCCAACTTCATAATCTAACATAAACAAGAAACATACCAACCTCTCATAGTTTCTTCTGCTTTTAATGCTTCATGTATCTGTGCTATCCTCTATCACCTTGATGAAAGAACCGTTCTAAGACGACTGAATTCTTGAGTCATTGAGTCCATAAGCGTATAATAACGAATCTGATTCTCAGCTAAATTCGCGGATTCTGTATCAATATCCACATTGTTACCATCCAAACGAAAGCTTAAATTTGAATTGTCAGTATATACGGTAGCATCAAGAGTATCCCAATTAACCTCTCCCACCCTCTTGTCCAGAGAATCATTTCCTAACAGGGCTGACATCAGATAGGAATCGAACTGTACATCCTTTCTCTTATAACCAGGGGTACTGACATTGGCAATATTGTTCGAAATCACTTCATTGCGTTTCCAACTTGCATCAGCGGCTTTACCCAGCAAGTTTATGTAATTAAATGCGTTTGAGCCTATCATATTCGTACTCCTTTCCACATAACTTTATTATAATTATTATTTAGAAAAACACAAGATATATTTGAAAAATTAGTAGGATTATACTATACCTTGTATTATAATGGATTAATTTGTTATAATGAAAATGAAGAATTTCCTCAATTTATGCAATTTACATCATACCTTTGTTATTAATCCATCTTCTTTTTTATATTAATATTTATACAAGCGACTAACTAATTACTACCTCTTACTAAATTAGTTAGGTTTCGCTTCATGGTTATTTTTACCATCCCATAAAAAAAGGACTTATGAGAATATCGCTCACAAATCCTTTTGTCTTCCAAATTCCATTTATTGATTATTCAAATTCTTAAGTTCATCAAATACCACGTCATTCAGCACTCTGATATAAGTGCCCTTCATTCCAGACGATCGGGATTCAATAACACCTGCACTCTCAAACTTGCGTAACGCATTCACAATTACAGATCTAGTTATCCCTACGCGGTCAGCAATCTTACTCGCAACCAATATACCTTCATTCCCCTTTAGCTCTTCGAAGATGTGGGTTATCGCTTCCAGTTCAGAGAAAGATAAGGTGCTGATTGCCGATTTAACAATCTGAACCTTTCTGTTCTCTTCCGCATTTTCTTCATTAACGGAACGCATCATCTCCAACCCTACTACTGTAGTACCATACTCACTTAATATAATGTCGTCCAATGTATATTGTGGACCGTTCTTATATAAGAATAATGTTCCAAGTCTCTCCCCCGCAATATCAATCGGAGTAATAATCGCCTGATAAGTGTCAACATTATCAAATTCAAAGCCCAAGGTTCTAAGATTTACATTTTCTTTTGTTGATAATATGTTTAGAAGTCTTTCATTCAACAAGCCGTCTATATGTCTTCCTACTGCATCCTTGATTAATTCCTTGATTTCAATAATATCACTGCGGTTCTTGACACCAAGCACCTTCCCTTTACGACTAATCACTAAAACGTTGGATACCAGTATTTCACTTAAGACCACACAGATGTCATTAAACACTACCTTATGCGAGTTATTATTATGCAGCAGGTTATTGATCTTTCTTGTTTTATCCAGTAACTGTACACTCATTACATAGTCCTCCCAGCTTTCATATATCCCTCCAGGTTCCAAAAACACTATGTTATCTCTAAAGTATTCATGGAAGAAGACAATACAATTTAGAAATTTTATCGGCGAAACCATTTTAGTTTTCCAATTCATTAAAAATAGCTTCCAATTGTATTACGTTTTCGATTTTATCACATATTATCACTAAAAACAATAGGTTGATCCGTATTTTGACACACATTTTTAAATAATTTTCACTTTTTTTATCCAATTTTGCGTATTTTCGAAAAAAACATTACATTTTGTCACAATTTGAAAATCGACAACTTCTATGCTTCCTTCACCTTAACAAAGCCGCACTTATCATTCTCACAAACTAATTTATTGCCTTTCTCCAGTAATAATCCACCGCACTTTTCACAGCGTATGCTAGAGGGCTTCTGCCATGTCATGAATTCACATTCCGGATTATTGATACAGCCAAAATACTTCCTACCCTTTTTTGTCTTCCTTACCACAATATCATTTCCACAATAAGGACAAGCAACTCCAATTTTCTCCAGGTATGGCTTTGTGTTTTTGCATTCGGGGAAGCCTGGGCAAGCTAAAAACTTACCATGAGGACCGTATTTAATTACCATATTCCTACCGCATTCTTCACAGACCTCATCGGAAACCTCGTCCTGTATCTGAATTTTATCCAGCATGGTATGCGCCTGTGTTACTGCTTCTTCTAAATCAGGATAGAAATTACTGATAATAGTCTTCCAATTCACTGTACCATCCTCAACACAATCCAATAAAGATTCCATATTTGCTGTGAAGTTGACATCTACAATACTGGAAAAGGCAGCTTTCATGATATTATTTACCGCTTCGCCAAGTTCAGTTACATACAGGTTTTTATTCTCTTTAATCACATAACGACGTACAATAATCGTCGTAATCGTCGGAGCATAAGTACTGGGACGACCGATACCCAGTTCTTCCAGTGTCTTTACGAGAGAAGCCTCTGTATAGTGAGCAGGGGGTTGGGTAAAATGCTGGCTCTTATCCAGATTTGTCAATGCAAGCTTATCCCCTTCCTTCAGATTATCAAAGGAGGTTCCCATATCCTCTTCCTCTTCTTCCGGTGTATAAACACTCATAAAGCCTTCAAAGACAAGTCTGGAAGCAGAGGTAGTAAACTTAAGCTCATTGGCTTCTATCTTAATCGTAGTTGTTTCATATTTTGCATGCTGCATTCTACTGGCAATAAAACGCTTCCAGATCAATTGATACAGGCGATATTGATCTCGGTTCAGATTCTGCTTGATCTCTTCCGGAGTGAATTCGACATAGGTAGGTCGGATTGCCTCGTGAGCATCCTGAATCTTCTTTCCCGTCCGTCCCTGATTTTCTTCTAAGGCAACAAAATTCTCTCCGTATTTTTCCTTAATAAATTGCTTAGCCCCCTGATCGGCTTCATCACTGATACGAACAGAGTCAGTACGTAGATAGGTAATTAAACCAACGGTTCCATGTCCCTTAATGTCCACACCTTCATATAATTGCTGCGCCAGCTGCATCGTCTTCTGTGTTGAGTAATTCAACGCCTTAGCAGCTTCCTGTTGAAGCGTACTGGTTGTAAACGGCAGTGGTGCTTTACGGATTCGTTCTGTTTTCTTGATCTCACTAACAACAAAGACGGCATTCTCCAACAGCTTAACGATGTCATTCATCTCAGCTTCATTACGGATTTCCTTTTTCGCACCGCTTAGCTTAGCAATCAAGGGCTTCTTCTTACCTTTTATATCAAATTCAGCTTCCAGAGTCCAGTACTCCTCAGGTACAAATGCATTAATTTCATCCTCACGGTCACAAATCAACCGGAGCGCAACGGATTGTACTCTTCCGGCACTTAAGCCTCTTTTAACCTTTGACCACAGAAGAGGACTGATCCGATAACCAACCATTCGGTCAAGCATTCTTCTCGCCTGCTGTGCATTTACCAGATCCAAGTCGATTTCCCTAGCTTGTTTGATGGAGGACTTTACCGCATTTTTTGTTATTTCATTAAAAGTAATTCTACTGGAATCCTTTTCTTCTAGTTTTAATGTCTGATACAAGTGCCAAGAAATTGCTTCTCCTTCACGGTCAGGGTCAGTTGCAAGGTATACTTTATCCGCCTTCTTAACTTCTTTACGAAGCTTAGCGAGCAAGTCCCCTTTTCCACGAATTGTAATATACTTCGGTTCAAAATCATTCTCTATATCGAATCCCAATTGACTCTTGGGTAAATCCCTGACATGGCCGTTCGATGCAAGAACCTCATAATTTGTGCCGAGAAATTTCTTGATTGTTTTTGCCTTAGCCGGAGATTCCACTATCACAAGATATTTTGGCATTAAATGTTTCCCCTCATTTCTATATTTAAATAATTCGCTCTAGATATTGTTAATCATTTATCCTGCGTAAATATTTATGATAAATAGTTGTCAGGTAGCCTTCCATTTCAAACAATAATAAGTAGTTTTTATACAAGCCTAATGATAAGCTGTCACCTGATAGGTTTGGCTCCAAACATAGAGAAGCATATACTATTTTACAATCTTTTTCAAGAAGTTTATTATTTTTTTTCAAAACGTCCATAAATTGTTCATAATTTCGAATAAATTAATATATGATATCTATTTAAAGTTGTAACTCATTTTACCCTTATTTTGTATGATTTATTACATCTTAAGCCGTTGCACAACCTCCCTCGAGACAAAATATATGCAGCTTGCAATGTGTTTAGTATTGTAAACTTGACAAATTACTTTGTGAATTACTTTTGGGCGCCAGCAAGAATCTATGATATTTCAATCTATTGTCTTACAATAGAAATTCTTAATAGTCTGATGGATCAGACCTTGAAGCTCCAATAGCAATAGCTGCTCCATAACTAGCTCTATGGGTAGTCCTACCAGCTGAGTAATCTCCTCAATATGCTTTGGATCTGAATTCATACAGGAATATACCGCTTTCCGATGCTCATCCGTCAGGACGATACCTTTCTCTTGATTTTTTGATCCATTAAACCCTGGAATCAGATCCTCCAGGATATCCTTTGGTGATGTAATCATCTTCGCTCCTAATTTGATCAGATTGTTACAGCCTTCACTTAGTCGATCCGTAGCTCTTCCAGGCAGAGCATAGATTTCTTTCCCCTGGTCGAGTCCATAATCGACAGTAATCAATGAACCACTTCTCTCTTTTGCCTCAATAATAACAATTCCATCACTAAGACCACTGATAATACGATTTCGCATAGGAAAGTTCCCTGCAAGAGGTTTAATATTCGGTGCATATTCACTGATAATGCCGCCTTCCCTCTGCATATCTATATATAAGTTGATATTTTCTCTTGGGTAACAGATATCAATACCACATCCCATCACTGCATAGGTTACACCTCCTGAAGAAAGTGCACCTTGGTGTGCATATGCATCCACGCCTCTTGCAAGTCCGGAAATAATATGAATTCCTTCCATAGCGATCGCTCCGGCAAGACACTTTGTCATTTCAATACCATAAGGAGAGCATTCCCTAGCACCTACCATTGCAATCACCCTGTCTTCCTTGCTGGGAAGTCTGCCTTTCAGGTAAAGAGCATAGGGTGCCATGTAAATGTTTCGCAATTTTTCCGGATAATCTGCATCCTCTTTTGAGATAAAGGTAACTCCACTACTTATCAACCTGTTATAATTTTCTTCAATCTTACTCTTGTCTCGATCTGCAAGAATAGTCTCCAGATCCCTGTCACTCATCAATCCGGCAAAGGATCCATCTCTTTTGTATGCATAAAGCTCTTCCTTTGACGCCTTAAATACCTCTATTGCTGAACCATAGAGGTTAAGCAGCAGTTCCGTTTTCTTAATCCCAATATTATATAAATTAGCTAGCCAATACCGATAATGTACCTGTTCCATACCATCCCTTCCTCCTTATAATTTACTATATTATCTCTTCCTATCAACTATCATGCTTCTGTGATTTTCGATCAAACATATCATGTCTACCCCCTGTGATGGTTTGCACGAGGATTACGCAGACGCAAGCTCGGAGGTGTGAAGCATGTTTTTCAATAATTTATACTATTCTCCCCAATATTTTTGATCAATCATACGATAGCAAATCGCTTCACTAATGTGTTTCGTTGAAATCTTATCACTCTGATCAAGATCTGCGATGGTTCTGGCCACCTTTAAAATTCGGTGGTAAGCCCTTGCACTAAGGTTCATTTTGATAAAGGCTTCCTCGAGTAGGGATTGCTCTTTGGCATCTAATTTACAGTATTTCTTAATTGTTCTCGGCGTTAGATTTGAATTAAAATAGATGCTTTGTCCCTCATACCGCTCTAGCTGAATTCTTCTGGCAATCGCCACCCGTTCACGGATATCCTTAGAACTCTCCTGCTTCTCCTCTACATGCAGATCCTGATAATTCATCTGTAATGCCTCTATACAGATGTCAAAACGGTCCAGCAACGGTTGTGAGATACGCCCAAGATAGCGTTTGACCAAATTGACTGAGCAATTACAGCGATTACGATCAGGGTAATAGCCGCAAGAGCAAGGATTCATTGCAGCCACCAGCATAAAACCCGCCGGATATTGATAAGAAGCGTTGAGTCTTGCAATAGTAACTGACTTATCTTCTAAAGGCTGTCTGAGTACCTCAATCGTATTTTTTTGAAATTCGGGTAATTCATCTAAAAAAAGGACTCCAAGATGGGCCAGACTGATTTCTCCCGGTTTGGGCACAGCACCTCCGCCAACCAAGGCAGACGTCGTAATCGTATGATGGGGACTACGAAAGGGTCTTCTTGCTATCAACGCTTGTTGATCCATAAGACCGGCGATACTGTAGATCTTTGAAATTTCCATGCTTTCTTCGAAGGTAAGATCTGGCATAATAGATGGAATCCGCTTAGCCAGCATGGTTTTACCGGAACCCGGTGGTCCGATCATGAGCAGATTATGCATTCCTGAGACTGCTATCTCGATTGCCCTTTTCACTGCTTTTTGTCCAGACACTTCTGCAAAATCTATGACATCTCCAGCTCTTTGCTCTGAAAACAGCCTCTTAATATCCACATACTCAGGAACTGCTTCCGACTTACCATCAATCAGCTGAACCAGCTCCAGTAAAGAGGATACGCCAAAGACCTGAATGCCGCTTACCACAGCACCCTCTTTGGCATTCTCCTTCGGGACGACGCACTTTTTAAAGCCCTGCTCTCTTGCGGTATATACAATTGGCAGAACACCATTCACTTTATTCACTTTTCCATTCAAGCTGAGTTCTCCGATGATTAAAGTATCCTTAAGATACTCCTCGGGAAGATGGCCAAAGGCCACTAGAATTGCAATAGCAACGGGTAAATCAAAGGCTGTTCCTTCCTTCCGGACATCAGCAGGCGATAGATTCACCGTGATTCGTTTGGCCGGAAGCATATATCCTGAATTCTTCAGAGCAATCCGCACTCTCTCCCGTGCTTCCTTAACCTCAGAACCCAGGTAGCCTACCATATCAAAGATTGGTAGACCATCGCTGACATCCGCCTCCACTGATACAATTAGAGCATCAATTCCATGGATGGCAGCGCTATAGGTTTTACTAAACATATTTACTCCTTTCATTGTCTCTCCACAATGAAGGAATCATTTGCTTAAGGTTAGTATAGCAAAAGGATTCCCTTCTGACAAGCAGATTTTGGGAATCCTTTCTAAGGTTAATTAATCAGAAGAGCTATTGTTCAGATAAGGTCTTGGTCTCACTCTTGTTAATCTGATAACCGTTCTCTTTCTTAATACTATTCTTCTTATTTTGAGCAATATTATCTGTTATTATCTGGGCAATAAACATAATCAAGGGTAATATTATGATAAGAAGATATAGGTTACTAAAATCTAAGGTGTAAAAATAATTGATCAACAAAATTATGGTCATCATAATCACGAGAATAAATAGGACTAATAGTCTTGAATTGCTGTTCCTCAACTTATTAATTTCCGACTTAATCAATTCCGTCTGCTCCTCTGTATGATCTTCATGTACTTCATTCTTCAGGTTATCAAATTTTATGTATACATTATGTATCAGCTCTTTTTTGCGTTCCTCTGTCAGATATTTTGTCTCAGATATATCCAGGATAATCTGTTCTTCTAGCTGTTCCATTGTATACAGCATGTTATCATCGGCACAGTACTCCCGCTTGATTGCATTTCTGATATTATTGACAAGCTTCATGTTAATCTCAATCTCTTGGATAAAGAACGGACGGATTGCATCAATAAACCGGTTATTTGCAACATTAATGATACCGATGACCGCTTTACTTTTATAACGATCCATGAAAAGCTTAATTGCAATCACAACAATGCTCGATCCAATGATGGGTACTATCCAATTAATCATAATATCATTTCTCAAAAATCCTGCGATTATTTCTAGCATTTCTCTTACCTCCTCTTAAAATCAATATAATAAATAATTACAGATTAAGTTCTTCGTTAATCCCGTAAATTATACCATATATTGTCTATAATGTCATCCTATGGTAATTTTCTCTTTAATGCCACTTTTTGATTTCTTTCGCATATAATAAACCAAGAAAGAATATGGGTGATAGTATGCGCATTTGTGAGCTTCGCGAAAAGGAAGTCATTAATTGTAGGGATTGTATACGACTGGGTTATGTCTGCGATGTCGAATTCGATATATGTACCGGAATGATTACACATATTATTGTACCCGGCCCTTGTAAGGTCTGGGGGATATTAGGTCGGGATCATGAATACGTTATCGGACGTAATTGTATTAAGCAAATTGGGGTTGATATTATATTAGTAGATGTCGATATAGAGAAGTGTCTTGTCAAAATCGGATAGGATGCAATCGATAATTGTATTAACATGATGTTTTTTGAGTATTCATCCAAATTTATCTTATATTTTATGATAACTTGTAATTATTTTCTTGACCGATTAGGAAAACTTAAATATAATCATGGTATATCAAGAATTGTCAGAATGTTCTGTATCAAACATGAGATAGATTGACTTAATTTGAGGAGGAGAATACTATGAAGTGCCCGTTTTGTAGTAAGGACAATACAAGAGTTATTGATTCTAGGCCCGCTGATGATAATAATTCCATCCGTAGACGACGCCAGTGTGACGAATGTCAACGCAGGTTTACTACATATGAAAAAGTTGAGACGATACCGCTCGTTGTAATTAAGAAGGATAACAACCGCGAGCCATACGATCGCTCCAAGATAGAGGCTGGCGTATTCCGCTCCTGTCACAAGAGACCGATTTCCGTCGATCAGATGACCACACTTGTGGATGAGGTGGAGAATATCATCTTCAATCGTGAAGATAAAGAGATTCCGAGTCATGTCATTGGTGAGATTTTAATGGATAAATTAAAGGAACTGGATGCGGTTGCCTACGTCCGTTTTGCATCCGTTTATCGCGAATTCAAGGATGTCAGCACCTTTATGGATGAATTGAAGAAAATATTAGAGTAAAGAATACCAAGGAGGCTTGCACGAAAGCCTCCTTATTTACTTTCATTTAACCCCATAAAACTCCGGCTTAAGGTATTGATCAAGGCGAGAAAGGGTTTGCTCAAATTCTGCATGATCTCCGGCATAATTAGGAACCTCTATACTGATCCCTAAGCTGTCATTCGTAAGATAGCTATAAATCCCCCAGGGGTTATCTGATCCGATTTGATCCGCTGCTCGAAATCCTGCCAGCAGCTCCTCGTCGCTTATATGATTGATATAATCATAAATCGCTTCTTGAACTTCATCTGTATGCTCCAAGCTATCCGTTAGCTTCCAGGTTCGAAATTCCTTTACAAAAGCTTCATTCAGTTCAACTATATCGCTAAGCCGTATCCTGCGACTTTGCCTCATATCGATATTAGTTGTATAGATCAGATTACTCGGATGAGCAGAATAGGCGCTACTATAATTCGCCATGTAGAATATACTTAACCAATCTTTTGTAATGCCCTTCATATCATAGGATAAGGTAAGCATTGTAGGCTCTATACCCGCAGTAGGAGGTGTCGGCACCGGAAAGGGTTGAAAGGAATAGATCTGAATAATCTTATTAAAGTCCTCCTGAATGATTTGATTCCATTTTTTCCGCTTCTCATCTGATCCCCCTGATATTATTTCCGGATGGGAGGCAACGATTCCATCCTTACGAAATACTACATCCTGAATTTGTATTAAACTGTTATCCTCATTGGTTACCTCACTTATCCTTATCTCATTTTTACTAAGCCCATACACCATAAAATAGTACATGCTTTTGCTTAGATATTTCCACAGCATCATAGATACTACTAGGACTATAATCGTAGATAATATTAGCCGTATCCTAATGATGGATTCTCGTTTTTTGTTCATATCAACGACACACGCCTTCTTTAAGAATCGATTTCATAATAATCCATCAAACTGCCAAATCACCTTAACTTGACGAAGCAGGAATCAGCATTATTTCATTATAGTACAGTTTATGCAGGAATCCTATTCCCATACCTATCAGTAAAATCGTCCGGAGCTTTGTCTTAATGATAGTTTATACAATTCAGGTATCCATATGGCTCGATCATGAATAAGATAAATTGACTGATTAAACGGAGGAATATATTATGGGATACTATATTAATGTAGAGCCTGATGTCAATATATACGTAGAGGATTTAAATCCAGAGGGTGAGAAAACGATTCTATTCTTGCATGGATGGCCGGGCAGTCATGAATTGTTTGAATACCAATTCAATCATCTGGCAAATAAGGGTTATCGCTGTATCGGTATGGATCAGAGAGGCTTCGGAAAATCCGACCGACCCCTGACGGGTTATGGCTACGATCGTGCATCCGATGATGTTCGTTGTGTTATCGACACATTAAAGCTTCACGATATTACCCTTCTTGGGCATTCGACTGGCGGCTCCATAGGCGTACGTTATATGTCCAGACATCGTGCTTACGGGGTAAAAAAATTCGTTATATGTGCAGCCGCAGCACCAAGCTTAATAAAACGACCGAATTTTCCTTATGGAGTAGATAAAGATAATATTGAAGCTATGATACAGCAAACCATTACGGATCGACCGAAGATGCTTCAAGATTTTGGTGCTAATTTCTTCTTCCAGATCATTAGTACGGCAATGATGGACTGGTTTTTCCAATTAGGGTTACAGGCTGCAGGCTGGTCTACCGCAGCAGTAGAAAAAACCTGGATTGAAGAGGTATTGTTTACCGATCTGGAGCGAATAGTTACACCAACCTTAATTATACACGGTATTCATGATAAAATTGTACCCTTTGCTCTTGGAGAAATTCAAAATAAAATGATTCGAAACTCAATATTACTTCCATTTGAATTCAGTGGCCATGCAACTTTTATCGATGAAATGAATCGCTTCAATAAGGAATTGATGCGTTTTGTTGATGCATGACTTTCGTATAAGTTTTTAACTATTTTACTATATTTTTCTATCGCTTTCGTTTATAATGAATAGGATTATCAGACTTATTTATTATTGGAGGTAGAAGTATGTTATTTGGAGCACTGGAAGCCGGTGGCACAAAGATGGTTATGGCTATCGGTAATGAAAATGGGGAGATTCTGGAGCAGCTGTCTATTCCGACAGAGACACCGGATATCACCATGGTAAAAATAATTGATTATTTTAAAGAAAAGAGTATAGAAGCTTTGGGTATCGGCTCCTTCGGGCCCATCGACTTGGATAAAGGTTCAAAAACCTACGGTAGTATTACCTCAACTCCAAAGCTTGCCTGGGTAAATTATAATATTGTGAACGAGTTGAAGAACGCATTGCAAATTCCGGTCGGCTTTGACACAGATGTGAATGCATCCGCTCTGGGTGAGGCCACTTGGGGTATTATGAATGGTTTAGATTCCGGTATTTATATCACCATTGGTACCGGTGTTGGCGTCGGTGCTTATATGAACGGTTCTTTATTACATGGAATGCTGCACCCTGAGGCAGGCCACGTCCTTCTGAGCAAACATCCTGATGATCCCTTTGAAGGGGTATGTCCTTATCATCCGAACTGCCTGGAAGGTTTAGCATCCGGTCCCTCCATCGAGAAGCGCTGGAACAAAAAAGCATATGAACTAGAGGATAATGCAAAGGTTTGGGAGCTGGAGGCTTATTATATCGCTCAGGGAATTGTGAATTATATTCTTACCTTGTCACCTCATAAGATTGTTCTCGGTGGCGGAGTAATGCATCAAAAGCAGTTGTTTCCTTTGATTCGCAAGGAAGTAGCCAACTTGTTGAATGGATATATCAAGACACGTCAGATGGAGGAGCTGGATCAATATATTGTACCTGCCTCTCTTAATGATAATCAGGGAATTATGGGTTGTATTCAGCTTGCGAAGCTAGAATTATTGCACTAACTTAACTTGTCTGCCTCTTATGTTAGTGAACATAACAATATAGCATAGATATGTATTGCTTGCCCAATACTTATCTATGCATACTGTTAATGTTGTATATTCCCCATACAACCTAATATAAGTCAAGAGTTTCCTCTTATGATTCCTAACTAATTCACTACATAAATTCTGTTGATTAAGCTTTTAAGCATCTTATAATCATCGGATCCTATCAGCACAATCCGTTCTTCCTTAGCATAATTATTCAGGAAAAACATAATCTTTTTCTGATCATTCTTATGAAAGCTTTCCAAAAATGTATCAAGTAGAATCAATGTCTTTTCTTTCAAAAATAAACTGATTAGCTTAACTTTCTTACGATCAATTTCTTTTAAAAAATTGATTCCTGTGTTAATATAAGCAAGTAAACCAAATTCCATTAGAAGTCCCTTTTTCCGTTCTTCATAGTTCTCGTCAAAGGCATTTTCCAATGTGCCAAAGAAATCAAGAAAGTCATTCACAGATAAATCGGTATTCACAATTGAATTCTTCGTAAGGACAGCGATATTCTCAATATATTCCTCATAGCTACCCTTCATGCTTATTGAATCTAATACCACATCACCTTCAAAGTGACCCAATCCAGATAACAATGATATAATTTCGTCTTTTTTATCACCATAAATCCCAGCTAAAGTACAATTATCAATATCAATTGATATCATGTTCTTCTCTTTTGGATCTTCTAGCATATGATTTACTCTTATATTTAGCACTATTTATCTCCTATAATCAACGCTTTTCCAATGATATGTTACAATAAACAGAGTTTTAACACAATGAATCCTCATTATTTGATTGTTTTTAGTTTCAATTCCGCGCTTTTAAGAAAAACGGACATAAGATTCATGATAATTCTGCATGTTTTATTTATTATTCTGCATTTCAGTATCGTAGTTCCAAACTTACAAGCAAAAAATGACCTATGCAGATTCAATCCGCATAAGTCATTTTAATAAATATTCTGTCATCAAGCATAGATTAGTCTATTTAATACCACCCATAAGTTCCTTTACACTTACATTATCCATATTCTCAGGACGTTTGGGCTCAAAAAAGATTAGGATACAATGGCCAATATCTAACATCGATAGAAATAGAACAGATACAGATAGTAAACAGCTGCACATCTTAGTTACTAATAACCTTACTTTTTTCATGTTTCGTATCCTCCGTGTTAAATTTATTTGGTATTAACACTGCTCCTTCAAGCAGTAATGCCATTGAAGCTATTAATATATATTCCTTCCACTGGTGAAAGAATAATATTCCAAAAATAACCAACGAGCATTCTGCCACTATTATATACCTTGAGATCTGTCTATTCAAGTATTTTTTTTCCAAAGATATCCTTCTATTGGGATGATCTTTCGGTGCAAGAGCGAATATCAGTATAATGGAGAATAACAAGCAGACAATAACACCAATAAACCACATGGCTGATTTACTGATCCATATTGACAAATAGATCAGCGATAATGTTGAAAAAAGCGATAGTAGCAAACATCCTCCTCTTGTATTGGCATGGTATCCGCCTGCAAACTTTCTAATCGGAGCATAGAAAATAACAAATATAATCATTTTGTCAGGCAGCTTTAAAGCAATAGCAACAAGGGAAAACACAATCAATGTGATAACACCAGAGATGAAATTTTCCAGTGCATAAGCATATATCTCACGATGATTCGGATCGATTTTACTATTTACCGATAAGTTATTTAGTATCAAATCAGATATTTTTCTGATCATATGCACCTCTTATCTTTGGATTCGTCTACCCCTGTGGATATTCTAAATATCGACGCTTGACATCTTTTGCATAGGTTCTCCCTATCGTAAAAATTTCACCGGTTTTCATAATTAATTTATTGAGTTTAATCTCTCCAACCTCCTCCAGGTTTACAATGATACCTTGGTTAATTCGGATGAAATTAGATTCTAATCTAGCTGCCAGTGAAGTAATTGTTTCATATACATTATGCTTTGATACTTTTGTCACGATAGCTGTCAGTGTATCAATTCGTTCGATATAAATAATATTGGATTGATTAATTTTTTTCTTTATATTATCTTCTGTTATAATAATAGGAGTTAGCGATTTCTGTTTGTTGATATAATTAGCCTGTAGAATTGCTTTCTTAAATACACGCTCCAGACGTTCTGGATCAATCGGTTTTGTTAAAAAACTGAACGCTTCAACTGTAAAGGCATCATATGCAAATTCTCTATGACCGGTGATAAATATGGTAATCGTCCTTGGGTTTTTCCTCATAAGTGTAGAAGCTGTTTGAATTCCATTCATGCCCTTTAGATCAATGTCCATGAAGATAATATCGACTTCATTCTTATCAACATATTCCACTAATGATTCTCCGTTTGTAAATCCTAAAACATTCGTATTAATCCGATATTTTTTTGATAGTTCATTTATATATGTACAATTTATTTTTAGTGCTATAGTCTCATCTTCACATACTGCAATCGTAAGTTTCATAAAACACCTCTTATCTTTTGTTTATAAATCTATTATTTTCTATCTAATCATATCGGCATTACAATCCGAATGTTAAATACCTCCTCATCAAAATCAAAATCTATTTTTCCGTTGTATTTATGTACTACGTCAATAATATTCCCTGTCCCAATGCCATGCAAATGCTTATCCGATTTACTTGTCAAGAATTTACCTTTTCTAATGATCGGCTTCTCACCAATGGAATTCTCACATTGAATAATACACCCAGACTCTGTCTTTTGAATTGACATGTTTACAAATTTTAATTTAACCGCTTTGGAAGCAGCTTCAATTGCATTATCTAATATATTTCCAAATAATACACAGATATCCTTGTCCGGTATATTAATATCCGACGCTGCTACGAAGCTTTGAAAATCGACCTCAAGCTCCCTGGCTTTTTCTCTTTTGGAATTTAATAATAGGGAAAGAGTTTTATTCTCAATAACAATATACTCATTTGCAACAGCCACATCCTGATATAAATCATCGACATACTTCCTTAAATCGTCATACTTCTGCTCGTAAACCAGGCTTTTTATCAACCCAATATGATTATTCATATCGTGCCTTAATTTTCTAAGATTATCTGTGATAGTAATTATATCCTTATTTTGCTTTAATTCCATTTCGATTTGCTGAAGTTTTAACTTGGTTTCGATTTCCTTTTTTGATGCCTTTTCTATTTTGAAAATCAGAGAAAAAGTAACTATCGTAGTCAAGAAGATAGTCACCATAATATACTGAATTACTGTATACAGATCAATTTCAGTATTAACGACATTTGTAAATAAAGCAACTCCACCAAGAACTAGAATAATATTAAATGCTATAAGAATAAATAAGTTTTTGAAAGCAGCAGATTTAATCTCAATCCTACTTTTTCTACCCCGAATAAATAGCTCAAACAATAACAATGTTAATACCTTATTGCCAAGGCTGGCCCATAAACTTATACTCTCATCGTTTAAAATATCATTAATTGATAGTCTTAAGACATACAGAAGAAAGCCTATCGTTAAGAGTTCAATAATAAAGATACCTATAAAATAAACTCCCCACCAGATGAATTTCTGAGAACGAGTATTCTTAAATAGTAAAAGGTTTAACACAAGCATATAGATCGCTATAAATATTGAACCATACACCTTATATGCTCCCAGACTGTCGTACGAAAATATGATATCCTTCATCTGAATGAATGCATAAATGGATATTGCAGCAAGAATATAATATCTTTTCTTATATTTAGGATCAAGCTCATGAACCATCAGACGATACCATATGATTACTTCGATTAATTGATATATATACTCAAGAATTATTGAAACCGTTTTCATATTACACCTCATACTTTTCTTATCATTTGTTATAAACTATGTCGTATATAGTAAATCCTTACTACAAATCTATCATATTATGACATAATATGCAATTTATTTATTTACACACAGCTATTATAAAAACAGAGATCTTCAAAAGAAGATACTTCGGTCCCCTTCAAATATATATATCATTATGCAGTATGAACAATAGAAAGCACGCCTTACGAACTTTCTATTGTCCATGAATAAAGGCAGACTTCCAAGAAATAACCCTGGTAGGCTGCCCTTATCCTTACTCTATATGAATCAATTCATCAAATGATGAAATGATTACCCTCTTATGATATCAGATAGTTTCTCATATTTTTCAAAGCTGACTTTTCCAATCTGCTTACCTGAGCCTGAGAGATATTAATCTCCTTCGCTACCTCCATCTGTGTCTTCCCTTCAAAGAAACGAAGTTTTATAATATTGTGTTCTCTAGCGGATAGTTTATCCATAGCCTCCTTCAGAGAAATCTCCTCTATCCAGTTTTCCTCCTTGTTCTTCTTATCACTGACCTGATCCATGATATACAAGGCATCTCCGCCTTCGACATAAACTGGATCATACAGAGATACCGGACTTTGAATTGCATCCAAGGCATATACAATATCCTCTTTGCTAATACCTATCTCTGCAGCAATCTCACTAATGGTGGGTTCCTTTTCATTCCTCTTCACCAAAGCTTCCTTTGCATATATCGCTTTATAAGCAGTATCTCTTAGGGATCGACTTACTCGAATTGCATTATTATCCCTTAGATATCTACGTATTTCACCGATGATCATCGGTACCGCATAGGTGGAGAATTTCACATTCTGTGTTATATCAAAATTATCGATTGCCTTCATCAAACCGATGCAGCCGATTTGAAACAAATCATCAACATTTTCATTACTGCCCGAGAATCTTTGGATTATGGAAAGTACTAATCTTAGATTCCCCTTAATATATAATTCTCTTGCCTCCTTATCACCCTTCAATATTTTCTGAAACAATTCTTCCTTTTCAGCGTTTTTTAACAATGGCAATTTAGCTGTATTAACACCGCAAATCTCAACTTTATAAAGAGCCATATCGAAACCTCCGAATCATTCATTTTCTCTATAAAATGATTCACGTTTTCGCTCTTGTTTATACGACAGATTGATAAGAAATAATTTCCAGATTATTATGTACTACTCGAAACGTACCATTTCTTTTTTCAGCCGTTTAATAATCTTCTTTTCCAGTCTTGATATATAAGATTGAGAGATACCAAGCAGATCCGCAACCTCCTTCTGAGTTCGCTCAATTCCATCATCCGTATTTAAACCAAAACGAAGATCAACAATAATTCGTTCCCGATCTGACAGCTTTGACAAGGCTCTGCGAAGCAATTTACGGTCCACTTCCTCTTCTATATTACGATAGATTACATCCTCTTCGGTCCCTAATATATCGGATAGAAGCAGCTCATTTCCATCCCAGTCCACATTCAAAGGTTCATCAATGGATACCTCTAGCTTTGTTTTATTGTTTCTACGCAGATACATTAAAATCTCATTCTCGATACACCTGGATGCATAAGTAGCAAGCTTAATATTTTTATCTGGATTAAAAGTATTGATTGCCTTGATTAGACCAATCGTACCGATAGAAATCAAGTCTTCCACTCCAACTCCGGTATTATCAAACTTTTTAGCTATGTATACTACAAGCCTGAGATTATGCTCGACAAGGATTGACTTCATCTCTGTGTCCCGTTCCGTTCCCAGCTCATTAATCACTTCTGCTTCCCTGACAGGATCAAGTGGCGGAGGTAATACCTCAGCACCGCCAATGTAATGAATCTCGCCTTTATGTCCAAATATTATAGTACGTATGTCCGGGATCATCCGAAATTGAAACTTGTTCTGTATCGATAACTTTAAAAGCATAATAACCCTCCCATATTTATCTTTATGATTGCGTGCTAAGTATATAAAAGCTCTTTATGTAAAATCACGTGATATTCCTCCTTGGGGGATAAACTATTATCAGAGATTGCTGCCGTAATCTTATTACAACAGAATGTTTCTTTCCCCGTATGTATAACTAATTGATCCAGCATTAATCCAAACATCATTCCCTGTGCTTTACCGATAGAGGAGTACGGAATAATACGAAGTCGTAATAATAACTTTTTCATTGTCTCTGTTTGTTCCAAAGAAGTAGCCAGTTCTTCCTCCATCAAAGTTCCTGAAAGATAATTCTTAGTATTCTCAAACTCGTCGAGGAATTCCTTGGATAATAATTCTTCTACAACTGAGCGCTCAATTACAATAACAGGTCTATGGTATACGGGATCATAAAGACAATTCCCTGTATCGAACAGCCCTTTCGTTTTGAAGCTGCGCTCTTCCAATATCAGTTCTACATCATAAATATCCTTTTCCTTCTGTCGATAAAACCTCCATAATAGTAATAAACCGATTGCCAACAATATAATAATCATCATTGTAATGGCAACAAAATACCATGATATATTACTTAACATAATCGTATCTCCTAGATTCAGCAGCTCTAATCTAATGCTAGTGTTGTAATAAATAGAGTTCATCATACCACCGACAAAATATGTGATTAAACAAAAACTAATTCCCTGTTTTAGTAGGTCGCTCCATCTCATTTTCCCAAAGGCGGCCAATAACATAAGGGGTATAGCTATTATCTTAACCAATATTGAGACTGCTTTTATTATGATGACGGACGGGAAGATATAAGTCATAGAATTCACCCAAGGCAACAGGCTAATCAGTACGGCAGAAATTCCCCCAATCATCGCAGCACAGCAGAGCCGAAGTAATCCACTTCTTTTTCGATTCACTACCTTGACAAGGATGAGCAGAATCAAATCAATGCAGAAATTCAGGATAAATACGATATCCGGATAAATCTCTAGATACAAAATTCACCTCCATAAGTATACTAAGCATCTTGCGTAGTTTATTTTTATCTGTCCTTAATGTACATAACCGATTATAACTTGTTTGTCTTCCATATTTTGTCAGTTCGTGGTTAAAAATTAGGTGTTTTCATTTACTTATTTTTACAATTTATGGGGTAATGCGCTTTTTTAGCATAAAAAAAACTGACAGATTATTTAATATAAAATAATCTGACAGCCTTAATCTCTTATGTATAAAGATAATTCTATCATCCATATTCGGTTGTCCTAAGAAATTCGACTAAAATTTCATCTGTTCTGATACAAACTATCTTTCCTCTATGAAATCTCAATGAGTCTGATCTACCCTGGTTTTCTTCATCGCTCTACAGTAGAGTAAGTTTTTCGTTACTTATTATGACGATTCTTCTGTAAAAATTCAGGTATCTTTATGCCGCTAGGATCCGTATTCGTGTTCAAAGGAGCTTTTGCCGGTTGACTGATAGGACGTCTGTTCGGATCAGTCTGATAGCTTGTCTGTGAGGAATACGTCTGTTGGCTTGTCCCACTGTAGTTTGCTCCAGTAGTAAAGGATCGATTCATGCTAAACTCAGGCTTAGATGTTGTAGGCTTAACCCCTCCGACATTGGAAGAATGATGTCTTAGAAAATCTGGTGTCTTCACCATCTCCTTATTTCTTCCGTCTAAGCCGGTAGCAATCACTGTAATTGTTGCAGTATCTGGATTTACATCATCAAACATTGCACCAAAGATAATATTAGCAGAATCTCCAGCTAATTCCTGAACCAAAGTTGCTGCTTCATTCGCTTCAACCAGACTGATATCACCGGAAATATTTATGATAACATGGGATGCTCCCTGTATGGTGGTTTCAAGCAGAGGACTGGTAATCGCTTGTTTTACTGCATCAATACATTTATCATCTCCGACACCCAAACCGATACCGATATGAGCAACTCCCTTATCCTTCATAACAGTCTGAACATCCGCAAAGTCAAGATTAATCAAGCCTGGTACATTAATAAGATCCGTAATTCCCTGTACACCCTGTTGCAATACTTCATCTGCTTTACGCAACGCATCCGGCATTGTGGTTCTACGGTCTACTATTTCTAACAGTTTATCATTTGGAATTACAATTAAGGTATCCACATGCTCTTTTAAGCGATCAATACCCGAGATCGCATTCGTCATACGGGTCTTTGCTTCAAATTTAAAGGGCTTGGTAACGATACCCACGGTTAATATCCCCAAATCCTTAGCTATCTGAGCAACCACAGGAGCAGCACCCGTACCGGTTCCACCGCCCATACCACAGGTTACGAAAACCATATCCGAGCCTTTAATTATCTCCGTTAATTGTTCCTTGCTCTCTTCAGCAGCCTTCTGACCAATCTCCGGCTGTGCTCCGGCACCTAATCCTTTTGTCAATTTCTCGCCGATTTGAATGCATAGCGGAGCCTTGCAGTTTTTCAAGTGCTGCTTGTCTGTATTCACACAAACAAATTCAACACCGAGAATATTCTCTTCTATCATTCGATTAACGGCGTTATTTCCTGCTCCTCCTACTCCGATTACAAGTATTTTTGCAGTGGTATCCGCCTCATTTGTTCTTATCTCAAGCAAGGTCAATTCCTCCTTCATCGTATTCTTTCTATAAATTTGACAAATCAATCCCTCATAATATCATTCCAATTTTCTTCCAAAACCACATGATAATGGGATAAAATTTCACTCACATACTAACTATGGTGTCCCATAATCCTACTTTATATGATATCTTTAAATTCCCAAATAATCAAGCATAATTTTTAAAAAAATACTAATTTATTTAAGCCTTTTTTATCTATTCTGTCGGTTTTTTTTGTTTTCCTATGACTTTTTGTGTTCCCTTTACATAATTTCTCATATCCAATGTAATTTCCATTCCTTTTGCTTCTGCCAGGATATTTTTCAGCTCAGAAAGAGCTTCATCATATGTACTTTTCTTCCCAAGCAAAACTCTGATTTCTCCACAATCCATGGTAACCTCATAATCACTGCTAAACGTTATCTTGTCGACATCAAGCTCATACTTTTGAATTAATTGAGTCAGATTAATAATTACATCAAATAATTTATCCTTTTGTTCCTCCAGCTCCAGCTTTTCATGGAGCATTATTTTGTTAAACTTCAACCCCTTAATAACAGGTATCTGTTCCAACCTTTTCGTGGAGCTTTCCACAATAATGCCATCCTTATCAAAATACATATACTCTCCCATAAATTCTACGCATCCGGCTACCATTTTATCATATACATATATTGTAATCGTATGCGTATCTGTCATGGTGACATCTATCTTCTCCACAAATGGGATCGTAACATCCGTAAAGTATCGGTGTTTTAAGTATAGATAAAGTGAATTCGAATCCAACTTAGTCTTAACCAATTCGGCAGTAATCTGTTCCGAGGTATATTGCCTAGAGCCTACAACCTCAATCCTCTTAATATAGAAGATACTGATGAACAGAATGCTTGGTATGCCTAGGATGAAAAGAATTAGTATTAATCTTCGGCATAATCTTACTAGTACTTTGTTCGAATTCCTGGATTTCATTCGATTCATTCTTTAACTCCCATATCGTATTCTCATCCTGTGGCATTTTCACTACAAAATCTGGTTTTTGCACCGATTGCAGATAAATCTCTGCAGATATCTTCATATCCTCGTTCAATGCTGGTAGCATCACGTACGATTGTAGTACCGGTGGCTGCCATCCCTGCAATTACCAGTGCGGCTCCTCCACGCAGGTCATGTGCATCAACAATGGCACCTGTCAGTTCCTTCACTCCAGAAATAACAACTTTATTCTCCTTTGAATTTAAGGTGATTTGTGCTCCCATCATCCTAAGATCTTTAATATTCTGAAAACGGGATTCAAAGATCTCTTCTACTATAGTACTAACCCCGTCCGCAAGACACAACACAGTCAATAGCTGTGACTGCATATCGGTCGGGAAACCGGGATAGGGTTGTGTCTTAAGCATCTCAATCGGTAGAGGTCTATGCTTTGCACGTATAGAAACCCTGTCATCTGTAATATCGATATTGCAGCCTATGCGTTTCAAAACCCGAAGGGTAGACTCGAGATGGCTAACCGGAGTATTGGTAAATACTACGTCACCTCCAGTTGCTGCAACTGCCGCCATATATGTTCCTGCAACAATCCGGTCAGAAGAAAGCCGAAATTCTACATCATGTAACTGCTTAACACCCTCTACCTCTATAAAGGCAGTACCTTTTCCACTAATTCTGGCACCGGCTGCAATCAGATAATTGCACACCTCAACCACTTCAGGCTCTCTTGCTGCATTAAAGATCCTCGTTGTCCCCTCGGAGAGCACTGCAGTCAGAATAATATTTTGAGTAGCTCCGACACTGGGAAATTCAAGAAATATATCGGCTCCAAGAATTCGCTCCGAATAACAATGAATCATTGCATCATTCTCACCAGTAAATTCTTGAGTTACATTCATTTTCTTAATAGCCTTCAAATGATAATCAATAGGGCGCTTACCAATGGAACAGCCACCCGGATATGCAATCGTAACCTCTTTATGTCTGCCAAGTAAGGATCCTAAAAATAGAACGGAGCTACGCATTTTAGTAACTGACTCCTCAGGAACTGAGGTGGAATCTGCATTGCTACTATCCACGTAAAGGGTATTCCCATCCCAGGTAATAATGCATCCCAGTTTTTGAAGTATATTAACCATATGATAAACATCAAGTATTTTGGGACAATTCTTTAGTACTGTCGTTCCCTTATTCAGAATAGTGGCAGCAATTACTGGTAAAGCTGCATTCTTTGACCCTTGTATATTAAGTTCACCTTTTAATTGCTTACCACCGATGACCTCGATACTAGACATAGCACACCTCAGACAATGTAGGAAATATACTACACTATATGTTTACCGGCTTGTCCACGTGAATTACGCGTTTCAATCCAATCAAAGTCAATGACAGGGATAATAAGTATGTTACAACCTACCCTTTGAATTAGTTTGGGCCGAGGAAGACGCAGGCACAAACTTGGAGGTGTGAATTATGCTTTTCAATAATTCACACTACCCCTTCTCTCCCTTAATTTGATTGGATACACTAAGCACTATACCCATCTCAAAGAGTATAACCATGACTGAACTACCTCCATAGCTGATAAATGGAAGTGGAATTCCTGTGGAGGGAATCGAATTAGTTACAACTGCAATATTAATAAGTACCTGAGCTGCTATATGAGCAAGTACACCGGTAGCAATTAAACCGCCATATAAATCGGCTGCATTGATGGCGATAATAAAAATACGCCAAATTAATAATATAAAAAGGAGAATCAGGGCAAAGGCACCAAATAAGCCCAGCTCCTCACAAATCACCGAGAAAATCATGTCGTTGTGAGACTCCGGAATAAAGCCTAGCTTCTGCATACTCTCTCCCAAGCCCTTACCGAAGACACCTCCGCTTGCAATGGCGTATAAGCCTTGTAGTATCTGATAGCCTTTTTCCTCGGTCTCGACGTTCAACCAGACTCTGATACGTTCAAAGCGGTATGGCTCTAAGAAGACAAAAATTGATCCAATCGCTATCAGTAGAACTCCGGAAAAAACAAAATAGAATTTCTTTCTGCTTGCGACAAAGCTGATCGCTACCATGATAACTCCAATGATCAAAGCCGTTGAAAAATTCTCAATTACAATCAATCCAAGCAATGGTGATATAAAAAGTACAACCCGTAAGAAGCCTGAAAACTTATCCAGCTTCTTAGGAGCCAGATTTACTATGTAAGCAGTAAATAGGATTACCGCAATCTTTGTTAACTCGGAGGGCTGGAAGCGTCCCAGCGGTCCCATATCAATCCAACGCTTTGCACCATTAATCGTAGGACCGAATAAAAGAACATAAAGCTGTAGCACGATACACATGAAATAGAGAATTGTTACCGGCTTGAGCCGAATTATGGGCAGGTTCTTGATATAGATTCGATAATCAATCTTTGATACAAAGATCATGACTAAAATCCCGGCTCCCGCAAATAATGCCTGCTTCTCAAGATAAAAGGTTGCTCTCCCGTTCAGTCTTTGTGCATTGTAGGAGCTGGTACTGTATATCATAACTAATCCAAAACATACCAAAAACAGTATTAGAAACAATAGGCTGTAATCGTAGTAGCTGTGCATTTTTCTTTTATTAACTTCTCCTACCGTCCTGGCCATACCTTCACTCCTAACCATATGTTGTAATTCATCTAACCATTCAGTACCCCGAAAACTCCAAAGAATTCAAGATAATTCAGCGCCAAATTATGTGTTTAAGCAAATAATATTCATTGGTTGAATTGAACCTCTGTAACTTTCGCAAAACGTACTTTCTATTATTTTGTTTTAGGATAGCAGCTCTCTAACATATTCTTTAAATAATTTGCCACGCTGCTCATAATTTTCAAACATCCCCCAGCTGGCACAGGCGGGAGATAATAACACAGAATCACCCGGCTCTGCTTTCGCTGCACTAATTCTCACAGCTTCCTTCAGATCATTTACCATAATTATATTATGAAATCCATGACGCTTTGCTGTCTCAGCAATCTTTTCTCTAGTCTGCCCCAGTAATACCAACAGCTTTACCTTTCCTTCAAAAGCCTCGATCCATTCATCAAAGGTACTATGCTTATCATAACCACCTCCGATTACTATAGTCGGAGTCCTCATCGCCTGAACTGCCTTGATGGAAGCATCGGGATTCGTTCCTTTGGAATCATTATAATAGGTAACTCCGTTGATGTTTTCCACATATTCTATTCTGTGCTCTACAGCATGGAAATTCACTAAAGCACTGTGAATAAACTCCATAGGAATTCCCATTGCAATCGCTATTCCAGTTGCAGCCATAACATTTTCATAGCTATGTTTTCCGAGAACCCTTAACTCATTGATATTCACTACAAATTCTCTATTACCATGAGTGCTGTAATAGATATCCTCACCGTCAAGGTACAGACCATCTTCTAACGTATGCATGCTGCTGTAGAAGACAACTTTTGTATTTAATCTACCAGCCATTTCCCGTAAAATATCATCTTCGTAATTAAGGATGCATATCTCTGACATCGTCTGATTCTTCGCAATATTTTCCTTCATCGCGATGTAATTCTCCATGGTATGATGACGATTCAAATGATCTGGGGTAATATTAAGGATAGCACTGACATCCGGACGAAATTCATGGATCGTTTCGAGCTGGAAGCTGGATAATTCAATCACAGCTACCGATTGCTCTGTGGTTTCCATGGCCACATCGGTATATGGATTACCAATATTACCAACCACGTACACCTCATCAAAATAAGTATTCATAATCTCCCCGACCAGGGTAGTCGTTGTGGTCTTTCCGTTGGTTCCGGTAATACCGATAATTTTCCCCTTGGAGATATGGTATGCCAGCTCTATCTCACCCCATACCGGAATATTCTCTTGTTGAATTCGAACCACTGCAGGATGGTCAATTGCAACCCCTGGACTGATTACCAGAAGGTCCAGACCCTTCATCAAATCATCTGTCAATTCACCTGTAACAAGAAGAAAATTATTCTCTGTATCAAATTGATCCAAAAAATTCTTTTTCGTGAGCTCTGTATTAGAATCATACAAGATTACGAAAGCATTCTGCCTTTGTAGTAGTCTGGTGGCGGAAATTCCGCTCTTACCTGCTCCGAATACTAAGACTCTTTTTCCCTGTAACTGCATATGCGCTCCATTCTGTCGTAATCAACGACTTACTTAATTGATACCCATCAGAGCTACTAAACATAGGATTGCGGTAATAATTGAAAACACTGCAACTACCCTCGTCTCCGACCAGCCCATAAGCTCAAAATGATGATGAATAGGTGCCATCTTAAAGATACGTTTTCCTCCGGTTAGTTTGAAATAGCTAACCTGAAGAATTACAGAGATAATCTCAACTAAGTAGATAAAGGCTACCAAGATGATGAACAGGGGCATCTGTAACATAAACGCAGTAGCTGCTACGAAACCACCTAAGGCCAGGGAGCCCGTATCCCCCATAAATACCTTTGCAGGATACACATTATACACCAGAAATGCCATGAGGCTTCCCGCTACCGCACCGGTAATCGGTGATAGGTCACTCGAAAGTCCTATCGCAACTACTGTGAAGAAGGTTGCAATCAATACCGTGACACTTGACTCCAGTCCATCAAGGCCGTCAGTAAAATTCGAGCCATTCACTGTTCCTAGAACAACAAACAGGAAGAACGGTACAAACAGAAACGATATATCAACATATTTTCCACCAGTAAATGGAATGAGCATCGCGGTTCCAATATCCGTATAATTTAAGATATAATAGCCAAATACTGCGGTAACTAGAATCTGTCCTACGAGTTTCTGCCAGGCTCGAAGTCCCATGGATCGCTTCATTACTACTTTAATATAATCATCCATAAAGCCAATTATACCGAAACCGATAGTAACAAATAAAACCGGTATGATTTCATCATAATCCTTAATATAGAGGAGTGAGGTGATCGCAATACTTAATACGATGACAATTCCACCCATGGTCGGAGTACCGGATTTTTTCTGATGTGACTGAGGCCCTTCCTCCCGAATGTATTGCCCGAATTTTAACCTCTTCAAAAAAGGAATTAGTAACGGGCACAGTATTACACATACAACAAAGGAAATAATGACAGGTAATATTACTTTAAACTCAGAAAAATTCATAGTATCCTCCATTCCAATGAGAACAGCTGTACTTGCTCTTCTCACCCGCCAGCATTGGCATAATTCATATGTAAAAATCATCAATTTTCATAACTTAGCTATTATATATTATCACACCTAAAAAAACAATAATGAACTGGCCTGATTACTAGTGAAATTTGTACTAGTGATTGTGGCTTTCTTCATTCAAAATACAATATAAAGTCACTATCCTTTTCGATAGTTTCTCCTTCAAGTGGAAATTGCTCTGTAACAGCTTCACCCTCACCGATAGAATAAAGCTCTCCGAAATCATATATCTTCAGCAATTCCTTCACTTCCTTCTTCGTCTTCCCGATAAAATTAGGCATCTGGAAGGAACCAACATTGAACTGCTTCTTCTCTGACTCAGTATAGCTTGCTTCAATACCCAGATATGGTAGGATATTGCTAAACAGGTCTGCTATAACAGGAGCTGCAATCGTACCGCCATAATAAATACCAACGGGGTCCTCAATCAGTACCATAGCCATTACCTGAGGATTATTAGCCGGTGCAAAGCCAATGAAAGAGGAGATATATTTATTACTGCTTCTAGGAAGCTTTTCCGAGGTTGCAGTCTTTCCCCCTACACGAAACCCTGGAAGATAAGCTCGCCTTCCTGTACCGTCAGCTACAACCGCCTCCAGTAACTGCTTCATCGTCTCTGACGTCTCCGAAGATACCGCTCCACCCACTGTATCATAATCCAGCGATCTTATCTGGGTTCCGTCAGCAGATCTTATTTCAACTCCGAGATGCGGTGTTACCAACGTTCCACCATTGACGATTGCACTTGCCGCAACCATCAGCTGTAAAGGTGTAATCTGAAAGGATTGACCAAAAGACATGGTTGCCAGCTCCACTGCTTTAATGACATCTTTTTTATGCATGATAGAATTGGCTTCACCGGGTAGATCTATCCCTGTTCGATTAAACAGACCAAGCTTCTTAAAGTATTCATACATTTTATCGACACCGACTCTGGCTCCGATTTCCATAAAAACAGGGTTACAGGAATTCTTTATGCCGGCGACGAAATCTTGACTTCCATGTCCTCCCGCCTTATGACACCTGATAATTCGATCCTCTACCTTCTTATAGCCCGGACAGAAAAAGGTATCGGATAATTTCACCACATGTTCCTCCAGTGCTGCTGTAGCCGTTACAATCTTAAAGGTCGAGCCTGGTTCATAGGTGTCACTGATGCAGGCATTTCTCCACATCCCATTCAAAAGTTCATTTAGCTTCTCATTACTGAGGTTCTGTCCCTCATAATGACCTGCAATTTCGTCAATTAGGGTATAAGGATTGTTTAGATTAAACTCAGGTACATTCACCATGGCAAGAATCTCACCATTTTGAGGATTCATAACAATGAGCTTCACATTGGAAGCCTGCTTTGCTTTCATCACCTTGAGGGCCGCCTGCTCAGCATACTGCTGGATATTCATATCCAGACTAATATAAAGATCATTGCCGGCTTTAGGTTCAATCCGGTCCTCGGCTGCATTCTCTATCTCGACACCATAGGCTGTAGTGAGGGTAAGAATCTCTCCATCAATACCTTTAAGAAACTGATCGTATTTCACCTCAAGACCGATGATACCCTGATTATCACTTCCGGTAAATCCAATTACTTTGGAGGCTAACGAGTCGTAGGGATAATACCTTTTATAATCTTCATCCACCATAACACCGTCTAGATCATATTCCCTAATCCTATCCGCAATCTCTTTATCGACATTCGATTTTATCTTTTCTCTGGAGGATATTTTATCTACTCGTTTTTTCACCCGATCCACACTTAAACCAAGCTCTTTTGATAATACCTCTATCACTCGCTCCGGGTCAGTTATCTGGGCATGGATGACTGAAATTGTACATACTGGTTTGTTGGTAGCTATTTCGTTACCCGTGGCATCGAAAATACTTCCTCTCTCCGCCTTTATGGCACGCTCACGAAGATGCAGGTCCTTTGCTCTGGCCGCATAATCATCGGATTTCAATATCATCAAATACCCTAAGCGGAGGAATAATACCAGAGCAACAAGTATGACGACACTTACAACGATTAATATATTTTTCTTGTTATATGTCCTGCTTCTAGCCATCTAATCATAACCTTACAAACTTCTATTGCTTCATTTTATTACTAACAAGTTATGATTATTCGAGAATCTCTATAAACTAGTGTGATTACTTGTATTACTCTAATGCATCCGGATTAAAATCATCTTCTCCTGAGGGGATATCTGTCTGCTCCTCCGGTAGATTCCCATTGTCACCTTCTGTACCAGGTTCAATCTGCTCACCATTCGTTTGAGAATTCTGAGGATCATTTTCCTCGTCTTCATTGGTATTTGAACCATTGTCAGGTCTTCCAGAATCTTCCTCTGTATCATCTTCATTGGTCTGAGCTTCCTCACTGTTTGGTTGAGCTTCAGAATTCACCGTGTCATCATTATCTTCTGTGCTTTGGTTACTTTCACCATTTTCAGTATTACCCGTATTCTCAGTTCCAGGCGTTGTTGCGTGACCTTGCTCACCATCTTTTGTTGCCTCACCTTCCGTAGGTAACAGGTAATCAATCTCTCCCTCGGGAAAAATACCAAGGGCCGGAAGAAGCTCCTTCATAATTCTGCTTGCTAACTTTGTAGCGATAGAGCTGTCCGCCTGCTTAACTACATTCTGTGGCTCATCTACCATGACATAGATAACAATCTCCGGATTGATAGCCGGTACAGAGCCTAAGAAGGAGACCACATAGGTCTTAGCATCACGAGGAAGCTTCTGTGCTGTTCCGGTCTTTCCGCCGATAGCATAACCCTCTACCTTCGCCCCTCCAGCAGTACCCGCTTCTACCGTTTGATACATATATTTCTGGATGAATTCGGATGTCTTTTTTGATACTGTCTGTCGAACTAATAGCTTATCAAATTCCTTAACGGTTGCGCCATTGTCATTCACAATCTTCTTCATAATATGTGGCTGATAATAATTACCTCCATTCACCAGTGAGGAATAAGCGGCAGCCATCTGTACCATGGTAACATTAAAGGATTGTCCGAAGCTGTTGGTCGCAAGCTCTACCGGATTCAAGGCATTAAGCGCCATTGTGATACCTGCTCCTTCACCTGGCAGATCAATTCCCGTCTTCTTTCCAAAGCCAAAACGATTCTGATAGAGATAAAAAACATCTCTTCCTTCCTTTGCTGCTATCTGCATCAGTGCATCATTGCAGGAATACATCAACGTTTCTCCTAAGGTAATGTGTCCATGACCTGATCTATTACTGCATCTAATCGGATTAATTCCGGGGAATACCTCGAAGCCATCACAATAAAAGGTATCTTCTTCCGTTATAATATTTTCTTCCAGACCTGCAGCAATTGTAATGGGCTTATAGGTAGAACCCGGTTCAAAACTACTGGTGATTATATCGTTTTTCCATAAGGCATTGAGTGCATCCATTTTCTGTTCTTCACTCATTGCAGATAGCTCTTCTGATTCAACTATTCCCTCAAGATTTCTTGGATTATTCAAATCGTATTCTTGATTGGAAGCCATAGCTATGATTTCCCCGTTATTGGGGTTCATTACTAGAACTCCGATATTCTTACTACCAAATTCGGTATTAAACTTAACGATGTGCTCTTGAATAATACGTTGTGCATTGATATCAATGGAGCTGATAATATTATTCCCATTGACTGCCTTCTTCACAATTCGTTCTATATTAAGGTCCGAATCATAATAGCCATATTCTCTTCCGTTCGTTCCGTTCAGTTCATCATTATAGTATTCTTCAATACCCCAAAAGCCGGTATTATCAGTAGAGGTAAAGCCGAGTACATCACAGGCCAGGCTTTTGTAAGGATAGCTGCGTACATATTCCTCCTCAAACCAAACACCGATGATCGAAGTTTTGTCTTCTTTCTTTTTCGTTTTCTTGAAGTTCTCGACATATGCTTCATAGTTCTGCACCACATCATATTTTATATTCTTTTGAAGTATTACATATTGACTTTCTTTCTTGACCTCATCGGTCAGAATTGCTTGAACCGTCTCAGCTTCAATTCCAAAGTTATCCTTTAAAGCAGCCAAGGTAACCGAAATAGAATCCTGGTTCTGTGACAGTCTCTTGGGGTCAAGTATTAATTTATATTGAAGTTCGCTACGTGCAAGAACTGTTCCGTTACGATCAGTAATATTTCCTCTTTTGTAGGGTAATACCGAGCTTACATAGGTTTCTCTGGAGAGCACATGCTTAGCATACTCATCACCCTTGGTCTGCATTATGTAGATTAAGCGGACCATTAAGGCTACTAACAGCAGAGTAATAACACAAAATACAAGCAATAATTTTGCTTGCATTCGTGAATTGAATTTCTTATTTGTTTTTTCTGATAACTTTTCCATAGTATCTTACCTCTTTTATTGTGCAGTACAGATCTTGACTACCTTGAAGACGCAACATGGTATCTTGTGCCTTTCGACTTTAAAGCAGTGGGCACACTTCGAATACTAACACAAGGATAAGCATGCTGTTTCATTCCGGAATATCCTCATACTGTCTAACATAATTAGAAGAGCTGCTTTGATAGGTGATCACTTCATTTTTGTTCGGATATACCATTCCGAGCTCTTCAACAGCTACCTGATAAATATAATCCAGATCAAGTGCATTGTCAATTGCTTCATAAGTGGCATTATTTTCATTCGTTAATACAGTCAGCTCCTTCTCAAGCTTGATGATGCTCTTATCCATCTGGCTAACCTGGTTTTGTAGCATCAAGTAATCTACACAGACATAAACAGTTGCAATAATAGCGACTGTAAGGACGATCAGGGAAGCGAAATTGATACCAGAGAACACCTTTGGCTGTACACGTTCCTGTCTTCTTGGTGAGGGTGTAACATATTGTTCTTCCTCTCTTCGAACATCAGGAGCAACCCTCAATTTACGAACCGTGTTTCCATCCACATAGCTTGTTCCTATATTTTCATATTGATAACGTCTCTTATTAGCCTCCATGCCAGAAACCCCTCTCTACCAGTTGTTCAAACGTAATATTGTTACTAATACTATATTTCTTGTACTATGCTTGTCCGCTCCAATTCACACTAGCCTATCTCTCTTGCGGCCTTTTCAAAAACACGTAGCTTTGCACTTTTTGATCTTTTGTTCTCCTTTATCTCCTCCTCGGAAGGAAGAATGGGCTTTCGAGGAACCGCTTTCCCTTGTGATTCCTTCCCACACATACATACGGGAAAACTCGGCGGGCATGTGCATGGATTCTCATTCGCCTTAAAGCAAGACTTCACAATCCGATCCTCCAGGGAATGAAAGGTTATGATACATAGCTTGCCTTCCGGCGATAACAATTCAATCATATCCTGTAATGTATCTCTTAGTACTTCAAGCTCTCGGTTAAGTTCAATGCGTATTGCCTGAAAGGTTCTTTTCGCCGGATGTCCGGTTGTTACTCTGAGCTTCATCGGAATTGCTGCCTTTATTGCTTCAATCAGCTCATAAGTTGTTTCTAACGGCTTGTCCTGCCTCATACGTACAATATGCTTTGCTATATTTTTAGCAAAATTATCTTCTCCGTAATCTCTTATGATACGATAAAGCTCCATCTCACTATAACCGTTCACAATATCCTTGGCGGTCTTAGAATTTCTGGTGTCCATCCTCATGTCCAGCGGGGCATCCTCTTTGTATGAAAATCCACGTTCCAATGTATCCAGCTGATAAGAGGAAACACCCAGATCAAGCAGAATTCCATCCACCCGATCAATTCCCAACCCATGAAGTACCTGTTTCATATCACAATAATTGCTTCTTACGATAGTAACCTTATCATCAAATTCAGCCAAACGTTCACCAGCTGCCTTGATTGCCGCTTCATCCTGGTCTATACCGATTAGTCTTCCTGTGGTTAACCGTTTTGCTATTTCAAAGGAATGACCCCCGCCACCCAAAGTACCATCGACATAGATGCCCTCCGGTTTTATGTTCAGGTTCTCTATTGTTTCCTCCAATAATACTGATTTGTGTTCAAATGCCATATTAATCTCCATTCTGGCGATATACTGCTTATCTTTGTTCCTTAGAAGCTGATACCGTACTGTGACATATGTTCTGCGATAGCATCAACATTATCGTATGTATTATTATTATCCCAACGTTCCTTACTCCATATCTCAATCTTATTAAGTACTCCGACAAATACGATGTCTTTATCTAATCCGGCACTTTCCCGAAGTTTCATCGGTATTAGTATTCTTCCCTGTTTATCAGCTTCACAATCAGCTGCCATAGCCAGAAAATAACGTTGCAATTGTCTTGCTTCCTTCGTACCGGGTAGCTTACTAAGCTCTTTTGCAAAGGCTTGCCACTCTTCATTAGGGTAAACGAATAAACAGCCATCAAGACCTAAGGTGATAACAAATTTATCTCCCAGGTCTTCTCGAAACTTCGATGGTATGATTATTCTTCCCTTTGAATCGATCGAATGATCAAATTCACCCATGAACATATGGCTTCACCTTCTTTTTCCACCGGATATTCAACCTACAGTCAGGATCCGATTTCGCATTTATGCACCACTCTAGAATGGCTTGTACCACTTTGATGGATTTTTACACCACTTTCCACCACTTTGCTCCACTCATGTGTTTATTTTATATTAAATAAGGGAATATATCAAGCATCAAATCAAAAAAAATAGCTCACAAAACCTTATGAATATAGGCTTTGTGAGCATTTTCGGGATAATATAACAATATCTTGTGTATATTTGAAAAATCGAACAAATTATGTCAATATATAGTCAAATAGAGGACAATGGGTAATTAGTCCTTATGCCCTCATTTTTTATACCTATTTCCGGTGGCTCGCTTACTTCTATGCTTTTTTATGATTAACAAAACAGTAGATACCACCACAATTAAGGCTGAGAGTAGTTGGGAGACAGCAATAGGAGTACCCCACAGGAAAAGCTGATCCGTTCTAAGTCCCTCCATCCATGTTCGCCCAATTCCATACCCAATCAAATAAAGCAATATAATCTCACCGTCAAATTTCTTATGCTTTGTGTATATGATTAGCAGAATCAGCAAGCATAGATTCCATAGTGATTCATACAAAAAGGTTGGATGTACCTGAATATAGGTAGCATTCCCTATTATCACTGTCTTATTGCGGATCTCCAGAATCCGCGATAGTGCCTCTTCCTTCCCTTGATATATCTTCTCCAGTCTCGATAGCGAGGTGGTATTTCGATACACTCCAGAGACGTCATTAATGTTTAATTGCATTGCAAAAAGTCCGTCATAATATTTCCCAAAGGCTTCTCTGTTAAAGAAGTTACCCCAACGACCAATAATCTGCCCTGTAACCAAACCAACGCATGCAGTATCTGCCAGAAGCCAAAAAGAGTACTTCTTCACCTTGGCATAGATAACCGCCGCAAGCATTGCTGCAATGATTCCACCGTAGATTGCAAGGCCTCCGGTTCGCAGATTAAATATTGACAGTGGATTGCTGGCAAACTCCTCCAAATCAAAGATGACATAATATAATCTAGCACCAATGACAGCGGTAACAATTGCTATAAGTGCAAAATCCAGATAAAACTCTACTTTTTGCCCGGTTCGCTTTGCCATCCACTCCGCCATTAACCAACCAAAGAGCATACCCAAACCTATCACCACACCATAATAAGTGATGCGAAAACCAAAGATATCGAATCCACTTCCTACGTTCTTTAGCACAATTCCCAGATTAGGGAAATTAATATTCGATGATAATAAGATTTGCAAATTCTTCACCGCTTTCTGGGTCTATACATTGAATCGGAACAATATAACATCTCCATCCTGAACTACGTATTCCTTACCCTCTGAACGAACCAGTCCTTTTTCCTTTGCAGCATTATAATTACCGCATTCAATCAGATTGTGATAACTGACAATCTCTGCACGGATAAAGCCTCTCTCAAAGTCAGAATGAATTTTTCCTGCCGCCCCGGGAGCCTTTGTTCCAATCTTAATGGTCCATGCTTTTGTTTCCTTGGGACCAGCTGTCAAAAAGCTCATTAACCCCAAGATATGATAGCTTGCTCTGATTAATTTCTCCAAACCGGACTCCTTTAATCCAAGCTCCTCCAAAAACATTCTCTTCTCATCATCCTCAAGCTCAGCAATCTCCTGTTCTATTTGAGCACTGATGACAAAAGCCTCGGACCCTTCCTGTTCTGCTATTTTACGTACTGTCTTTACATATTCATTATTTGCGCCGTCATCTGCAAGATCATCCTCTTTTACATTGGCTGCGTAGATTACCGGCTTTGCTGTTAGGAGATTATAGCTATCCAACCACTCCTGCTCCTCTTGGTCCCCAGCCACAAAGCCTCTTGCCATCCTGCCTTCCTCCAGAAAGCCCTTCAGGCGTTCCTGCATCTCAAGTTCTTTTGCCAAAGCCTTATCATTCCTGGCACCTTTATTTGTCTTAGATATTCTTCTTTCCAGTATCTCAAGATCAGAAAAGATCAATTCCAAATTAATGGTCTCAATATCTCTCTGTGGATTTACTGATCCGTCAACATGAATTACATTTGTATCCTCAAAGCAACGAACCACATGCACAATAGCATCCACTTCTCTGATGTTTGAAAGGAATTGGTTACCAAGTCCCTCTCCCTTTGAGGCTCCCTTCACCAGACCTGCGATGTCCACAAACTCGATGGTAGCGGCTATGACCTTCTCAGAATGATACAATTCTCCCAAAACCTTAAGTCTTTCATCCGGAACCGGTACAATACCAACATTCGGATCTATCGTACAAAAGGGATAATTAGCTGATTCAGCCCCCGCTTTTGTTAATGAATTAAAAAGTGTGCTCTTACCAACATTGGGTAAACCTACGATACCTAATTTCATTTGTGTCTTCCTTCCTTTATATACGATTTCAATTTATTATGATTTTAATAATATTTTGCACTAACCCGGAAGAGCAAGGAGTTTGCTTCAATGGGGCAACCAGTAGGAATTTCCTTCGCGAAATTCCTACCGCAGTTCTTCCCAAGGATTTTTGATCTATAAAAATCCTTTAATCCATAGACTCAATTACCAGGAGTGTTCCATTGATAAACTCAACTTCAGCAACCTCTTCAATGATTTCATTACTAATCCCGAGGCTGCTACCTGCTGTCAACCTGATTTGATTAAGAGGATAATGAAAACCGGACAGTGTTAAACCGTTTACCTCTTCAGTAAAGGGAAGCAGGGATACATAATTTCCATGTTGCTTTTGCTTTACAATCCGGAAGCTTTTCCTTTTTAGATATATTTTATTATATTCATCCATGATACATGCATTTATATCCATTTGTAGGGGTAACAGCAGTAAATGAATATTAGCCATGGTATGATCCAAACGGCTTCCGGTTGCTCCGACCAATACTATGTTTGTTGCTTTATGAAACAGAGCTGCTTCAATTGCTATCTGCGTATCTGTCTTATCCTTCTCTCGTGGAAATGTTTCAATCGGAGTCAAGCTTTCTCGGTACCTTTTTAGTAAAGTTTCCGGTACCGAATCAAAATCGCCTACAATATAATCAGGAGATATTCCAAGCTTGTCCACCACAACAAGACCATGGTCAGCAGCAATAATCATCGAAAAGTGCTCTCTTTCTAATAAATCCTTCAGAAACTTCTCTTCAATTCTTCCACCGGTAACGACCAACACACTATTTACTTCATCACTCATACTAGTGTAAGCACCCCCTATTGAGTACGAAATATGCTTTGATTAAATTATCAGCCTTATTTGAACCGAATAGTCTGATCATACTCATTAAAATGTTTTTTAAATAATTCTATATTCTTCATTATATCGCCACTGAAAACCGAGGTTCCAGCTACGATTACATTGGCTCCAGCCTCTATCACATCTTGTACATTCTCTAAGGTAATACCTCCGTCCACTTCAATATCTAAATCATGCTCCAGAGCTCTTGTCATACTCCTAAGCTCTTCGATTTTATTCAGCATCCCCGGTATCATAACTTGTCCGCCAAACCCAGGGTTTACGGTCATGATAAGTACCATATCCAAATCATTCAGAACATATTCTAATTCCGAAAGCGGTGTTGCAGGATTGAGAGCTACACCGGCTTTCATTCCTAATTCCTTAATCCTTACTATGGTACGATGCAGATGGGTACACGCCTCCGCATGAACCGTAATGATATCAGCTCCAGCCTTCTTAAATTCCTCCAGATAGCGTATCGGTTCATCAATCATCAGATGCACATCAAAAATCAGCCCTGTATTCTTTCTGATCGATGCAATTACCGGAATACCAAAGCTAATGCTCGGTACATAATTCCCATCCATCACATCAATATGAAGGTATTCGGCCCCCGCCCGATCAACAATCGCTATCTGTTCTCCTAATTTATTAAAGTCTGCCGCTAAAATCGATGGTGCAAGTTTAATCATTCTAATAACCATGCCTTTCTTTATACTGAATGAAAAGTCAGATAGATGACCTTTCTAAGCTTATGAATTAAGCTTTGCGTAACTATTTCAATCTCCTATATTGCAAAAAGAACCGCAGGCTTTCGATTTATTAAAGCACTTAAACAGCAGATGAATTGTTTCAAGGCTCCAATCTAGTAGCGCTTTTGGTTCTTTCGTTCTTCATATAATGTCAGATAATTTTCATAACGTAGTTTACTGATCTTTCTATCCTTCAACGCCATTTTAACGGCACATCCCGGCTCATTCTGGTGATTACAGCCGATAAAGCGACATTGATCCTCATAATCAGTAAATTCTACAAAATAATTCTTTAGCTCATCCTTATCTATCTCGTCAATATATAAGGAGCTAAAGCCTGGCGTGTCCATAATATAAGTATTATCCTCTATACAGATCAATTCAGAATGTCTTGTGGTATGCTTACCACGTTTAATTTTCTCACTTACTATGCCTGTCTCCATATTGGCAGATGGCTGAATAAGATTGATAAAGGTAGACTTACCAACCCCGGAAGGACCGGCAAGCACGGTAGTCTTCCCCTTTATCTTCTCATATACAATCGATATTCCTTCCTTACGGCGCATACTGGTGAATAACACCTCGTAGCCGCAACGAAGATAGGTTTCCCGAAGCAAAGCAATCTCTCCTTCAGTCACGATATCCATCTTATTAAAGCATACAATCGTATTCACCTTTTGCTTCTGCATCATAATCAAGAAGCGATCCAGCAAGTTTAAGTTAGGATCAGGCTCTGCCGCTGCAAAGATCACCATTGCCTGATCTACATTCGCAACAGCAGGCCGAATTAATTCATTATCTCTGGGTAAAATCCGAATGATAGTACCCTTGCCCTCCGGTTGATCCTCGGTATCTACTTCCACATTATCTCCAACCAGTGGCTTGATATTCTGGTTGCGGAATATCCCCTTCGCTTTGCATTCGTAAACGAAATTCTTCTCTGTTATATGGACATAATAAAACCCTGCAATACCCTTGATAATCTTTCCCTTCAAGCTATTCCTCCAAAGCCTCAAACTCTATAGACCAAGTTGTCTGTGCATCCCCTGGTGCTGCAAATAGGGTCTGATTCACATACATTTTGACTGTACCGACACCGGAACTGCTACTGGTAGTAGCAACGGTTAACGGGAAATCCACTAAGGACAGATACCCCTCAAAGATATTGGTAGTTTCCCCATCCTGTTCCATCTCTAAGACAATCTCCGCTTCATCTTCATTGCTATTCTCAAACGGATTAACATCGATAGTTACCTGACCGGTATAAACCGTAGGAGTGGTCTGCTCCGCGCCAGAGCTTACAATGATATCAACAACCGTACCGGTATCCACTTTCTGACCGGCGGTATTGCTTTGATACGTAACCTGACCCTCGGGGTAGGTACTTGATGTTTCATATGATACTCTGCCCTTTACCAAGCCTGCATCGGTCAATGCTTTTGTTGCAGCTTCTTCCGTGAGACCAATCAGCTTTGGAACAACCGCCTGAACGTTTGCAGATCCTGTACTGACAACAACCGTTATAGTATCCCCTTTGACTACCAGGGCCTGGCGTTCCGGATTGGTGGAAACCACACGTCCAGCTTCTATCTCTTCACTTGCTACATATTCATGAAGCAGCTTTAAACCTAATTCATTCAGCTTCTTATCTGCTCGTTCCTCTGTAAGACCATACACGTTAGGGACCTCAAAGGATTCCGGTCCAAGGCTAATGGTTAAGATTACCGTTGAAGTTTCCTCTACCTCATTACCCCCTAGTGGATATTGAGCCATAACTTTACCTTTTTCTATGGTATCGTGATATTCTTCTGTAAATCTGACATCTGCCTTCTCAGCCTTTGCTTTGATTGAGCTTTCCGCATCCTCCTGGGTAAGACCGATTACATCGGGAACCGTATACGTTACTCCGGTAGGAGTCTCAGTAGGCTCAACCGTTATCGTCGGCGAAGGTGATACATTTTCAATCTCATTGGTACCAGGGGTGTTATCCTTATTCCTGGACAAGAACCATACAACGGATACAATAATAACAATCGCAAGAATAACGATGGTAACGATGCTTCCCACCAAGAAGAATTTTTCCACCTTGGAATCAACTGTATCTAATTCTTCCTCCTCATCCTCTGACAGATTTCTTGTCTGAAGATTTCTTGTCTCACGCAGATCTTCGTCGAGATAAGCTCCGTTTTTAATTTTATTTAAGTCATCCGAGATATTAATAGTAGGTGAATCACTGGAAACAAAAGCGGGTATCTGAACGAAATCTCCATCTGGATTTGAGATAGCTCTTTTCAAATCAGAAATCAGCTCCGAAGCAGAATGATATCTTCTCTCGGGTCTTTTTTGCATACACTTTTGGACTATCTTATCAACGCTTACCGGAATCTCGGGATCAAGCTCACGAAGAGGCATAGCTTCACCTTGAATATGAAGCAATGCAACGGATACTGTATTATCACCGGCAAACGGAACCTTGCCACAAAGCATCTCATATAAAGTAACACCCAGCGAATAGATATCACTTTTCTCATCGCTGTATCCTCCTCTGGCTTGCTCAGGGGACAAATAATGTACGGAACCCATAGCATTAGAGGTAATCGTGTTCGAGTTGGTTGCCTTTGCAATACCAAAGTCAGTCACCTTGACCTTGCCATCTCTTGAAATAATTATGTTCTGTGGTTTAATATCCCTATGAATAATACGATTATCGTGTGCTGCTTCCATACCTTGAGCGATCTGGATACCAATTCCAACAGCCTCTTTTACCTCGAGCTTACCTTTACGCTCGATAAAACGCTTTAAGGTAATACCCTCAACCAATTCCATCACAATATAATGCAAGCCGCTGTCATCTCCGACATCGTATACATTTACGATATTCGGATGGGATAAGCCAGCAGCAGATTGAGCTTCTGCCCTAAATTTATTCACAAAGCTTTTATCGCTTGAATATTCCGGCTTTAATACCTTTATCGCCACGAATCTGTTCAGTCTTTGGTCTCTGGCCTTATATACATCAGCCATACCACCAGATCCAACTTTATCAATAATCTCGTAGCGATCACTGATAAACATACCGGGTTTTAACATGTTAACTCACCTCGTTTTCATACTTTAATAATAACAATTGCTATATTATCTTTGCCGCCGTTTTCGTTAGCACATTTGACTAAGGTCTCAGCAGCGGTTGCCGGATCTGCATTCTCTCTAATAATCCGTTCAATCGTCTCGTCCTCTAACATATTTGTCAGACCATCCGAGCACATAAGTACAGTATCTCCATCTTCCAAGCTCACCTCAAAAAAATCAGGTTCCACCGTATCGTTGGCACCGATTGCTCTTGTGATTATGTTCTTATTCGGATGAACTCTCGCTTCAAGGCGATCTAATTCACCTGTCTTAACCATAGCTTCCACTAGGCTGTGATCTTCTGTAACTTGCTTAATTAACTTACCCACCACATACAGTCTACTATCACCGACATTGGCAACATACATTTCTTTATCAAATATGGTTGCCGCTACTAAGGTGGTTCCCATACCCTCTAACTCCACCTGCTCATGCGCTTTGTTACGAAGCGCTTCATTCGTTTCTCTGATTGCAGCTTCGATTAAGGTAATCGGTGATTCTAGCTCACTCTCCTCAATCGTTTGCTTAAAAAACTCAACACAGAATCTTGAAGCATAATCACCGGCATTATGTCCTCCCATACCATCTGCTACGATAAATAAATTCGGTAGTTTTCCGATGGCATTCTCACTGCAAAAGACATAATCCTGATTTATCCTCCGTCGCTCTCCAATATCAGTTATTGAAAATGCTTTCAAGCCTGCACCTCCTAGCTGTGGCAATGATCAGAGCTATTTTTATCAATATAGCTCTTTCGTAATTGTCCACAGGCAGCATCAATATCTGCGCCCATTTCTCTTCTAATAGTAACATTAATTCTGTTTTTTTCAAGTATATTTTTAAAATTTTGTATTTTTTTGCTTTCTGATTTTCTATAATTCCGCTCTTTTATTGGATTAACGGGGATTAAATTTACATGACAATTTAGCCCTTTAATCAAACGACATAATTCCTTAGCATGCTCTTCTTCATCGTTAACACCATCGACCAAGCTATATTCAAAGGTAAGTCTTCTACCTGTTTGTTCATAATAATACCGAAAAGCATTCAGCACCTCTGACAAATCATATTTTGCCGCAACCGGCATCAATTGTTTACGAATTTCATTATTCGGTGCATGTAGAGACAGTGCCAAAGTGATTGCCAAATCCTCTTTGGCTAGATCCTTAATCCTATCCGGAATACCACAGGTGGATACCGTGATATTTCTGGCACTGATGTTAATCCCCTGTTCATCTGTTAATATTCGCAAGAAACGTAGGAGGTTGTCATAATTGTCCAACGGCTCTCCCGTCCCCATGACCACGACATTGGATACTCTCTCGCCGGTCAGAGCTTGTATTCGGTAGATCTGGTCAAGCATCTCAGAGGGAAGCAAATCCCGTTCCTTACCTCCGATCGTCGAAGCGCAGAACTTGCACCCCATCCTGCAGCCAACCTGAGAGGAGATACAAACACTATTGCCATGATGGTATTTCATAAGTACACTTTCAATTACCCTATTATCCTTTAGACGAAACAAATACTTAATGGTTCCATCTGTTTCAGAATGAAGTGATTCCACTTCAGTAAGTGACATAATCGGATAAGCTTCGCTAAGCTTAGCACGGAGATCCCTGGAGAGATTCGTCATCTCTTCGTAGTTGCTGACCAACTTCCTATGCAGCCATTCATAGATCTGCTTTGAGCGGAAGGCCGGCTGTCCAAGCTCCTTCATGACCGCTTCCAATTCATTGTAATATAACGATTTTATATCTAATTGCTCCATCTTCTATCCTATCCTAGTAAATTTCAAACAGTATTTGTTATCATATCATACGACGAAATCTTGCGATAAAGAAACCATCCGTAGGATGAACACCCTGTATCAACTGAAGGTATCCGTCCTTCGTCGTCTGTGAACATAGCTTCTTGGGCAGGTAATTATCAAGGCTTTCCGGCTTAAAATCATAATTTTCGAGGAACCAGCTACGGTTGAGCATATTCTCTCCCTGATGTACGGTACAGGTACTGAAGATCAATGTACCGCCCTTTTTCACATATTTTGATGCTTTATCCAAAATATTCCTTTGTAATTCTATCAGCTCTTTATGTTGATTTTGTGTCAGCTTATATTTAATATCCGACTTCTTGCCCAAAACACCCAGTCCGCTGCAGGGAAGGTCGGCTATCACTACATCCGCAGCTTCAACAGACTCCTGATCCAGCACAGTAGCATCCCAAACCTTAACTTCAATATTCGTACAGCCGAGGCGCTTGATATTATCCATAATCAGCTTCGTCTTATATTCTGTCAAATCCCTGGCCGATACCTTCCTGGCTTTCTCTGCGGCATGCAACGCTTTCCCGCCGGGTGCGGAACAGATATCAATCACATAATCCTCAGGTTGAATATCCGCTGCCTCAGAAACTAACATAGAGCTGACATCCTGTATCGTAAATAGTCCATCACGGAAGGCTTCCAGCTTTTCCAGATAATCATAATCCCTTATTTTAAAGGCATAGTCCAGATACTCACTCTCTTCTACCGTTACCCCTTCCTGTACAAGCTTCATCTTCAGCTCTTCCGGTCTTAACTTCGCTTTATTACAGCGTATCGTCGTCTCCTTTTCGTTCAGGGAGGCTGACAACATCGTTTCAACGATTGGATAGGAATACTGGCCCAGGAGCTCCTCGACCAGCCACTTCGGTGTGGAGTATACCACCATCAAATAGTCTACCGGAGAACTCAATGGATCCGGATAGGAGATATTCTTTCCCGTTCTGGCTATTCCCCTAAGCACCGCATTCACAAAGCCGGATAACTTGATAAAGCTCCTTTTCTTAGCCAATTTTACCGCTTCGTTACATACCGCTGACACCGGTACATGATCCATATACATCAGCTGGTATACACTCATTCTCAGTAGATTGCGGATAAAGGGCTTCATCTTCGATACCGGCAATGAAGCATGTTGGTTAATAATATAATCCAGGGTCAGACAGCGTTTGACTGTCCCCTGAAATATTCTTGCTATAAAGGCACGTTCCTGCTTCTCCAGCTGTTGATATCTTTTTAAGGTCTGGCCTAGTACGGTATGGCTATACTTGTCTCCTTCCAGGACCTCAAGGAGCATATCCAGAACGATTTCTCTTGTACCTGTCTGATCAGTCACGTCTTCTTCCTCCACCAAACAGAATAATCAATCGAAGCAGCTGTAAAATGGTAGCCGCAGCAGCCGCAACATACGTAAGAGCGGCAGCATCAAGCACCTTCTTAGATTGTCTTAATTCCTCATTATATAATATCCCTGTTTCACCTAATCTGGCAATGGCTCGTCTAGAGGCATTAAATTCTACCGGCAGTGTAATCAATTGAAACAATACTGCTGCCGAAAACAAGATAATACCTAAATCAATCAGGGACTGAAACCCACCAAAGAACAAACCGATCAATATTAGAGGCCAAGCTGCCATAGAGCCAAAGTTCGCAACCGGCACTAAGAGCCCTCTGATTTTCAATGGTAAATAGGATTTCTGATGTTGAATCGCGTGTCCGCATTCATGAGCAGCAACACCGATGGCTGCCAGAGAATTGGAATGATATACGGAATCCGATAATCGTAGGACCTTATTTCTCGGATCGTAATGATCACTTAGGTTACCGGATACCTGTTCAATTTGCACATCATAAATTCCTGAGCTCTGTAAAAGCTTAGCTGCTGCCTGTGCTCCTGTCATCCCTGACATGCTTCTTACTCTAGAATATTTCGCAAAGGTTGATTTTACTCTAGCCGATGCTAGCATAGATATCACAACACCGATCAAAACCAAGATATAAGTTGAATCAAAATAAGGATAATAACCCATAATAACCTCCGTTCTGCTGCAAACCCATGAATGTGGGAAGCAGCACATAATTCATGACAATAGAAAGATCGCGATGCGTGCTTTCTATTGTATGCCGTGTGAAAATCTTAGTTTTTCACATTAACACAACACGCTGCATCATCGATACAGCTAGAAACCCGGAAGACATTATTTTATCATCTTTGCCCGAGGATTGTTCCGGGAGCTAGTTGATACCCACGTAAAAAGGCATCGGTGGTCATCCTTTTCTTACCCTCCAGCTGTAATTCCTTAATCACCAAGGCATTATCTCCAGTTGCAACCACGAAGGAATCCTTACGTAGTTCAATTACCTGCCCGGGTTTAGCAGAGTTATCCTTCAAAGGCTCCACACTCGCCTGCCAAAGCTTTAACGTCTTTCCCTCCAGATAGGTAAAGGCACTGGGCCATGGATTTAGACCACGGATCATACGTTCCAGTTTTACCGCCGGCTGACTAAAATCAAGGAAGCCCATATCTTTACTCAAAACTTTCACATAGGTTGCCTGTTCATTATCTTGGGGTATTCTTAATGCTGTTCCGGCCTTTAGCTGATCTAAAGCTTCTAATAATAAGTCTGCTCCAAGATGCGACATTTTATCAAAAAGACTTCCTCCTGTTTCATTTTCTGCAATCGGTAGCCTTGCCTGTAATATCATATCTCCGGTATCAATTCCCGCATCCATATACATAATCGTAATACCGGTCTCACCCTCTCCGTCAATAATCGAATATTGAATCGGAGCGGCTCCACGATATTTCGGTAGCAAGGACCCATGAACATTAATACAACCATAGGGTGGAATATCAAGGAGTGCTTTAGGAAGAATTTGTCCAAAGGCAGCTACTACGATAACCTCCGGTGCCATAACTCTCACCATATCGAGAAAATCCACCTCTCTTACCTTATTGGGCTGATAGATCGGTATACCATGCTTTAAGGCCAGCTCTTTGACAGGTGAGAAGCTAAGCTCCTGTCCTCTGCCCTTTTGCTTATCAGGCTGGGTAACCACGCCCAGCAGCTCGTGCTCCGATGCAATTAATTTTTCCAAAGTTACAGCCGCATAATCCGGCGTTCCCATAAATAAAACCTTCATCCTAATCTATCCTTTCCGAATAAATGAATTATTGTACCTCTTCAGTTGCGATTACCTCGCGTAGCTCACCGATGGTCTGATCAATATAAAGCTTTCCATTCAGATGATCAATCTCGTGGCAAAAAGCTCTTGCGAGCAATCCAGTACCTTCGATGGTATATTCCTCCATCTTCTCATTATATGCCTTAACCTTCACATAATCTGGTCTTCTTACGGTTCCTACCTTACCCGGCACGCTTAAACAGCCCTCATCTCCAATCTGCTCGCCGTCATACTCTATAATCTCCGGATTAATTAAGATGATCGGCTCGTTTCCCTCCTCGGAAACATCAATCACAACAAGACGTTTTAATATTCCTACCTGAGGGGCAGCAAGACCAACACCGTTAGCATCATACATGGTATCTAACATATCCTCAATTAGTGTAAGAAGCTTCTTATCTACTTCATTAATCTCCTTTGCCACCTTATTCAGGACCTTGTCTCCTACTTCTCTGATATTTCTGATTGCCATATGTGTCATCCTCTCTATCATATCATTCATAAAATTTATATTTATCTTAATTACTTCATCATAGCTGAAGCAATTACATTATATTATCATATTCTCATCAATTTAATCAACAAAATATCTGTAAAGGCTATAAATAATTCGCAAATTCTGTCTTAATAATGAATAAAACCATTCAGAAATGCCTTTTATGCTCCATTCTGTGCTTAATAGCTGCTCATAGGATCAAAATCGAATTGTAGACTACAGCCAGAAAAAAATTCTGTAAATGTAAAATACCCTTCCAGATAATTTTTCACTCGGATTAATTCTTCGTAATCATTATGCTTCATATACATAACTCTTCGAAAGATATCGTTTGTCTTTGCGATAGCTGCTGGAGCAGGTCCGATTAGCTGTAACGATAGTTGCTCCCGATCCAGGTAGAGCTTTAAGGCTTCACCAAGGCGAACGGCCGCCTTGTCTGCTTTCTCTTCCTCCTTCGAAGTGATCAATGCCAGTAGCATATGAGCAATCGGGGGATACTGCATCAGCCTACGATAAAGGATTTCATGGTCATAGAAGGCTTCGTAATCTCCCGCTGCTGCGGTCAGGATGCTGTAATGCTCTGGATGATAGGTCTGAATAACAACCTCACCCACAAGCACATCTCTTCCTGCTCTACCAGCAGCCTGACAAAGCAACTGAAAGGTTCTCTCACTTGCTCGAAAATCACCGGTATAAAGCGATAGATCAGCAGCGATGATACCTACCAGGGTAACCTTAGGAAAATCATGACCCTTCACGATCATCTGAGTGCCTACTAGGATATCTGCCTTGTGCTCAGAAAATGCAGCAAGAATTGATTCGTGGCCCCCCTTATTCTTCGTAGTATCTGTATCCATACGAAGCACTCTGGCCCCTGGGAATTCTTTCCTGACTAGCTCCTCCACCTTCTGAGTTCCAGTTCCGAAAGCAGCAATATATTTGGATCCACAGCTCGGACAGTTCCCAGGTTGCTTCTCAGTATAACCGCAATAATGGCACACCAAGCTTCCGCCATTGTGAGAGGTCAGGGAAATATCACAATGCGGGCACTTCATAACATATCCACAGCTGCGGCAGGATACAAAGCCTGCATAGCCTCTTCGATTGAGGAATAGCATAATCTGTTCCCTCTTATTAAGGCGGTCTAAAATCAGCTCCTTCAGCTTCGCACTGAAGATGGATTTATTTCTATTTTTTAACTCTTCCCGAAGATCAACAACCCAAACTACGGGAGGCTGTGCCTCCTTCGCTCTCTTTTTTAGGGTATAGAGCTTCATAAGTCCTTCCTTGGTCTGAAGGAAGGACTCCATAGATGGTGTTGCAGATCCCAACAGTACAGAGCTTTCGGTCAATTCCGCTCTCTTTCTTGCGACCTGAATGGCGTGATATTTTGGTGTTGTTTCACTTTTATAGCTGTTTTCATGCTCTTCATCTATAATGATCAGTCCAAGCTTCTGGAATGGGGTGAACAATGCCGATCTGGGACCGATGATAACATCAATCTCTCCATTTCGCGCGCGAGTACTTTGATCATAGCGCTCACCCTGAGACATCTTGGAATTCATGATTGAGATACGTTCACCGAAGCGCCTGTAGAAGCGCTGTACGGTCTGATAGGTCAGCGCTATCTCGGGAATCAGCATAATAACCTGTTTCCCTTTACTAACGATATATGCAATTATCTCCATATATACTTCTGTCTTGCCACTTCCGGTTACTCCATGTAGAAGATAATTGCTACGAATTCCGCTCTCATATTCCTGAATAAAATCCTGTACAATATACTGTTGCTCCTCGTTCAAGATAACCGGCTGATACCTACTGTTCTGCGGGTTAATTGGGTTACGGTAAATCTGCTCCGAGATAATCTTTGTAACTCCTTGCTTCTCCATCCCGTTAATCGTATCTCTGGATATCTTCAGCTGGTTCAATGCAACCTCATAATCCACAACCTTATCCCGCAGCAAGGCTTCTAACAGACGAAGTCTTGCTTTGTTATTCTTTCTCTGATACTCATAATACAATTGGTTTGCCTGCTCACTATCGATCACCAACTGTATGCTTTTCTGCTCCTTAATCTTCACTGCCTTGCGTACTGGAATGACTGTCTTTAATGCATCATTCATTGTACCTCCAAAGGTTTCCTTGATCCAGTAGGCAAGAAAGATTAGTTGGCTTTCAATCATCGGTGCATCGGTTACCACCTTAGTAATTGGCTTAATCAACTCTGCTTTTATCTTCGGCTCTGAAGATAAATCCAAAATGTAACCGTTGATTTGACGGTTACCCTTACCAAATGGCACCACGACAAGTGCACCGATTACGGCTTGTTCCGACCATTCCTTCGGGATGGCATATTGATATGTCTTGTCTAGATTTTCGTGGGAAATATCAATTATGATATCAGCATAGCTTTGATAAGACATAGCGGCCTCCTTCGTATAGGATTTTCTATAAAAATCCTTGGGAATAACTTTGAAGTCCGTCCAATGGAACGGACTCCTTGTTCTTCCGGGTTTTGAGCTTCTATATGAGTGGCGACTTACTTTGCTTAGCAGCCTCACGGATTAATTCACGATCATCCATATGGTGTTTAACTCCTTTGATCTCCTGATAATCCTCATGCCCCTTGCCGGCTACGACAATGACATCGCCCTCCTCAGCATGGTCGATACTATAACGGATTGCTTCCTTCCGGTCGATCAGCTCCACATATTTCCCGGGTCCTCTCTTTACCCCTTCCAGGATGTCATTCACAATATCCTGGGGCTCTTCAAAGCGGGGATTATCACTGGTTACAATGGTGAGATCAGCCATTTTGGAGGAAACCTCACCCATTTCGAAGCGACGGCTTCTTGCGCGGTTTCCGCCACAGCCGAAGACGCAAACCAATCGCTTCGGATTGTATTCCTTAATGGTGGATAGCAGACTCTCCAAACTCATTGCATTGTGTGCATAATCCAGCATTACACTAAAATGCTTTGAGACCGGCACCAGCTCTACTCTGCCCTTGACGTATACACTGCTTAAGGATCTGATAATTTCCTCATTGCTTACACCAAAATGTCTACATAGTGCAATTGCACATAACGAATTATATACATTAAACTTACCAGGTATATTCATCTCTACCTCAAGATTAAGTAAGCCCTCCACATGATATGCAATTCCTAAAAAGCCGGGCTTTTGTATAAGCTTTACCTCGGTGGCACGGATATCAGCCTTTTCGCTAAAGCCTAAGGTCTCGACCTTACAGGTATGACCCCCCAGAATATGCTGTGCGTGTTCATCATCAATATTAATTAAGCCCTGTCGGCATTGTTTGAATAGTTTACTCTTACTGGTGAGATAATCCTCAAAATCCGCATGCTCAGCGCCACCGATATGATCTTCCCCAAGATTAGTGAAGATACCGTAGTCAAAAGTAAAGCCGGCTACACGATTCAATTTCAGTCCTTGGGAAGATACCTCCATAACAACACATTCACAGCCTTCTTCCACCATCCTGGAGAAGGTCTCTTGTAGTGTATAGGATTCAGGTGTCGTATTATTTGCTGGGATTACTGTATCTCCGATAATCGTCTCAATGGTACCAATGAGACCCACCTTCTTACCAGTATTTTCAAGAATGGATTTGATCATATAGGTGGTAGTTGTCTTACCCTTGGTTCCGGTAATGCCGATGGTGATAAGCTTTCTTGCCGGATGACCAAAATAAGCTGCCGACATATAAGCGAGTGCAAGCCTGGTATCCTTTACTCGAATCACAGTAATATAGGGAGGTAAATCAATCTCTTTTTCTACGATAATCGCTGTAGCACCTTTATCTGCAACCTCTTTCGCATAGGCATGCCCGTCTGATACCGCCCCAGTGATGCATACAAACACGCAGTCTGCTGTTACTTTTCTTGAGTCATAAACCAGTTCCTTGACGGAGCTATTATCGTCCCCTTGAACACAGGTATATTCTAATTGTGCTAACATTTCCTTCAAAATCATAAGTAGTCCTCCTTCGCTTGCCGGCTGATATTTATTAATTTCTCCATAATTGACTCAATTGTTGTTTCCATTAATTGTAATTCTTTCGTTCTATACAATTATAATTATAGGCGAATTATACTATTTGTAAAGAAAAAGATAGGTTGAGGAGTTGCCTTCCACATCTTACGTATTTACTCCGCTGCATATAGCTTCTATCTGGTCACAATAAAAGCAAGGCTAACTGCTCACCTTGCTTTTCATAGCTAATATTGTATGCTTTCTATTCTCCTACTGAAAATGGAATAGGATCAGATTGATAAATTGTGTCAAAAGTTTTGGGATTAATAATATGGAAGCTTAACTCCAAATCTTTTACCTCAATAATTTCATTCTCCTCTAAATCAGAACTTAATATCGTAATAGGAGTTAACGCCATTCGTCCTTTATTAACCTGACTTGAAAAATATGGTGTAACCATAAATCCATTAATCGACATATTGTCACATTGAACAATAACATCCGAGTCTGATGTATTCTCGATATATAATAAGACTCCTGCACCCCAAATACTATCTTCCGTTACATATTTACCAACAATACGCACCCCGTTCGTATTTAATAATTCTTTTCCTGAATCCATTACAGGTTGTTCAACCGTACCATATGCTGAGGTTTTTATCGAGATTTCATCTGTATCAAATAGTGTATCGTAACTATCTGCATCAAATACATTGAACCTAATGTTTATTTCAGAAATTGTTTTTATACCTGCCTCTTCTAGACTGGATGATAATAAACTAATTGTTTCATTACTTTTCTTGCCAGCAGCTACCGTACTTGAAAATATATCACTTATCATATAGTTATTTACAACAATTGTTTTGCATTGAACTCCTACATTCTTTGCGGTATCATTTTCAATGAGAACTGCAATACCCTTTCCCCAAATAGGATCATCAATTACTTCCTTTGCAGTAACGCGTATTCCCTTCTGCTCAAAAAGAACAGCCTCATCAATGGTCTCTAAACTTGTCTTTTTTGCATCATTTTGTTTATCTGATGTATCTGTGTTATCAGAAGTTTTCGAGTCTTCTGGCCCAACAATCTCCTTTTTCGTACCTTCTGAACCACAAGAAACTGCCATTAACATATAAATTGCAATTACACCTATAACAAATAATCTAGCTTTTATTTTTTTCATGTTCTCTCCTTTACTAAGTTAATAAAAGACGTTTGCGAAACGCCTGATCCGGTACAAATACGAAAATAAATCATTCATGTCTGTTCCATCCCAGCTCATTATTCTAATTAGACAAATTCTATAACATATACCCACAGAGAAAATGCGATATGACAATTGTCAATCACAGTTCATAATAATTACTACTGATATAGCTAATAATGTTATTATAACTACAGTTTCAAAGACTATACTAATATTAGCTCAAAAAAATAACTATAGGGACGGGGTTATCGTCACATTAACTTTTTTAACTATAGGGACGGGGTTATTGTCACATTAACTTTTTTAAGGCCTCGCAAGCTCTGCAAGGCCTCAAAGTATGTCATCATGCTAGTTATGCTATAAATGATTACCATTAAGCAATAAGCATATATCTTATATTCACACACCTCTTTGTATCTGTGTATTATTTGAATAAACTTTTCGCAATCTTCCTCTCCGTCCCACTGTCTCCTTCTGATGCTTCTGTTTATTTCTTAATGCTTTTTCCATAACTCCTTCCTATCATAATCTTAAAAAAATTACCCCTCGTTCTAAAAAACATACCGAGAGGTAAAATCACATCTTAGAATCCTGTGTCTTGTATTGCTAACACAAGGTTTCTTCCGTATATTTCTGAGCCAAGTGCATTTGGATGAAGATTGTCCAGAAAATATTCCGATAAATGAGGTACTAGCTTAAAGCCCTCTACTACAGTTATATTAGCATACTTTGAACAAATATCCTTCGTCTTTTGGCAGAACTTTGTAAGGGTATCAATTCCATCCGGTGAATCCCCCCTCCAGATTGGTGTGATACATAGCACCGGCCTATCACAGTAAACTTCTGATAATCTTTCGTAATACTCCTCAATATCCTTCATACTTTCTGTTCCATATTGATTGGTTCCCATGGATATAATAATTTTATCAGGAGTATAGCCTTCTATAGGTACAAGTACGTTTTTATCATATATGTATCCACCAATTCCCTGATTGATAATATCGTAGTTAAGTAGGCGATTTGCCACACTAACATAGGTATGCGCAGATCGTAACGGACCAAACCCCTGTGTTATGGAATCTCCCATCCACAAAACCTTCTCCCTCTTCTCCACAGAAAACACGTCCGCATTAATCTCAAAATTACGTATCAGAATGGTCGCATCAGCAGGCAAATAAATCATGACCTTCTTTTCTCCTTCAGGTATTTCAAAGGATATTTTCCCCTCTTTCAGCAAATCCTTTACGTAATATATTTTTGTTACTAATCCGTCAATAACAAGCTCAATGGAGTCCTCTGACCCTACCCAAATGATTTTGTACTCCAAGGAAAATATGGTTGCTATTGTATTAAACTCTAATGTTTTTGCGCTGGAAGCCTTACACCTGTCATACCAGAATTCACTATTTTCCTTAAAATACTGCATCTGCTGCTGTGTATACTGAAAAGCTTGTAAATATCCATCCTCAGTTTCGCAAATGCTCAATGCTCCGTAATAAATCCTCTTTAACTGTTCATTTGATAGTTTCATATAATATACACCTTTCTTGTTCTGGGAAGACTTATTTCAAGCTTTCCCGAGTACACTTCTTTATTTCCTTTTTCAACATGATCTACATGAGTAATAATTCTCTTATTCCAGTTTTCTCTAACATATCATATATCTTGTGAAAATACAAAAGGATTGTGTTTATCCAAATCATAAATTTTACAAATCATAAATACAAAAACCGTCAACCAAAAGAAAAATCTCTCGATTGACGGTCAGTCCTAATATTATGTCTCTATTGATTTCCGTATTGCTCATACACATAGGGGAGAATTACCCATGTAACATCGTCGGCAGCAATCGTCCTTGTGTATTTTACACAGCATTATTTATTGCAGAAATCAATAAGTTTTGCACCTCTTTAGCAGTACCCTCCATATCAGTATGATTAAGTAGCCCAATAAGTATTTCAGGTTTTATCATACCAATTTTTACAATGCTACCTTCTTCATATACAACTAGCTTACATGGCAAAAAATAGCCTACATCAACGTGCTTTGATAGCACTTCTTTAGCTTTATGGGGATTACAAACTTCTAATATCATAAAGTTACTATCATACTCTATGCCTTTTTCCATTAATTTATCTTTAAAGTTCAGTTTCCAAAGTACGCCAAACTTTTGTTCCTCTAAGCTTTTTACTAAGCTTTCAACAGCTTCATTAAAAGATTTACTTGTTACTACTTCATATTTTATATCTTCTCTCATAAGCCTCTCCTTAAATTTATATTTATGTATGTTATTATAAGCTGATACAGCTTTAATTCCGTGATTATATCACAAATGAAAAAAAAGAAAAAGAGGGACGGGGTTGTCGTCACATTGATTTTTTTAAGGCCTCGCAAGCTCTGCAAGGCCTTAAAGTGAATCATTATGCTATTTATGCTAAATCCTTTGTATTACACCTCTACTTATTCCCGTCACTCTCACAATCTGTCTAATAGATAACCTATATCTTTCCTTTAGGTCTTTTAAAATTAAATTTCTGTTAACCATATCTAATTTCTGTATTTCTATGGCATGGTCAATTTTATAATGAGTTTTAATTATTTTTCTTACTTCTTCGTCTGTTAATCGCTGTTTTTCAGTTATATCAAGGCAGTTATTATCACTTTCTTTATTTATTTGCTTAATAAATATCTTTATTGCCTTTTCTCTATCCAAATGAAAGATATTTAAAACAAAATCGATCTCAGTCTGCTTATTTCCTTTAATATAGTCTATGTAATTAGTCCATTTATAATTTTGGATTTCAGTAACTATCCCTGCCTTTATAGGATTATGAAAAATATATCTAAGTACAGTGAAGAAATAATCATCCTCTTCTACCGGTTCGCTCTTATACCGATCTTGAAATAAGTAACCTATCCTTCCATATTTTCTGTTATACCAATACACATAGCTGCCACATATTCTTCTCATGGCTGTCTTTAATGGCTCCTTCCCTTCTTTTATCAATAAATGCAAATGATTACCCATTAGGCAATAAGCATATATCTTATATTCACACACCTCTTTGTATCTTTGTATTGTTTGAATAAACTTTACGCAATCTTCCTCATCTTCGAAAATGGTTTGACGATTTATTCCCCTCATTATAATGTGGTATATTCCACTATTACTTTTTATTCTTGCTGCTCTTGGCAAACAAACACCTCCTAATTATATTAATACGTGACAAATACTCCGTCCCGCTGTCACCCCCGTGACAAATACTCCGTCCCGCTGTCACCCGTTGCTTTATCTCCCGTCCAAATACGATGATATTGATAGCTTCTTTCCATCAGTACGAATCGTTATCGCTCCGGTATTAAATGTGATCCATGTATTACTGCCGACCTTGGATAGTCGTTGCAGTAAATCTGGGTGGGGATGCCCATACCAATTATCTTCACCGCAGGAAATCAGTGCGTATTCCGGGCAAATCAGATCCAGGAATTCCTCTGAGGTGGAGTATTTAGAACCATGGTGGGCTACCTTGAGTACATCATAATCAATAGCAGGATCAATCCCCCACTCCCTTCGATAAGTATTATCCTTTAGTCTCTGTATCAATTGCCTCTCACCTTCCGCCTCCAGATCACCGGTTAGCAGCATATCAAACTCACCGTAGGTTACACTTAATACTGTGGATCCGGAATTGGAAGTAATAGGAATATCATCAGAAGCTGGATGTAGGCAGTAGATTTCAAGAAGTCCTTCCTTCAAATAATCACCGGCCTTCATATATTGCACCCTAATCCCTTTCTCAATTGCCAATGTCTCAAGATTAAGATAAGCCTCATCCTTAATGCTAAGTTCGGGCAGTACCAGGCAGCGAATCGGGAATAGCTCTTCACGGAGCAGCTCCATCAATCCATTAATATGATCCTGGTCCGAATGGGTAATAATAGCATAATCAAGCCTGTGAATTCCCTGAGATTTTAAAAATGGAACGATTCGATAAGTTCCAATCCTGCTTTCACTTGCACTTCCCCCATCAATCAGGAAGCTAGTCCCCTCCCCACTCTCCATAAAGATCGCATCCCCCTGCCCCACGTCCAATATGGTAATCCGAAAATTCCGATCCGACGATGGTAGAAACAGGATAAGCTGGGATAGAATCAATATAAAGATTAAAGATTTCCTTGGATATTTTCGGACTAAGAATACAAATGTAAGGATCAGAGAAAATGACAGTAGAATGGCTATCTGCCCAGGCTTGCCGACATTGATAACATGATAGGGTAAATGGCGGATACCCTCACATACCAAATCATAAAGCTTTAATATATAATTAGCACCGCCGATAAGAAAAATTCCAAGCCTTGCAGAAAGCATGCCAATAAAACCAGCCAGAAGCGAGGATAGCGTCAATACTGTAATAAATGGGAGAATAATTAGATTCGTAATAATACCATAAAGGGGAAATTGATAGAAAAAATACAGAACAATCGGAGTAGTGGTTATCATTGCACTAAAACTAATAAAAAGACTGTCCTTTATCGCATTCTTGCCTGGAAATAGCTGCTTCAGCGCTGGTAGCAGGACTGCAATACCGATCACTGCCAGAAAGGATAATAGGAAGCCGGCACTCATCAGCTGAAGAGGATTTTGAAGTAATATAATCATTGCACTGAGCGCAGCAGCTGACAACATGTCATAGGTTTTTCCAAAAAGCACGGCACATAGTAGAATAACCATCATTACCACTGCCCGATTGGTGGACACACTAAAATTCGTTAATTCACCATAGCTATAGATGATAAATATGGTAAATACGGTTGCCACAATAATCGACAGCTTACATTTTCGAAATAGCCAGAAGACGCTCATTCCTATTAAAGATATATGTAGACCTGAGATGGCTAAGATATGGGAGATGCCATTTTCCTGGTACAACCGTTTCACATCATCCTCCAACATATTTTTCTCACCCAGGAGCATGGCAATCAACGTACCCGCCTCTCTATCCTCCAGGATATCATCATACACGCTGATCAAGCGATTTTTAATACGATCCAGGCTTGCATGATAGATTGATGAACCAGAATCTGAGACGGAAATCTGATCCGCCAGCAATTTAAAATCAATATTTTCAATTTTGTAATATAGCTCTTCGTTGAATTGGCCAGGATTTGAGGCCTTTTGAAATTTCTGTAGAGAACCTTTTACGGTAATGAGATTACCGATCCGGTAGAGATGATCCTTAGAAGTATAGACTATAACATTTTCACAAGGGTAGCTATCACCATTTGGCAAGGAGATAACATTATTTCGAACGTATAGGGCTTGCACCTGCTGCTTGGTTACTATCATATTAACAGTACCCCTAAGCTCACAGGACACAACTTGACCAAAGGCATGATATATCTTTGGTAACCGGAGCTGATTTTCCGTGACTGCAAAGCCAAGAATGAGAAAGACTGGTAGCAACACAAAAAGATAATCCTTCCTATGGACCATCTTCTCTTTCCTATGAAGCTGGTAATATTGGATTGTCATAAACCCAAGTAAAGCAATTATTATAACCAAGCCTAATGTTAGTTGCTGCCAGGCAAAACCAATACCAAGCAGATAAGCCCCCAGTATCCATACCAGCGGGCGTTTAACCAATTATAATTCCCCCTTTAACTCTCTTTCAATAAGGAAAGATTCCGTTCGAAGAACCCGTCGAAGTTAATTCCATCTCCGTAGACAGGTTGTACCTCACCGTTAATCAGAAACTGAACCTTACTAATATAGGGTAGTTCCACTAATGTATTCACGATGGAATAGATTGCTATCTCGTCTTTTAGCTCAGGTATCTTCTCCATGAATTTATTATTAAAATCCACATAGCAGACCCCTTCCTTCATATCCACCTGCAGCAAGTCCGTTCCTTCCGGTATGGTAGGATACATCCCTATTTGTGGCGGTCCTTTCATAAGCTCATCCAGTACCAGCTCTTCCAGAGATCCCGTTCCGGTATACGTTATGTCAGTCACGTATTCTACCAATGCATCCCCTTTTTTATTGGTAAAATAAAGCTTCACCTTCGTCTCGGTACCGGTATTATCAATAAAATCCTCTTTCGTCATGATACCTACCAGATTTCCATTCAGATCAATCAATGGCTGACCATTTACCGAAAACTGAATATAATCTACTTCAGGAAGCTGACTTAGCGTCTTTACGATAGCTGCACGACATAATACTTCATTAATTCCTTTCAATTCATTATAATTGGACTCAAAATTGATTGTCAGGCTACTATCCTCATTAAAAGTAAATCCCTTCACTGTCACGATATCCGTGAACGTACTTTTATACAGAAGATTTTCTGGATTCAGCTTAAGCATGTATAGTAGCTCTTCAATCTGCTCATCTCGATCTTTACTGATCATCTGATAAGTCTCACTAACCAGAGTTGAGGTTTTGGAATTGATATAAAAAATAGAAACCTCTGTAGTCTCATCAGAAGGCTTATTTTTATTATTGCATGCTCCCATAGAAACAATCAAAATCAGCATCATAAACAATACACCAATTTTCCTCATACCTACCTCCATTACTTGCTTTTCATTAGCTTATTAATCATTCATACTGCCAAAGTAGTGTAAACTTGGTGGCAGACAGAATTTGCCAATAGAAATTCTCAAATCTATCAATCTATGATTATATAATATAGTTCAACGGAATACGAACATTAAAGGTCGTTCCCTCGCCTTCTTTACTGTATACCTTAATTGCACCACGGTGCATCTGAATAACATTTTTCGTAATCGCAAGACCAAGTCCTGTGCCACCGGTTTCTCTAGATCTGGCTTTGTCCACCCTGTAAAAACGCTCAAAGATAGAATCCTGCGCATCCATAGGAATTCCTATACCAGAATCAGATACCTTTATAAAGAAGTACTTATGATCCGCATTCAGTGATACCCGGACCCATCCATCCGCCACATTATACTTAATCGCATTTTCAATTAGGTTGGAGATAGCCAATGACAGCTTCACCTCGTCCACCTCGGCGATAACAGGTCGAAAGCTCTCATATATCATCTCGATATTCTGCTTTTTCGCTATTGGTGTAAGACGCTTTAAGATCAGCTCCAATAGCTCATTGATATTTATCGGCGCTATATTCAAATCTCCGGCCGTCTTATCGAGCTTAACCAAGGATAATAGGTCGTTAATAATCTTATTCTCACGCTCTATCTCATCCGTGATATCCACAAGAAACTCCCGATATAATTCGACTGGTGCATCTTCCTGCATCAGCAGGGAATCTGCCAGAACCTTAATAGAGGTAATCGGTGTCTTCAGTTCATGAGATACATTGGATACAAATTCTTGTCTGGAATTCTCCAGCTTTTGCATCCGATTTATCATGTGATTAAAGGAATCTGAAATCTTCACTATCTCATTATAGCCTTTTATCGTCACTCCATTATCCATATAACCGTCTGATATACGATCAATGGAATTTACAACGCTGGTTAAAGGCTTTGTTAATATTCCGGTGAAGTAGATAGAGAAGGAAACAATTAAAAGGGCCAGAATAATAGCAAACAACACACCTCTTTGTTGCATACTATCACGGATACTTTGTATATCCTTAGTAGAAAAATTCATAACAATAGCACCCATTACCTCTTTACTATCAGTATGGGTGATCGGATAAGTTAGCTTAATATAGTGAGTCTCCTTATCATGTAGAAACTTTGTTCCTGCGCCCTGCAGGCATTGAATCACATCTTCAGAGATCAAGTATTTCCCTTTTTCTAAAGAATAAGTATCCTTCACAATGTTCAAACTACTGTTAACAATAATAATACGACCACGATAGATATCAGAAAGTCTTGACACCTCAGAATCCACTTCCGCATTCTCACCGGTAGCCAGATAACCTCTTGAATAGAGCATATTCGATAACATATAGCCCTGGTTTTCCAGCTCCGCTCTACGATTATTGATTGCTTTACCCTCGTAGGTATTCATTAGGATATACGAGAATAAGGTCAGTGGTATAACCCCCAACACAATAAAAACAATCAACAGATACACTCTCATACTGTTTAATGCACTTAATTTATTCTTGATTCTGGAAAAAATATCCGACACCCCATTTTGTATGTATAAATTTTGGTTCGCTAGGATTGCTTTCAATCTTTTCACGCAATCTTCGAATGTGTACATCAACGGTCCTGACATCACCAGGATAATCATAACCCCATACAATATTCAGCAGATTCTCTCGACTATATACTTTATTAGGGTTAAACACCAGGAGCTCAAGCAAATCAAACTCTTTGGCTGTCAGATTTACTTCTTTTCCTGAGATGTATACTCGTCTATTCTCACAGTCTATCTTCATATCACCAAAGGTAATTGTCTTCGAATCAGAGCTTCCTGAAGTAGAATTTTTATTATTCCGCCTTATAATAGCTTTAATTCTCGCTTTTACCTCTAGTATATTGAAAGGCTTTGTTATATAATCATCTGCTCCATATTCTAAGCCGAGAATCTTATCCATGTCGTCACCCTTTGCGGTCAACATAATGATAGGCATCATCGAGAATTCTCTAATCTGCTGACAAACCTCAAATCCGGTAAGTTTTGGAAGCATCACATCAAGTAATACTACATCGTATTCCTTCTTCTTAGCAGCCTCCAGTGCTTCTTCACCATCATAGGCACAATCCACTTCCATGCCATCCTGCTCCAGGCTAAAGCGAATTCCCTTTACTATTAATTTCTCATCATCAACTACGAGCACTCTTTTTGCCATTTCTTCACCTCATCTATATATTAAACTTCTGCTATCAGATACCATATGACTGATTTCTCTGAACTAGCATATTTTTGTTAACCATCTTATCTGAATCTATTTTACTGATACAAAGGAGGAAACCTTGTTAAATAACCCCTCCTTAATACCTGGTATCTTCATAAGCTCCTCAATTGTCTGAAAGCTTCCGTTTGCTGTACGATATTCTATGATACTGGCAGCCTTTGCTTCACCGATTCCAGGCAACTCCATCAATTCATTGGCGTCAGCAAGGTTGATATTGATCAACTTCTTGGATGAAGAAGTAGTATCTTTGTTACCCTCATCCATAAAAAGCTCTGTAGCAGCAGACATCTCCTTCACCTCATCCTTGGTAGGGATGTAAATTCTTTGTCCGTCTGTCACTTGTTGCGCTTGGTTGATATAGTCTCCAGCCGCTTCCTTCGCTAACCCACCGGCCTGCTTTATCAAGTCAATTACTCTGGATTTTGCAGGAACTTGATATACCCCCGGTTGCTTTACTGCTCCGCACAAATGAACATAAATATCCGAAATCAACTCAATGTTTTCCTCAGAATCCATATTACTTGCTTCCTTCTTTTCAGAAGGCAGTTTGTCATCAGAAGTTTGATGATCTTGGGTAACCGGCTGATCTTTGGTAATCGGATGATCTTTGATAGCTTGATTATCACCGCCGGTAAGACTTGTAACCAATTCGGATTTAGGGTCCTCCACCTTGTAAGCACAACTATAACAGATCCCGGCAACTAATAATAGAATACCGATGATCCCAATCATAACATATCTTTTTCTCATTATCCATCATCTTTCTTTTATAAGATGACTTAAAAAGTACCCTCTATACTTTTTTAATAGGACATTTTTATTTTACATAAACTGTCCATCATTTACAATAGGTATTTCATCCATAATGCAAGAAAATACTTAGCATTTTCTCCAATTACACTGAAATATCACAATACCAGCAACAACTAAGACCAGCCCGAGCAGCTTATGCCACTCAAAATCTACCTTTTTGCAGCCAAAGATACCAAACAATTCGATCAGATATGCTACCAGAAGCTGAGCTGTGATAATAAACATATTTGCCATGGCGGGTCCTAAGGTATCCACACTTTTAATAACTGTATAGGTAATGAAAGCACCAAGAACTCCACCAAGCAGCATGTACTTGCTCTCAATTTTCAGCAGTGACGAGAAGGATCCCTGTCGTCCGGTTACAAACCAAGCGCCAAAGCATACTAACATTGCCGTAAATTGTACAAAGGTAGCCGACACCCATATCCCCGTCTGTTTCGTTACTCCTGTATTCCATACCCCTTGAGTGCTCATCAGAGCTCCGGACAGGATTGCAATCAAAAACCCCCACATATTAGGCCACCAATCCTTTCATTCATAATAATTCAGCTTCAATCTCGTATAAACACCGGAAGAACAAGGAGTTTGCTCCATTGGGCAAACTTCGCAGTTCTTTCCAAGGATTGAAAATCCTTTATTCATATCCTTTCCATTTTGGGTGTGGCTTATGCGGGTTTTACAAAGGAAAAGGTTGCCGCAATGCGGCAACCCGATTATATCTTACTCAATACATCATCCAGAATCTGAATCATTTCATCGACATGCTGCCGTTCTATTACAAGGGGAGGTACAAAGCGAATCACATTCGCACCGGCTGTAATTAGAATTAGCCCTACATCCATGACCTGCGGGATAATATCCTTAATGGGAATCGTAAACTCCAATCCCTGCATTAATCCCATACCCCTGCGTTCCTTAATAAAATCATATTTGTCTACCAAACCATCAAGCTTTTGAGTCAGGTAAGGAGCGATCTCCTGAACATGTTCCACCAGATGCTCGCTATCAAAAAGATCAAAGACCTTACTAACCGCTGCGGTAACAAAAGGATTACCTCCATAGGTCGTTCCGTGATCTCCGGGTATAAAGGCTCCTGCAACCTCTTCAGTCGCTGCAAAGGCTCCTACCGGTACTCCGCAACCGAGTGCCTTTGCACAGGTAATGATATCCGGCTTTATACCATAATGCTGATGTGCAAACAATTTTCCTGTTCTACCCATACCACATTGAATTTCATCAAGAATCAATATAATCTTCTTCTCATCACAAAGCTTTCTTATACCCAAGAGGAAGTCCTCTGTTGCAGGATACAATCCACCTTCTCCTTGCACTGGTTCCAGAATAATCGCACAGGTTCTATCATTCACAAGCTCCTTAACGCTGTCCAGATTATTAAATTCTGCAAACACAACCCCACCAATAAGAGGACCGAAGGCATCTCGGTATTTCTGATTCCCGGTCACACTTAACGCTCCCATACTTCTTCCATGGAAGGAATGGTCCATGGAGATTATCTGGCTGTTTGCCACACCATGCTTGTTATAATAGTACTTTCTTGCCAGCTTTACCGCTCCTTCGATCGCTTCTGTTCCACTGCTGGTAAAGAACACGCGGTCCATACCACTGGCCTGAATCAGCTTCTTAGCAGCTTCAATCGCCGGCTTATTGTAATAGAGATTGGAGGTATGGAGCAACTTATCGATCTGTTCCTTCAAGGCATCATTAAATTGCTGATTACCGTATCCCAGTGCAAAAACTGCAATACCGGCTGCAAAGTCCAGGTACTTCTTATTATTGCTATCATAGAGATAAACACCCTCACCACGATCCAAAATCAGCTGATAACGGTTATAGGTATGCATCAGAACTTTTTCCGCTTCTTCCATATAGAGCTTCATTTCTTTCTATCCCTTCTTAACTTATTATGAATTGATAAATCAAGACTATTTCTCAATGATTTCCTCATTCTCATAGATACTTGCCTGATCAATTATAGCAGTTCCGATACCACGATTAGTAAAGAACTCAAGCAGCAGACAATGTTCAATTCTTCCGTCCAGTATATGTACCCTGGACACCCCGTTTCTCACAGCATCCACACAGTTCTTTAGCTTCGGAAGCATACCTCCACCGATAAAGCCACTATCCAAAAGAGCATCTGCTTTATCCAGCGTCAATACAGAAATCAAACTGCTTTTATCCTTTGGATCAGCGTAAACACCCTCGATATCCGTTAAGAAAACCAGCTTTTCCGCACCAATTGCGGTAGCTACTGCACATGCCGCATCATCTGCATTAATGTTGTAATTCTGATATTCATCATCCAGGCCGATGGGCGCTATGACCGGAACAAAATTGTTATCGATCAGGGTATTAATTAGGCCTGTATTCACTTCAGTAATGTTCCCGACAAAACCGATATCCTGACCGTTAACCATTCTCTTCTCTACCTTTAGGGTACAGCCGTCCTTGCCGCTGATACCGACTGCCTTGACTCCCAGCTTTTCTACCATCTGTACCAGGTTCTTATTCACCTTCCCAAGAACCATCTCAGCGACCTCCATGGTCTGTGCATCGGTAACCCTGAGTCCCTCCACGAAGCTGGACTCATGCCCCAACAGTCCGAGCCATTTTGTAATCTCCTTGCCTCCGCCATGAACTATAATCGGCTGCATACCAACCAGCTTGAGTAATGCTACATCCTTGATTACATTGAGCTGCAGGTTCTCATCTAACATCGCGCTCCCGCCGTATTTTACCACAACCTTTTTATTATTAAACTTCTGTATATAGGGAAGGGCCTCAATTAAAGTTTGGGCCTTTATGAGTATCTGATCCATTTGTTCCATGTCACTAGTCCTTTCCTGATTCAATGATATTATGAGCGATAATCTGCATTGATTTTCACATAATCATAGGAGAAATCACAGCCCCAAGCTGTAGCAGCAGCTGAACCGGACTTTAAGTCTGCAATCGCTTTGACTTCCTTAGCCGTGAGAATCTTCGTCGCAAACTCCTCGGAATAATCAGTACCTATGCCATCCTCAACTAATTTAAGCCTTCCATCTACACTTTCAATAATTAAGTCCACCTTATTTGGATCAAAATTAACACCCGAATAACCCATGGCACATAAAATTCTTCCCCAGTTGGCATCATTTCCGAATACCGCTGTCTTCACAAGGTTTGAGGTGATAATGGATTTACCGAGTACCGAGGCCTTCTCCCAGGAGGGTGCCCCAACAACCTCAACCTCTAAAAGCTTAGTTGCTCCCTCGCCATCAGCAGCCATCTTCTTAGACAAATATGTGGTCACATAATTTAAAGCTTTACAGAAGGTCTCGTAATCTTCATTCTTCTCTGTGATTTCCTTGTTGCCGGCAAGGCCATTAGCCAATACGAATAAGGAATCATTCGTTGAGGTATCCCGATCAACACTGATCATATTGAAGGAAATCTTAACATCAGCACTTAAGGCCTCCTGTAGCAGATCTTTACTGATATTTAAGTCCGTGGTCACAACACCAAGCATCGTTGCCATGTTCGGATGAATCATACCCGAACCCTTAGCCATACCACCAAGCTTGATTTCCTTTCCGTCCACAACAAAGCTTACCGCACATTCCTTGGAATAGGTATCTGTAGTCATAATCGCTTCTGCTGCCAATTTACCTGCCGGAAGGCTATCCTCTAAATTGGCCGCCAAAAGCTTTACTCCTTCTATTATTACATCAATCGGCATCTGCTTACCGATTACACCGGTCGATGCAGTATATACGGCGTTCTGAGGTATATTCATAGCGTCTGCAACTGCCATTGCCATCTTTTCATTATTAATATCACCCTCTATACCGGTACAGGCATTTGCTACGCCGCTATTTATTACCACCGCCTGAACAAAAGGGCTTTCCTTGGTTACCTTCATATCCCATCTTACCGGGGCTGCTTTAACCACATTGGTAGTAAAGGTTCCCGCTCCCTTCGCAGGAACAACAGAATATACCAATGCCATATCTTTTCTCATCTTCTTGATCCCTGCACATACCCCTGTTGCCTTGAAGCCTTGGGCTGCAGTTACACCACCATCTATCTTCTTCATTATAACCATGCCTCGTCTTTCTTATATATTATTCTCATCGATACTGATTGTATAATAATTAAGGTCAGAACGTTGTTCCCAGCCTAACCCACTCCAGAATTCATTCCCCCCGCTGTTCTTAGTAAAGCAAACTAGTCCAAGCCTTGTTATTCTCTCGCCCTTCATTGCTGTTATCATCCGCTCCAACAGTCCACTACCGATTGAACGCCTTCGGTAAGACTCCTCGACACAGGCGTGATATATATACCCCCGTCTACCGTCATGTCCGCCGAGTATAACTCCAATGATATGACCATCCTCTTCAGCAACAAAATTGGTGGTCGGATTTCTCTCTAGAAACCGTTGTATCCCCTCCTTCGAATCATCCATGGTTCGAAGACCAACGCCGGGTGTACTCTTCCACAGCTGATAAACCTCATCATAATCTTTGATAGTGAAAGACCTTATCATAATTCACCTCCGAATAATAACATAAGCAGCACTGTATAAATTATTTATAATTATACATCCGGATTAAATTTTATGCAACATCTAATTTATTTTTTTTAAATCGATTCCATGACGAAGCATCACTGCATAAATTTCAGCAATCGGAAAACCGACAATGTTATAATAATCACCTTCAATTTTCTTTATATAGATACCAAATTTTCCTTGTATTGCATAGGCGCCTGCCTTATCCATTGGCTCCCCTGTAGCGATATAATCCTGTATCTGCTCCTCGGTTAAGGGATTCACTACAACCTTCGTACACACCGCAAAGGAAAAGCTCTCCTCACTTCCATCCTGCTTCATTATGATAATACTGACACCGGTACATACCTCGTGCACCTGGTCAGAAAGCATACGAAGCATTCTTGCCGCATCCTCCTTATCCTTCGGTTTACCTAAAGCATGCTCTTCGTAGAATACCATCGTATCCGCCCCAATAATGATAATATCCTTATCTGCGTCCGTCTGCTTTTTCACCTGCTCTTTGATGGTTCCGGTCTTTAATCTAGCTAGAGCTTGTACCATTTGATCTGGAATTGTCTCCTCAACTTCTTCCTTTACATTGCTGGCCAGAACCTGGTATGGGATACCCATGGTCTCCATTATTTCCTTACGTCTTGGTGATTCAGAAGCTAATATAATCTGATACATATTCATCCTTTCCCAGGTCCATGCCGACCTGCCAACCTTTCTCCTAGGTTACATTTATTTATTATCTGCGTTCCTTCTTCAATGCTACATCTTCTTTATATAACGTCTTCTTTGATATTACCTCTCCTTGTATATTACTTCTCCTTGTATATAGCGTCTCCTTTATATAGCGATTCCTTTTTTATTACGTCTCCTTTGATATTTCATCCTTGTTTTATTACATCTCTCCTTCATTATATTAAATAATGAAGTTAAGTAAAGATAATTGCATCAGTGAACGCATATAATATCACAATCCTTCTTAATAATAAGACAAGATATCGTTATATTTTGATGGAAACATAAATGAGTCGTATGTATTTTTATGCTTTTTTCAAATTTGCTATTGCATAATAATTAAATCTGTTGTATATTTTATCATATCCATAAAAATGTATTTCCATAGCTTTTATAATACATCATAAACAAAGTAAATAAACAATAGAAATCACCAAACGGAGGTAATTGTATGAAAGAGAAAGTTATTTTAGCTTATTCCGGCGGTCTGGATACAACCGCTATCATTCCCTGGTTAAAGGAGAATTATGACTATGATGTAGTCTGCGTATGTATCGATGTAGGGCAAGGAAATGAACTTGATGGTCTCGAGGAGAGAGCAAAGCTTTCCGGTGCTACTAAGCTTTACATTGAGGATGTTGTTGACGAATTTGTAAATGATTATGTGATACCCTGTGTTAAGGCAAATGCAGTTTATGAGAATAAGTATCTTCTGGGAACCTCAATGGCCCGTCCTGTAATTGCAAAAAGGTTAGTTGAGATTGCAAGATTAGAAGGCGCTACCGCAATCTGTCACGGAGCAACCGGTAAGGGCAATGATCAGGTTCGTTTCGAATTAACGATAAAGGCTCTGGCGCCTGATCTGAAGATTATAGCACCTTGGAGAATCTGGACCATGGCCTCCCGTGAAGAAGAGATTGAATACTGCGAGAAGCACGGAATTAATCTTCCCTTCTCCTCAGATAACAGCTATTCCCGTGATCGTAACTTATGGCATATCAGCCATGAGGGTCTTGAATTAGAGCTGCCCTCGAATGCACCGAATTATGATCATTTACTGGTACTTGGGGTATCTCCCGAGAAAGCACCGGACGAGGGCGTAACTCTCAGCCTGACCTTCGAAAAGGGAATCCCTACCGCTCTAAACGGCAAGAATATGTCAGCAACTGATATTATTAAGGAATTAAACGTGATTGGCGGTCAGCATGGAATCGGAATCGTAGATATCGTAGAGAATCGTGTAGTAGGCATGAAGTCCCGCGGTGTATATGAGACTCCCGGTGGAACAATCCTGATGGAAGCTCATATGCAGCTAGAAGAACTTATTTTAGATCGTGCAACTATGACAGCAAAGAAAGAGGTCGGTAATCGCTTTGCTGATATTGTATATGAAGGAAAATGGTTCACTCCACTCCGTGAAGCATACCAGGCTTTCGTTGATGTGACACAGGAATATGTAACCGGTGAGGTTAAGCTTAAGCTCTTTAAGGGTAATATCATCAAACAGGGCACTACCTCTCCCTACTCCTTATATAATGAAAGTATTGCATCCTTTACAACCGGTAGCCTCTATAACCATCAGGATGCAGAAGGCTTTATTAACCTCTTTGGTCTTTCCTTAAAGGTTCGTGCAATGAAGATGGCAGCACTTGACAAGGAATAGACTATAAATTATTCTTTCAACAATAGAAATCATGCTTCGCGAGCTTTCTATTGTCATGTATTATGGACCATGTACTATCCCACCTATATGATGCAGCCCTTTCGGGTTACAGACGTATGAAATATTGATGGGGGTACATGGTCCTCTTTCCTTTTATATACCCGAACGAAGGTAAGGCAGCAGCATACCATGATGTTTTTATAAGTTAATCGGAGTCGTAGCAGTTATTTCCACTTATGAAGCTAAAGCTATAAGGAGAACATATCAGCACTTCGAATGGGGCTTTTTTTGATACCTTTTCAGAAACAATTCTACTACCTTCTCATACTTCTCTTTATTCTTGCAATAGCTCCCTGCATGCTTCGCCCCGGCAACCAAATACATTGCCTTAAATTTCTTTTTATTATGATACATCTGCCTTGTCATATCTGCCGGTACCAGATTATCAAGCTTACCATGAATGAATAAGACAGGGGTTAGCGAATGACGAACCACACGGATTGGCGATACCTCGTTATACCAAAAGCCTGCACGCAGATAGGTAATAGAGCTTTCAATTGGAATGAGAAAGCAGGGCAAATGGTAATACTGCTTTAGTTGATGGCATAGCAGCTGTGTCAAATCAGAATAGGCACAATCAGCAATTGCATAATTCACCCTGCGGTCAATTCCCAAATGCATTAATACCGTAGCGGCACCCATGGATTCTCCATGGGTTACTATAATACATTTCTCTCCAAAGCGCTCACAACACCAGTCTACAAGCTTCTTTAAATCATACTTCTCATAAAATCCCATGGAGGTATATGCCTTTCCACTATATCCATGATTACGATGATCGTAGATAATAACCCGATATCCTAAGCGAAAGAACATCTTTGCATATTTAATCCCGCTATATTTTGCACATCCCAACCCATGGCACAGTATTGCGATTTTCTCCGTTTTTTCCCTATTGTTTTTTGTGGCTTTACTTCCTGCCTTTGCAACCTGACCTCTGCCATCCAATAGCTCACAGGATAAGCGATATCCGTAATCAGACCTTAGGGTGAATATCTCTTTCTCCCAGGAATAGTATTCTTCTATGTCGATCTTGTTGCAGTTAATCTCTCTTTGATAGCCTTTCCCATAAGACAGCATCCTAGGCTTTATAAGCATGTTCGACATGCACCAAAGCCATTCAAATAACCATATTCCTATAATTACTATCATACATACCTCATAATGCCGCTTCGCGGCTCAGTGACTAATCAGTTATATTTACGAATTCATCATCTCCAATTATTAAAGTATTATTCTATACTCAGTTCATACCTCAATTTAATATCTACTTATGATAAAATACTTGGTTAATTTCGCCTGACTGCTGGATGAATAACAATTACTTCCGAACGAATTCCTGCATTTATCCGCAGATTGCGTCATCCCCAAATTAACTCCATACACGATACGGAGCTTTTTCCGCATGGGGGTAATTTCCAATGCAATAAAAAACTCTATGCCTGAAGAAGATATACATACATGCAATCCTCATCACAGGCACAGAGCCAGATGAATTGTTAATATTACTCATGATTTATTATTAAAATTTCTTTATTTCCCTTCCGGAACAAAGCTATCAAAGATAATAAGCTCATAATATTCTTTGCTACTGTCTAACTGCTCCTCACTCTGAATCGTCCAGGCTACCGACTTCGTACGGAAGAGCTTACGACAAATCGTAAAGGATAATGCTCTCTTATATACATGATGATAAGCGATAAAATCCGGCTTTGTGAGGAAGTTGAACAATAAATGCTTTAACATGAAATATTGAATGGGGTCCCCATCAATCTTCTCTTTAATAAAGTCCGTTGACAGCTGGCCACGAATTATCTCTGGATGATGCTTTCTGTACCACATGAGACCGAAGGGATTAAAGGATTCAATTACATAGAAGCCATGATAACTCCCCAGAATCTTAGATACAGCGCTGCATAGTGGATCCGCGTTCCACGGAAGCTTAAGCTCTATAATGAGTGGTACCTTACCATCCACCAATGCTAAAACCTCCTTCAAGGTCGGTATCCTCTCCTGAGAACCGAACAGTGTGTATTCCTTTAGCTCTTCATAGGTAAGCTTTGATACCTCAACCTCAGCATGGCAGGCTCTCTTCAGATTATAATCATGAAGCACGATCGGAACCTGATCCTTAGTCAACTGAACATCAAGCTCTATTCCATACCCCTTCTCTACTGCAAGTCCGAATGCTTTCAGAGAATTCTCTGGCGCCTCCGATTCATTATTATGTAGCCCTCGATGTGCATAACGCCAGCCATCCATTTTTTTAATATTCTTATTGCGTTTAAGCTTCGGCATAATAGCCAGAAGATATAATACGACAATGATTAAGATAATAATCAAAATAACCTTTAGTAACATAATATCCTCCAAACTGCAAGCATTTAATGACGATTCCTAAGGATGGAATTAGTCCTCAATATCAAAGTTCTCAATCAAATCCTTCTTTCTCATCGGTCTGGAATCACCATGCATTACAAACAGCATTGTACATAAGGATGCTACCGAGAATACAACCGCGTAAGGAAACAGGGTTCGGTAGGAGATATATTCCAATAATGCTCCAGAAACAATCGGTGTCAAAATCTGTGCCGACATGGAGAAGGTGTAATATAAACCGGTGTATTTGCCGATATCGGAGCCCTTACACATCTCGACTACCATCGGATAGGAATTGACATTGATGGCTGCCCAACCGATTCCGGTGAAGGCAAATACCACATTAATCAATGAGGAATACTCTGTAAATAAAGCTCCACAGAGGTAGGAAGCAGTCATCATAATAATACCTGCAAGGATTGTCTTCTTTCTTCCGATCCTGGTAGCAATGATACCAATTGGAATATAACTGAAGATGGCTGCTATCGTTGCTACCAGCAGGGAATCCGCAAAGCCGCCTGCTTCCAGCTTCCAAACCTGTTCTACATATCTGGAGTAAGCCGTGGTAACTGCATTATAGGCTGTAAACCATAAGAAAATGGATGCCAGCAGGAGAATAAAGCTCTTTCTGACATCAGCCGGCATCTTATCATCGTTAGCCGCGGATGTCTGGCCTGCTTCCTTCTGGTCTTTTTCTGTTTTATGTACTGCACCTGCTTCCAGATCAATGGTTGCAGACAGCTTCTTTTCACGGATCGTAATCACTAACAATACTACCGCAATCACCATCACAGCCGATACTGATAAGAATACCGCTTGATAATCCGTTCCTTCCTTTACCAACACCTTAATCATGACCAGAGTATATACGCCACCGAAGGCACCCATAAGGTTGATGATGGAGTTTGCCTTACTTCTTAAGGGCTTAGGAGTCAGATCCGGCATCAAAGCTACTGCAGGAGAGCGATAGGAGCCCATTGCTACAAGTACAATTCCTAAAAATAATAAAAACAAAAACATACTGGCTGCTTTATTCGCAATCGGGATAAAGGTCATTGCTATGACTGCGACAAAAGTACCTGCAACGATAAACGGAGTCCTTTTTCCTAAGGGCGTATCTACCTTATCGGATAAGGAACCGAATATGGGGAGTAAAAACAAAGCTAATACATTATCCAGTGCCATTAATACACCGGTTACTGTCTCTCCCAGACCGAACGTGTTCTTAAGCATCAGGGGAATGATATTATCGTACAATTGCCAAAAACAACAGATGGACATAAATGCAAGCCCCACAAAGAAAGTCCTCTTATAGTTTAGTCTCATACTTCCTCCTTTTTGCCTGCGTGGCAGGCAACCCCATTTTATTTTTGATTTGTAAAAATATATGCTCCAATTCCCACAGCTATAGTCAAATTCAAGGAATCAACATCCGGTGACTGGGGAATAAAGATACTGGTTCCAACCTTGAGATATGTGTCATCAAGCCCGGTTGCTTCATTACCAAAAACCAGGGAGAAAAGCTCTGCTTTAGGACAATCCTTAAGCGTCAGAGTGTTCTCACCGTTTAGCATAAAAGTGAACACCTCATGCTTTGCAAACTCTCTGCGGTACTCATCAAAGCTCCCATAGTGATGAAAATTCAACCGAAAGAACGCACCCATCGAGGAGCGTATCGTCTTTGGATTATAGATATCTGCTCCTGGCAATATGATTGCGATATCATAAATCCCAAAGCCCACCGCTGTACGAAGAATTGTTCCAAGATTGCCCATGTTACTAGGATTCACAAGTACAATATGCGGACGATCGGCTGACAGCCTACAATCATATTTCTCAAATACACCGGCAACATAGCAATTTTCCTTATCGCTGATTTTTGCAATTGCTTTATTATTATATTCAATCGGAATTCTCTTCTCATCACACAGCCTTTTCAGATTATCTTGATCTGTAAAGCTGGTATCCACAAGAACCTTGCGGACCTTCTTTGGTCTTGCCTTGATCAGCTCATAGGTCGGAAATGCTCCTAAGGTATAGGAATAATCCGCATCCTTTTTATATGGTTTTATCTGGTTATGTTCAACACTGCTTCCTGCTTTATCATTCTTCACGTAATCGACCTCCGAAGTACTAACACACAGATCATATCCTATTCTTTACGATACGATATGATATCTCTTTTATTCATTCCTCTTCATTATACTTAATTCAATACGTGATAGCAAATGAAATTCCTCTGTTTTACAAAGATTTATCAATTGATGAAGCCTTTGCTCCACCAAAAAAGCCACCATAGGTCTATCCTGTAAAGACCCATCGCTATATATTAATAGCAAGTGAATATATACAGGATTTTCCCCAGATAGCTTCTCATTCCAAATCTTGTTTCTATTATAATAGGATTAAGTGTAATCATACAATCCATCCTATTAATTAATCACTGTTCCTTTTTATCCCCCATGAAAACAAGAGCCAGCATACCGGGGCCGGTATGGGTTCCGATGACAGGACCTATCTTCGAGATTATGATGTCCTTCACAGTTACTCTACTACGGATAAGGTTTTCTAATTCCTTCGCCTGTACAAGATCATCACCGTGGCCGATAATTATTGTCTGCGTAGAGAGATCCGTACCTTCCTCTAAAAGCTTGTTCAGCATAAAATCAAGCTCTGCTTTTGAACCACGTATTTTGGACACAACCGTAAGCTTACCAAAGGGATCCGTACTAAGCACCGGACGTATCTTAAGCGCTGTTCCCACCATTGCCTCGATCGAAGTAATTCTTCCTCCCCGCTTTAAGAAGAACAGGTCCTTTACCGTAAACCAATGTCTAGAACGAGCCTTATTGGCTTCAACCCAGGCTACGAGTTCCTCAATATTCATACCCTGCTGCCTCTGTAGGGCTGCATTCAATACAAGCAGGCCTTCCCCTATGGAAGCACACAAAGAATCGATACTATATATTTTTCTGTCTGGATACTCCTCCGCAAGATCACGTATCACAATCTGAGAGGTATTATACGTACCGCTTAATCCCGATGAAAAGGCTATATATAGAATATCCTTTCCTTGCTTTAATATATCTTCAAAATAATCCATGAAGATCGCCGGAGTAATCTGTGTCGTATGAGATATCGCTCCATCTTTCAGCTTCCGGTAAAAATCCTCAATGGATAACTCTCTCTCATCCGGATAATGACGAAATTCCTCATTATCTACATTTACTCCCATCGGAATTATTCGTATATCATACTCATCGATAACGCTCGCAGGAAGATCAAGTGTTGCATCACTAACGATTAAATAATCGTTCATCATTAATAACTCCTTTATTCTTCATTTTCACCTTAATTTACATACATCACTTATTCTACAATACTATACTATACAGTGCAAGCTACAATGTACTAACATTATTTCAATTAACTACAGATATTCTTTAGACAAAAGATTTTGACTACAATATCCCATTGGCAATATACATTACGATAGGTATTGTAACCATCGAAGCCATGGTTGATATTGCGAACACCTCTGATGCATAAAGGTAATTCTTATCGTAACGGATGGAAAACAGATTGACCGTTACGGCAGTCGGGCAGGCTGCAGCCAATACAGATGTCAGCAATACCACATTGGGAAGCTCGAATAATTGGAAAAAAAATAACATGACAATCGGGACCAAAAGTAGCTTCACAAAGGAAATAAAATAAATTCGAGGCTTAATTAACAATTTTTTCACATCGGTCTGAGCAATTGTAACACCTGCTACCAGCATAGCCAAGGGTGTGTTCATGTTACCTATATAGGTCAAGGTATCCAGCATGACTTCAGGTAGCATTATTCTTGTTACAAACAAAAGAAAGCCAACCACAGTTGCAATGACTGTTGGTGATAAGAAAGCTTTCCCAATGGATTTGATGTTTGCTTTACCAGTCATGATGACTACACCATGGGTCCAGACTAGCAGGTTGAATATAGTCATATAAGCTGTGATATAGAATACTCCCTCACTTCCAAAGAGTCCTCCGGCCATGGGAATTCCAATAAAACCACAGTTTGAATATATGACAGCAAATCGTTCAATGGCAAGTTCTGCGCTGTGCTTTTTTCCTCGAAGCACCACAATACTTATGATAATTGCGAAGAAATGAGTTATTATCGCCATCACCAAGGAAATCAACAGCCCCTTCAGCAAAGTGGTGTCAAACTCTCTTTGATAAGCTACCAATACCACAATTGGATTAACTAGTATCAGTACGATGTCTGAAAGCTTTCTATTCGTAACTTGATCAATCAAGCGAATACGATAACAAAAGATACCGATCAAGATAATAAAGAACATAATCATAATTTGATTAAATGCCGTTACAGCAAGGGACATAATATCAACCTACTTTCCTATCGATTGCCAAACAATATAATGCATGTTTTGCGAATTTTCTACAGTCTCAAATGACAGTCGACTTATATTATGCACTTTTTTTCACTGTGTAGCAAGAAGATTTTTCATTTTATATCCTTTATGTTTCCTAAGGGTTACTTGTATATACATAAATAAAATCAAGGAATTATTGATAATTTTCTGTCAAAAGATTATAAAGTGATTGCTAATTGAAGCCTCTCATGGTAAAATCGAATTAAATTTTGTAAATGGTACTAAATGAGGGAGTAGTTTGCATACTATTAGTATGTGGCAAGTCAACATAATGATTCCGAGAGAAATCTGGCTTACCTTAATGAACGAGACTCATGTATGGCTGAATTACGGCCATACATGAGCTTTTTTATGTTATTAAGATCTCATTCTACAAGCACTGGGTAGGTTACTAAAATTGCGAAATAGTATTGTTTTCTTTCCTCAATAATACATTTACTGATAAGAAAGGGATATGAGTATGGATTTATTGACATTAGTATTACTTGCACTTGGCTTATCTGCGGATGCCTTTGCTGTAGCTGTAACAAATGGTATGTGTAGTGATAAGGTGACAAAGAGGCATGCAGTTATGACGGCCTTAACCTTTGGTTTTTTTCAAGCATTAATGCCGGTGCTGGGGTTTACGTTGGGAAAAGCCTTTTCGGATACCGTATGTCGCTACCAGCATTGGATTGCTCTCCTACTGCTTGGAGCAATCGGTGTCAATATGTTAGCCGATACCTATAAGGAGTGGAAAAGCTCAGAAACAACCTGCACAAATCGAAATATGTTTAATGCAAAAAATCTCATAATGCAGGGGATTGCCACAAGCATTGATGCTTTGGCAGCCGGCGTAAGTATAGCTGTATTAAATATCAATATCCTATCTGCAGCGTTGTTGATTGGACTGATTACTTTTGTTCTCTGTACCCTTGGCGTATACATTGGGAAGAAATTCGGTTCCTTATTAGGTCTGCGTGCTAAGCTGGTCGGAGGTATTGTATTAGTTGTCATCGGCTTAAAGATTTTTATAGAGAATCAGTTCCTATAGAAAGATGAAATTCAATGGTTGAAATTGAACAAAAATCCATAATTACGAAGGCTTGATAATTACGAAGATTTGATAGATAATAAGAAGTATAGTATCTCACAAAACGAGAGGAGAATACAGATGAGCTATGAAGCATGTTTCGAAAAGCTCCCAAGGCTAGAAACTAATCGATTAATTCTTCGCCAAATAACCGATAGTGCCTCCGACGGAAGGGACAGTCTGGAATTCATCAATGATTACAGCGTATATCGTTTTTGGGGATTATATGATGAATCAAAGGATACCAACGGACGAAGACGACCAAAGAAGAAAATTAAGCTGGATTATCACTATAATGCAACCATGAAGGAATACCGTGCCGGCCGTGAGCTGACCTGGCTCATGGAGCTTAAAGATACTCATAAAGTTATCGGTGAAATTGTATTTTATGAATTCCGGCTAAAACGTCAGGCAGATATCGGCTATCGCATTAACAAGGATTATTGGGGTAAGGGCTTTGCACCGGAAGCCGGACAAGCTATGATCAAATTAGCATTTGAATATATGGGATTGACCCGTATCCAATTACGTTGCTTTGCCGATAATCATGGTTCCGTCCGAGTTGCACAAAAGCTTCACTTCACTCAGGAAGGCTTTATTAAGCAGGGAGCCATTTTAAATGTTATGACGGATTATTATATCTTCGGTTTACTGAAAGAGAATTATGACACTAACCCAATCGATGATTCTATCGTGTCTCTTCTGTAGGCGAGCTTACTAAAGTAAACAAACATTGTTTGTTCACTTTGCTCACATTTGCTTACGCCATATTATGCGTATTATTGCAACGCATAATGCACTCTACAAAGATTTGGCATGTTGGGCTAGTATTTTTTCCATGGCACATTTATTATTTTTAAAGGAGGATGCTTATGAAGGTATTATTTATTGGAGGAACGGGAACAATTAGTACCGCAATCACACAGCTTGCCCCCGGTTATGGTTTTGATTTATATCTTTTGAACCGTGGTAACCGATCTGAATTAGTCCCAGATGGTGTTAAGATTATTGAAGCCGATATCCATAATGAAGCCGATGTCAAAGAGAAGCTTAAGGATATGACCTTTGATGTTGTCGCTCAGTTTATTGCCTTCGATACGGAGGCATTAAAGAGGGATGTACGTCTATTTACCGGAAAGACAAAGCAGTACATCTTCATAAGTTCTGCTTCTGCTTATCAGAAGCCCTTGTCAAACCCTTATATTACAGAGAGTACGCCTCTATCCAATCCCTACTGGGAATACTCAAGGAATAAGATTGCCTGCGAGGAATTTCTGATGGAGCAATATCGAAATAACGGCTTCCCTATCACCATCGTTCGTCCCAGTCATACTTACGGCTGCTTTAATGTCCCTTTAGCTCTTCATGGTAAGAATGGTAGCTACAGTGTCATCAACCGCATCAAACAGGGGAGGAAGGTCATTGTACATGGAGACGGAAGCTCTCTCTGGACTCTGACCCACCATTCGGATTTTGCGAAAGCTTTTCTCGGTCTGATGGGTAATTTCCACGCCATCGGTGAAGCAGTTCAGATTACTTCGGATGAGAGCCTGACCTGGAATCAGATTTACGAGATCATTGGTAATGCACTTGGAGTGAAACCAAACATTGTCCATATCTCCTCTGAGACCTTAGCAAAAGCAAATCGTGGCTTTATCGGAGGAATTCTTGGTGATAAAGCTCATACCGTTATATTTGATAATACAAAGATAAAACGACTTGTTCCCGGCTTTACGGCAACGGTACGTTTCGACCAGGGTGTTCGTATGACTTTGGATTATATCGATAAGCATCCGGAGTATCAGAGCCCGGACCCGGAATTTGATGCTTGGACCGACAAGATGATCGAAGTATATGAAGCAATGGAAAGCAAGCTTCCGATCCTAGAATAGGTTCCGGAGAAAGGCAAAGTGATTATGAAAACGCTATATATATCCGATCTTGATGGTACTCTCCTGCACCCCAATGTGGAGCTATCACGAAAGACCATCGATATCTTGAATGAATGTATCCGACAAGGGATGCTGTTTAGTGTAGCAACTGCAAGATCCATCGCATCCGTCAAGCCAATCTTAAAAGAGGTTAATGTTACTGTACCGGTAATTCTTATGAACGGCGTTTGCATCTATGACTTAACAAAGAATGAGTATATTAAGGTTGAGACACTTCCAAAGACCAGTATAACTAAGCTGATGGAGGTCATCCGTGAACACAGCCTGAAGGGCTTTGCTTATACTATTAAGAATGGTGTAATGAATACCTATTATGAGGATCTTTGCACACCCGCTCTAAAGAATTTTTATCAGGAGAGAGTTGACCTGTATCAGAAGCGCTTTACGCAGATTGATGATTTTAATGACCTGTCCGAGGAACCGTTAGTTTATTTCTCTCTATTAGATCATTACGATAAGCTGGAGCATATCTATAACAAAATAAAGGCGATTTCAGATTTAAACTGCGTCTTCTACAAGGATAATTATTCTCCTGATCAATGGTATCTCGAGACTTATCATAAGACTGCTTCCAAGTTCCACGGAGTACAGTTTTTACGCTCTTATCTGAAGCTGGAGCATATTGTATGCTTTGGTGATAATCATAACGATCTTCCACTCTTTGAAGCCAGTGATCAGCGCATTGCAGTCGGTAACGCGGTTCCTGATCTAAAAGCAAAAGCAGATCAAATCATTGGCTGTAATTATGAAGACGGCGTGGCACTATGGCTTAAAAATCAAATTCTGAAACAAATATAAAAGCCGGTCGGTATTATATCTACATAAATAAAAAGGTAGCAAACTCCCACAAAACATGTGCCGTATCAGTAATATCGGGATATACGAAATGGGAAGTATGTTACCTTTCTTTCATCTATTCTTATCTCATTTTCTATTTCATTAGTTGCCTACAAATCTCTTCCGTATACCTCTATCTGCGTAAGAGCCGGGAAAGGAGACGGATCCTCTGATTTAATTAATCTCGATAAAGCAACCCACTCAATTTGCTTTTCCTTTAACACAATAATATGCGGAAGGCTGCTTTTTTCTAGCTCCACATCCATCTCCTCTCCATCAGAAAAGCTCAGAGTTACCGATGTCCACCAGTTATCATGAGGAAAATCCGCTCTGGTATAGAGTACCACTTTGTCAACCTCTACCACTCTTCCAAATTCAATCCGAAAGGTTGCGTCATCACGACAGTTAATTCCCCAGGATGCATAAGGCCAATTACCATGGCTATTATTCACCGTTACTCTGTCGATTGCATTTTTTGCAGCAAATACTGCTTCTCCTCTGGTTTCTACATTAGCCAAAGCATGAGGATAACAGGAAGGTTTCCCATGCTGGTCATAGACATTGAGAGCAAGATTCCGATAGGCCTTAACCTCATAATTGAAAGCCTCCTTTGCAGTAAGCAGATGTCTGTTACCATAGAAGACCTTCGGGGATAGATTCAGCCTTTTATCTCCAAAGGGAATCTCATATAATATGTCATCGGTTAAATACACCAATGATTTTCCTAAGGCATCATCTAATTGCAGCCATACATAACAATTTTTCTGTGTGCACTCCAAAACAATCCTGTCTCCCGGACAATACTCCCTGGTGTAAACCAGATTTACTTCATTTACACCACGGTTCTCAGCAACTATTTTAGAGTCCTGGTCTAGGATCTTAAAATAAAACTCTGTCATACTAAGTCCTCATTTCTCACATTATTCTTCTATTCGGTTATAGGTTGCCTTAATTTCCGTGATTATCTCATTCTTTCCCTTCACCAGCTGATAGCACACCGCAGGAATTCTTGCCATCGGATAGAGCAGATTCGTATTCGGATCTGCCACGATGATCATTCCCTTCCCTTCACCACATAGAGAGATGGCACTGCACTCACTATATGTATTTTCTACCTGTGCCATATGTATATCTTCTGTCAGCTTCTCTCCCTTTACGTCAATCTCCACACCAAAACCACAATCGTAGGCTGAGCATTCTATATCACTCATAATGATGTGCTTTCTAATATGCCCCTCTTTGGTCGGTATAATGGTTGTCTCTACCCGAATCCCAGCATATGGGGACCATACTGAGGTAACCTCGGTATCCGACACCTGAAAGCTCTCACATACTCTTCTAACATACACATATCCGCCGATATAAAAGGCTAGCATATTGTCCGGTGCCGCCTCATGAATTTCATTCGTCGATTTGGCCACATGAAATGCGAACCGGGTATCGTAAGCAAACTTGCCATATTTTGCAGGAGTCTGTCCATGTCCGAAAGGACTGTATTTTCCAGACACATATGCGGTTGTATGATTTGGATATCGACGGATCAGCATGTCCGCATAGGAAAGCAGCATCTGCTCCTTCAACGGAGGCATCGGCTCTGCCTTAGTATTCCAAAACGGATGATCATCGGGAAGCATCAGAACGGTAAAGGTCTTTAATGCCCAGTATGGAGAACCTGGACTGTTATATCGTTCGGCCATAACCAGGTTTGGATAACCGTAACCGATGGTCAGGATGTCATTTCGATCGAAAATCGGTTTCCTCATCCAATCACATAAATGCCTCGTGATCAAACCCTTCATTACACCTATCGGGAATGGAGTTACATCTGCCATAAGGCAGGCACAAAAGAAGCTAACCTGAGAGAAACGGTATGTAAGAGAACGTCCGTAAGGTAAAGCCGCCCCATGATCATCAAACCAGTAGATGAACTGCTTAGCAAAAATCTCCGCCCTCTCCTTGTAGATCCTGCATCGCTTCGGATCTTCTCTCTCCATAACCGAAGCATAGAACAGACTATAAAAATGGATAGCGAAGGAAACATAATAATCCTTCTGCCCGGAATCTCCGTCCCTGTACCAGCCGTCCCCGAGATAGAAGGTATCGGCACCGTTTAAATAATATTCCATTTTCTTATCGTCATATTTTCGTCCTAACTTTTTCAATGCAAGATTGACCAGTACTGCAAACAAAATCCAATTACAGATTGGAAGCTCATATTCATTGATTCCGTATAGCCAATTTGAAAGATTATCTTTTTCCCTCTCACTTAAAGGCTCCCATAGCTTTTCCGGTGTCAGAATTAGGCCATAGGAGATTGCCGCCATCTCCACAAAGCGCTGGTCAAAGGCATGGAAACCACCCCAATACTCCTTACTCTTTGGATCGGTTCCAGCAACAAGACCCTTTCGATAAGTTTCTTCAAATACCTGGGAGCTTCCTCCCCCTGCCCAAAAAGGGACCATCCCCCACAAAGGTCTGGAGAACGCCTCTAAACCAATGGCCTTCCGGTCATAATTAGTAGCTGTCACACCAAGGGTTACTTCTGCTTTCCCCTCACTGTAGTATGGAATTAACGGATTAACAATCCCAATAAATAGCTCCTGAAAATCACCTTTGCTGTTCAAGCTTCCTTCCCATTCTGTTCTCATAGGAATAACCCTGCCTTTCTACCAATATAATTCCCAATCTTTATGAAGTCTCATTAAAGCCTCCATGTAGAAATAATCTCCCCAGGAGTTACATTCATCGACTCCATAGTGATTGCAGGTATTATAAGGTGAACGATTGGAGTATGTACTGTGTAGCACAAGTCCGTTGGAAACCTCTTTATCCTTCACTGCATATTTGTCATATACGGATTTCATGATCTGCATAGCCAGCTTCCGATATGTTGCCGCATCTTCCTCGTTCATATACTTTAACATCTCCAGTATTCCGCAGGCTGCAATGGAAGCAGAGGATGAGTCTCTGGGCTGATCATCTCCGTCCGTGAATTCCAGATCCCAGAAAGGGACCATATCCTTCGGAAGATGCTCCAGATAGTAGGCTGTCACATGCTTAAATATCTCGATGTACTCTTCTCTTTTGGTGTATTTATAAGCGAGAGCACAGCCATAAATTCCCCATGCCTGACCTCTCGCCCATGCAGAGCCGTCACGATAGCCCTGACAGGTAGCCCCATGATCCGCAGCTCCTGTTTTCATGTCAAAAAAGAAGGTATGCCAGGTAGAATAATCCTCACGAATTACATTCTTAATTGCAGTATGGATATGCTTCTCTGCAATATTACGATATTTGCTGTCACCGGTCTCCTCCGATGCCCAATAAAGCAAAGGAAGATTTAAAAGACAATCGATAATGAGTCTATAATTTTCCGGTTCATCCATAGTTCCCCAAGCCTGAATAAATTCTCCCACCGGATGATATCTTGTAATTAATTGATCTGCCGCTTTTATTGCTGCTATTCTGCCTGTTTCATTCCCGGTCAGTTTATAGCCTGCAACACAGGACGGGGAATACAGAAACCCCATATCATGGTGATCCACCTCGATTTTATGATCTATTCTATGGTTAAAGCTGGCTATTTGAATTTCGGCAGCCTTTTTCAGTCTCTCATCTCCTGTGAATTCATAGGCCAGCCATATCTCACCGGTCCAAAACCCTGTGGTCCAATTGCGATTCTCTATGGGTTTATAAAAATTATTCTCACTATAAGCATTTTGAAATTGATAAGTAAATTCAGGCAAATTATGAAGCACCTGTTCCGTAGCAAACCGAAGAGCTTCTTCCACTTCCCCATCCGTAATCATCGGTATATTCTCATATCGCATGGCAATCACTATTCCTTTCTCCCACTTTCATTACAAAATGGAGCAGTTTTACAACAGCCCCATTTAATACCAGTCACATTTTATCTTAGCCCTTTAAGCCAGTGGAAGCATTAGCTCAAATTATCTTAGTGTTCTGTTTTCGAAATATAATGAGATTGGCTTTACTGACTATATTAATCAATGTAAAATTAATGCTGCTAAGGAATTAATGATAGACAGCAAGCTAAAGATCTATGAGATTTCCGATGTCCTAGGATTTGAAAGTGCTTTTTATTTTAGTCGTGTATTCAAAAAAGTAACCGGAGTTTCTCCCCGTGATTTTATGTATCAAATGGAATAAACTATGATTAATCATTGGCTTTCGCATAGTACGTTTCTTAGGTTTTGGGGTGTCCCCATATTCCATGAATACCAATTTGCGAAAGCCTATTAATTTAGAATAAAAGGAACCCCGTCTGGCGGAAATCCACTTATTATGTACTATAAATAATTTAAGATATCCCGTAGTCGATTTACACGGATTCCTTCATACTCCGGATGCTCTTCGATATCCTCACTGATCCAGATGGGTTTGATACCCGCACCAATTGCACCTGCAATATCATTCGGATAATAATCGCCGATGTATACCGCTTCAGCTGGGGTTACTCCAAGCCGTTCACAGGAAAGTGCAAAGATCCTGGGATTCGGTTTTTCATAATCAAGATCGCCTGATACGATAATATCATCAAAATAGTCGCTAATCTTTACCGTATTAATCTTCTCTCTCTGGACAGTGGAATAACCGTTCGTAATAATGCCAAGCTTATACCTTCCCTTTAAAGCGTCCAGAACCTCATACATCTCAGGATAAGCGGTCGTCATCTTACCAAACACCTCATTCCGTTCTACTATAAAATCTTCTACTGAAAGAGGCAGTCTCCACAACTTATTAAGTCTGGGAATAAAGCTCTCCAAACCGCCGTAGCCGTTTTCATCAATCTCGACCATATAATTAATTAAAGCTTCTCTAGTTCCATCATAGGGGTTATCCATACTATATCGGTCTAAGAGAAAGTTACAAAATCGTAGAAATGCCTCCTTACGGTCAACTAAAGTCCCATCGACATCAAAAATGATTGCTTTTATTTCATTCATTGGTTCATCCTCCAAGAAAATCATTTGTTATTTAACCTAAGCATTAGCTGTCAAATCAACAGTGCACACTAGGATTGCCTGTTATACAATCGCCTGCTGCTTTAGTAATGTATTATATTATATATCGTGGGCCTGTACAAGCAATTTCCTATAATCTGACGGTTTTCTTATAGATATTAGGAATTTCTGTTAATTAAATGAATTTTAAAGATGGTAATTACACAGAATAAATATATGTTTGATATGATGGAAGGAGTTTTCAAAATGAATAACATACAAGATTGTTATGTACTCTCAAACGGAGTAAAAATACCCTGCGTTGGATTTGGAACCTGGCAGCTTCCAAAGGACGATACTACAGCAGACATTGTGAAAACAGCAATTGATTGTGGCTATCGCCATATTGATACAGCCTTTGCATATCAGAATGAAAAGTCAGTCGGTAAAGCAATAAGAGAATCCGGCTTGAAACGTAGTGAATTATTTGTAACCAGTAAATTAGATAATCCGTACCATGGTTATGAAAAAACCCTGAAGGCCTTTGAGATGACCATGGAAAATCTGGGCTTGGATTCTCTCGATCTTTATCTCATACACTGGCCTATTCCATTGGCATACCGTGACTGCTGGAAGGAAGTAAACGAAGGAACCTGGAAAGCCTTTGAGGAATTATATACCGAAGGTAAGATTAAGGCTATCGGTGTCAGCAATTTCTTAGAGCATCATATCGATGCCCTGCTGGAAACCGCCAAAATAGCACCCATGGTGGATCAATTGGAATTACATCCCCGGTATACTCAGCGTGATACCGTGAACTTTTGTAAGGAAAAGCGAATGATTGTAGAGGCTTGGAGCCCGTTAATAAAAGGTCAGATGGATCATCCGGTATTGATTGAAATCGCTGCAAAACATAACAAAACAACCGCGCAGGTTCTGCTTCACTGGAGCATCCAGCATGGTCTTCTTCCCCTTCCAAAGACTACCTCCAGAGATCGTATGCTGGAAAATGCGGATATCTTTGATTTTGAGCTTTCATCAGAAGACATCAATGCATTAAAAGCTTTGGAGGCTTATGGTCTCACAGGTCATCATCCTGATTTTGTACCATTTTAATATAAGATAATTAGTCAGCTAGGCTGAGCTATTATGATTATTGACTTCATCCATCAAAAAACGGCAGTCGTTCGTGCTCTATGGACTTATATTCCATAGAGTACGACGGCTGCCTAGGTTTTAGTGGCTACATCTTACCTTTATAGTATCTGATGTAACATTTCAATATTTATAATTCTTTACTCATACATATAGATAGCTTCATATCCTTATATTGACCATAATTATCGATAATCTGATACCCCATTTTCAGATATAGCTTTGTAGCTGCAATTAACGGTTTTCCCGTCTCCAATATCATGTTCCGATAGCCCTTTTCTCTCGCGAGCGCCTCAAGCGTATGAATCAATTCCTTAGAGACTCCCTGACCGCGATACTCATGCCGAACAAAGACACGCTTCATTTCAGCAATGCCCTCTTCATAATGCTTAAAGCTGGCGCAGGCACAGGGCTTATCCTCATCATAAAACAGAATCACATCATGGATATTCTCTAGCGTATTATACTGAACGTAATTCTTTCTCTGTTCAAATCCCCCGACCAATTCATCCAGGTTATGATCCAGTTGTCGGCAAAGCTCGACAAAATCTTGATTCCTTCCGTCTGTATACACACATTTCATCATAGAGCTCCTCTCATGATTTGATTAGAATTACATCCCTAATACAGATTAACCTCGTTATATGATCTCGTATAGCTGCATGATATGCTTAATATTATAATCGGCTGCTTCGCATTCGCCTCCGTCCTCGTCAAAGAAGCATGCCCGGATACCGGCATTCTTGGCTGATAAGATATCCAGGTCACGGTCACCAATCATGATCGCCTCCTGCGCCTTCATCTGATATTTCTCGGTAAGATGAAGGATGGCTGCCGGACTGGGCTTTCGCTCAAAGGAATGCTCAGAGGTAATACAATCCGTAAAATAATCATAGATCTGATGTTTCTGTAGAAAGGTTATGGAAGAAATACCGCGATGAGTGAACAGATAATGATACCGTCCGGTTTCTTTCATATGCTTCAGCAATTCTATGACACCCGGATAGGGCTTACATTCCTCAAGCTCCATCTCTCTACGCGTAGCTTCATAATCCTTTATGAATTCTTCATCAATTTGATATTGACCGGTATAATAACGTAAGGCTTCGGAAATGGATACCTTCATCAATCGTATAATCTGCTCCAAAGGCTCATTTACACCAATTCTTTGGAATGACAGCTGCAGTGCTCTGCCCATAACTTCATAGGTGTCAAAAAGTGTTCCGTCAAAATCCCATATTATATGCTTATACATAGTTTCCTCCCACCACTAGCTCCAATTCCTCCGGTGAAGCTGCGGATAACCATTTATAACAAATGCAGATCTCTTCTATCTGCTTCTTCCATCACATCCTGAGGCCAGATCGAGGATTGTACTTCACCAATATGTGCCTTACGTAAATAGAACATACATATTCTTGACTGACCGATACCACCACCAACAGTATAAGGAAGCTCTTTATTGATCAGAGCCTTCTGGAAGGGCAGTTCAGCTCGTTCCATACATCCGCTTATCTTCAACTGCTCCACCAGGGAATCTTCATCAACGCGAATACCCATTGAGGAAAGCTCTAATGCAATGTCCAATACCGGATAGTATACAATAATATCTCCATTCAGGTTCCAGTCATCGTAATCGGGTGCTCTTCCATCATGACGTTCTCCTGAGGTTAGTGCACCACCGATTTGCATAATAAATACAGCACCCTTATCTCTGGCAATCACATGCTCTCTTTCCTTAGGAGTAAGATCCGGGTATCTATCCTCTAATTCCTGAGAAGTGATAAAGGTAATCTCGTCGGGTAGAATTTCCTTAATATAATCATATTTGGAGGCCATATAGCTCTCTGTATTCTTAAGTGCAGCATAAACCTTACGTACGATTGACTTCAGTGTATCCAGATTCCGCTCACACTTATCAATGATTTTCTCCCAGTCCCATTGATCTACATAGATGGAGTGGATGTTGTCCGTCTCTTCATCTCTTCGTATCGCACTCATATCGGTATATAGACCTTCTTCTTTATTAAATCCGTATCTCTTAAGCGCCTGTCTTTTCCATTTTGCAAGGGAATGAACGATTTCAACCTGTGCATCATCTTGTTCCTTCACTCCAAAGCTAACAGGTCTTTCTACACCATTCAAATTATCATTCAGGCCTGTTTCGGGCTTTACAAAAAGTGGTGCAGAAACACGAGTAAGATTTAATTGCTTTGCTAATTCTCTTTCAAAAAAATCCTTACAATATTTAATACCGATTTCTGTTTCTTTAATATCGATATTTGCTTTATACCCATCCGGTATCATCAATTTCATGGTCAATCCTCCAATTGGACTATCGATCAGCCCCACTATTTACGTGCTATGTAGCACATTTTACATTTTTATTCATACTTTGTCAATATTAATACAATGCATCAAATGCCCCTGCATCAAACGATATCCAATCCAATAATAGTCTTTTGCAAAGCTAGCATTTATCTGATTAGTACTTTTTCTTCATTTAGTTTTTCAACAAAGTGGGGTAACTAGCCCTGTTGTCTCTTAAGCTCATAAATATCATTATAGATCATCATCATAATACCAAATACATCATCACCGATGATACCGATCTGATGCGCATATTCTACAATAAAGCAGGTATAAGCAACAAACTTTAAATGCTGTAATAACAAATCGAAGCGTTCTGTATCATAATATTTCTTAACGATATTCCAATTATAATCGCTGATTTCCTTCACTGTTGCCTCAGGCTGTTTATTTAATAGCTCCATCAGCTCCTCCAGCTTCGATGCAACGAACAATCCTCTCAGTTCCAAATCCAATTGACTATGTTCATCTGTCATAAACCTTACCCTCCATTTCTATACATGAAATCATTGGCATACTGATCTTTACCATAATTATCTTTACTTTAATTATGTTCACAATAATTATCTTGACCGTATTTATCTTGACTGTAATAATATTTCACATTGTAACATGCGGAACAAAAAATGTCCAAAAAAACAGAAAAAATACTTAAATAAAAAGGGGTGACAACCCAAAGAAGATGATCTCCTTATGTTTTGTCACCCTATATAACCTCAATAGCTTTTTTGTTCTTATTTAACCATTTCTTTCTTTCCGGTCACCTTACTGTTTCCATCCATTTCAAAAGAATCCATGGCCTCTTTTGTCGTAAAATAAATATTACCTTCCACTGTTGCATCATCTAACTCAAAATCGGTTGCTGTAACATATATATCGCCCTTGAAGGTACCTCTAACAATACTGGCTTCCGGACTGCTTATTGTCAGCTTGGGAGCGGTCAAGGTATATCTTGCGGTTATATTACGTTTTTCATCCTGCGCATAAAGTGCTATCTTGCGTTCGATCTCATCTTTGCCGTCATCCTTCTTGCCGTTTTTGAATTCACCTTCCAGCAGAAGCTCTTTATCGAAAGTCAAGTCCTTCGTCAGACAAATAATCCATGTACCATCCTTACTAATTGCCTTCAGAAATGCCTCCTCGTTATCGACTATAGATGCAGTAGTCACAGCATCCGGTGTATTACCTCCTCCTGTTGTTGGCGCTGTAGTAACTGCAGGAGTTGTTGGGGCCGTTGTTGCAGCCGTTGTGGGTGCGGTTGTTGGGGCCGTTGTTGCGGTGGTTCCATTAGTAGGTGATGGAGAGGGTGATGTTGCCGCATTATCTCCATTCTTCTTTCCACAGCCTGTCATAACTACCATGAATAATGCGATTATCGCTATAACAAATTTAAGTTTCATATAACTCCTCCTTAATAATAATGAATTAACATTACATTGATTTAATTATTACCACCTTTCCATAAAATCATACAATAATGAAATATTTGTAAGGCAAAAAAGAGCAGAGACCTGAAATCATGAATTATTTCATAATTCCAGGTCCTCTGCTCTAAATACATATAGGAGTCTATGCCAAAAACTTGTAGGCTTGTGTTATATCATGACTTATAACATAATCATGATCTTCTGCTCTGATCGCATGCTTACAAGTAAGCTTGTTATGCGAGTGCCATATCTCGCATTATGCTCACTATGCGTTTATTATATCATAAACTTAAAACATGTACATGATCACCAGCTTGCTCACATGCCCGCAAGGAAGCTTGTTATGTGAGTGCAATCACTCAAATTATGCTATTTTTCCTCTCTTCTTGGAGAGTACGTCGAAGGTTACTGCCGCAAGTAATACAACACCCTTAACAACCTTCTGCACATTACTGTCGATACCCATAATGGACATACCGTTGTTGATTACACCCATGAAGATAGCACCAATTACTACTCTCGGAACAGATCCGATGCCACCGTAAGCGGAAGCACCACCAATGTAACAGGAACCGATTGCATCCATTTCGTAGTTCATACCAGCAGTAGGAGCTGCGGAGTTGAAACGAGCAACACAGACAAGAGCTGCGACGGCACTTAAGAATGCCATGTTAACATATGCAAAGAAGAGAACACGGTTAGTATTAATACCGGAAAGCTTAGCTGCCTTCTCATTGCCACCCATTGCATAGAGATAACGTCCTGGAACTGTCTTAGTAGTATAATAGGTATAGGCAAATACAATGACTGCGAGCAAGATCAGTATCATCGGTATACCCTTGTGGCTAGCCAGGGAGAATGCCAATGCCATAACGATGATACAGATAATTATGATCTGACTTGCTTCTGATAGCACAGAATTAAGCTGATAACCTTTCTTTCTCTTATTCATTCTCGATATCAACATCGCACAAACATAAATGACACATACTACAACACCTAACACGATTGCAAGCATATTGATATTACCGTTAAAAATGTCAGGAACATAGCTATTAAACAGATTTAAATAGCTATCCGGGAAGGGTGAAACCGTAAGACCGTCTAAAACGATAAGCGCAACACCACGCCACAAAAGCATTCCTGCCAGAGTAACAATGAAGGCAGGGATTCTAAGGTATGCAATCCAGTAACCTTGAATGATACCAATTACGATACCAATGACAAGACAAATAGCAATTGCCGCCCAATTATTTACATTCTTATTAACGATCAGAGTACCGGCTATCGATCCGATCAAACAAACGATGGATCCAACGGATAAGTCGATGTTACCACCGGTCAAAATACAGATTAACATACCTACTGCAAGTATAACGACATAGCCGTTCTGAGCAATGAGGTTAGTAACATTCTGAGGAACAAGTAATGTTCCGTTTGTTGTTATTGTAAAAAATATGGTTACTACAATAAGCGCAATTATCATTGTATTCTTTTTTAAAAGATCCTTTGCTTTATCCATCGCTATACTCCTTTACTTGATTTTAATATTTGTCCCATGATTAGTTCCTGAGTTGCTTCCTCACGGCTTACCTCTCCGACCATCTTGCCCTCGTTCATAATGTAAATGCGATCACACATACCGAGAAGCTCCGGTAGCTCGGAGGAAATCATAATAATTGATTTACCCTCAGCAACTAATTGATTAATAATACAATAGATCTCGTATTTCGCACCGACATCGATACCACGAGTCGGCTCATCAAGTATCATAATATCGGGATTAGCAAACATCCATTTACTGATTAATACCTTCTGTTGATTACCGCCACTTAGGTTACCAACCATCTGCTCACTGGAAGTACATTTGGTTCTAAGCTTTTCAATATATTTATTTGTTGCATCAACCTCAAGATTTCGATCGATGATACCATTCTTGCTAACTCCGGCCATATTTGCCAATGTTGTATTGATACGGATCGGATTCGTCAATACTAAACCATCACCTTTACGGTCCTCGGTAATATATGCAATTTTCTTTTCAATTGCCTGACGGGAGTTGTGAAGCTTTACTTCCTGCCCATTGAGGAACAAGGTACCGGAAATATCTACACCATAGCTTTTTCCAAAGATGGAAAGTGCCAATTCTGTACGTCCTGCACCCATTAATCCAGCAATGCCTACTACTTCACCCTTACGAACATGAAGTGATACATTGTCCACTACCTTACGCCCTGCATAGAGCGGATGAAATACAGTCCAGTTCTTCACCTCAAGATTCGTTTCACCAATAGGAACGCTTTCTCTCTTCGGGAAACGATCCGTCAAGGTACGACCAACCATTCCCTTGATGATACGCTCTTCACTGATTTCCTCTGTTTTATTATTCAGAGTTTCAATGGTAGCACCGTCACGAATAATAGTAATCTTGTCTGCAACATATGAAATCTCATTCAACTTATGAGATATAATAATCGAAGTAAGTCCTTCTTTTTTAAACTGAAGTAGTAAATCCAATAATTTACGTGAATCTGCTTCATTTAAGGACGCTGTTGGCTCGTCAAGAATTAAAAGCTTTACATTCTTTGCCAACGCTTTTGCAATTTCTACTAATTGTTGCTTACCGACGCCGATATCCTTAATCAGAGTCTTAGAGGATTCATGGAGTCCTACGGTTGCCAACAATTCGTCTGCCTTACGATAGGTCTCCTCCCAATCAATACGAACCGTTTTACCGCGTTCGTTACCAAGGAACATATTCTCGCCAATCGTCATATAAGGAACAAGAGCGAGCTCTTGGTGGATAATAACGATACCTTTTTCTTCACTATCCTTTATCACATTGAATTTACATTCCTCACTTTGATAGAGGATTTCTCCTTCATAGCTTCCATGAGGATAAATTCCGCTTAGTACGTTCATAAGCGTTGATTTACCAGCTCCATTTTCGCCAACAAGTGCATGAATTTCACCTTCTTCAACTTGAAGGTTAACATTATCTAATGCTTTGACTCCGGGGAAGCGTTTGGTAATATTTTTCATTT